>JAGCZS010000001.1 GCA_017959905.1 Bacilli bacterium
AGGGTCCTAAGGTAGCGAAATACCTTGTCAGGTAAATTCTGACGCGCACGAATGATGTAACGACTTTGGAGCTGTCTCAACACCATATCCGGCGAAATTTTATTAACTGTGAAGATGCAGTTTACGTCCAACTAGACGGAAAGACCCCATGAAGCTTTACTGCAACTTAATATTGGTTGATGGCGATTTATACATAGCATAAAAAGGAGACTGTGATGCTTAGATTTCGGTTTAAGCGGAGTCGCCAGTGAAATACTTTTTTTAAATTGTTGTTAACCTAACATATATATTTCAAAAATATAGTGGACAGTGTTTGGTGGGCAGTTTGACTGGGGCGGTCTCCTCCTAAAAAGTAACGGAGGAGCCCTAAGGTATTCTCAGTTTGGTTAGAAATCAAATGTAGAGTGTAAAAGCATAAGAATGCCTGACCGTGAGACAAATAAGTCAAACGGAGACGAAAGTCGGGTTTAGTGACCTTACGGTTCTTTTAGTTCGGGCCGTAAATTATCAGATAAAAGCTACTCTGGGGATAACAGGCTGGTGCTGCTCGAGAGTTCATATCGACGGCAGAGTTCGGCACCTCGATGTCGGCTCATCATATCCTGGAGGGGCAGTACCTTCCAAGGGTTTGGCTGTTCGCCAATTAAAATGGTACGTGAGCTGGGTTCAAACCGTCGTGAGACAGGTTGGTCCCTATCTGTTGGATGTGCAGGAAGTCTGAGAGGATTCGTTTTTCGTACGAGAGGACTAAAACGAGTGTAGCAATGGTGCACAAGTTGTCACGCTAGTGGCACAGCTTGGCAGCTACCTACATATCAGATAAATGCTGAAAGCATATAAGCATGAAACTGTCCTCAAAACGAGACTTCTAAGAACACTTCAAGAACAGAAGTTTGATAGGCTGGGAGTGTAAGTATAGTAATATATTTAGCTTGCCAGTACTAATAGTTCGTAGGTTTTATTTTTTAAACAAAGAAAGACAAATATTATATTCAGTTCTCAGAGAACAACTAACTTGGTGTTTATGGCGTAGTGGGTACACCTGTCATCATTCCGAACACAGAAGTTAAGCACTACCGCGATCGTTCTAGTTGGCTTTAAAGCCTGTGAAAAACGATTCAACGCCAAGTTTTTTTAAAAAATTTATGTAACTTATATATTTTAGTTTTCATTATATATTAGTTAAAATATATAAATTAAATAGAACAAATAAATAAGAGAATTTCACGCATAAAAGCGTGAAATTATTATCCAATCTCTATTGCGTTTACAGGACAATTGTTTTTAATGCTTTCTGCAATATTATCATCCATTTCTGCAATGCAGTTTGCCTTTCCGTCGCTATCAAATTCCATAGAATTTTGTGCTTCAGCAATGCATGACCCGCAACCGATACAGAGATCTTTGTTTATTTTTACTTTTTTCATCCTTTCCTTCCTCTTTTTTTTAAATAATTTATTTCTTAATTTTACAATTTTTTATTGTTTTCGGTATTATTTTTTTATATATAGATAAAAAAATAAGAAAGATTATGGTTGATTGTATTGCTATTGATGGTGTTTCTTCTTCTGGCAAATCTACCGTTAGTAAAATTATCGCAAAAAAATTGAATTATATGTATTTAGATACTGGAGCTATGTATCGCGTTGTAACAGCATATTGTTTAAAAAATAAAATTGATTTTTATGATATAAAAAAACTTCAACAAGCCATTGCAAACATAAATATAGAATTTAAAAAAAATAGCTTAGTTTATTGCAATGGTAAAAATTTTACAAATATAATAAGAGAAAAGGAAGTTTGTGATAAAGTGTCAATTGTGTCATCAATACAAATTGTACGAGAATTTTTAGTAAAAAAACAAAAAGAAATCGCGTACAAATTTGATGTTGTTATGGACGGCCGCGATATTGGAACAAACGTTGCCCCATTTTCTAAAAATAAATTTTTTTTGGTTTGTGATTTATCAGAGCGCGTTAAAAGAAGATATAAAGAAAATTTACAAAAAAATATTAAGTGTTGTTTAAAAGATATAGAACAAAATTTAAAAGAAAGAGATTTTATAGATCAAACAAGAAAAATTAACCCATTGAAAAAAGCTTTAGACGCTATCGAAATAGACACCACTTTTTTAACTATTGAAGAAGTTGTTAATTTGATATTAGACGAAATAAATAAAAAAAGAGCCAAATAATGTCTTTAGGTACTGTCGCTATTATCGGTAGCCCGAATGTTGGTAAATCCTCCCTTTTTAATAGGATAATGGGATTTCAAAAATCAATTGTTTCTAATATTGCGGGCACAACACGAGATCGATTATATGGTTTAGCTACGTGGTTAAATAATAATTTTTTTCTTATTGATACTGGCGGTATTAGTCACGATAGTGATAATTCATTTTCATTACAAAAACAAATAGAATTTCAGACAAAAATCGCTATCGAAGAAGCAGATATTATTATATTTTTAGTAGATGGAAATATAGGAATAACTTCTGACGATAAAATAATAACTAAAAAACTTTTTAAGAGTGGCAAAAAAATATTTTTAGCCGTGAACAAGATTGATAGCATTAATCAGCAAGACAATGTTAATGAATTTTATCAATTAGGATTAAAACCTAAAGCAATTTCTTCAATTCATAATTTAGGAATAGAAGAACTTTTAGGAGATGTAGTTAATTATCTTAAAAATATAAACAAAAATATCGTCGAAGATCTTGATGCTATTAAATTTTCTATTATAGGTAAGCAAAACGTTGGTAAATCTACTTTAGTAAATGCTTTATCACAGCAAACACGCGTAATAGTTTCAGAAATTCCAGGAACAACAAGAGACGCTGTCGAAACAATATTTACATACAATAAAAAAAAATATATTGTTATTGATACAGCCGGTTTAAAAAAAAGAGGAAAAAACTCACAAATTATAGACAAAATTTCATCTTTTAAAACTTTTAGGGCTATAACGAACTCAGAAATTGTTTTGTTTGTTATTGACATTGTCGAAGGCATTTCTGAATTAGATAAGCATATTGCTGGATATATTTTAAATAAAGCAATGGCGGTAATTATTGTTGTTAACAAATGTGATGTTAATAATGATTTAAATTCATTATCTTTTTCAAGAAAAATAAAAGAAAATTTTAAATTTTTAAATTTTGCAAATATTGTTTTTATTAGCGCTTTTAAAAAATATAATATTGAAAAAATATTTTTTGAAATTAATATTGCTTATCAGAATTTACATAAAAAAATAGAGCAAGATAATTTAAATAATCTTATAGAAAATATAACAACATATAATGAGCCACCGCTATTTAATGGCGGAAGAATAAAAATTTTTTCTATTAAGCAATTAGATACAATACCTCCAACATTTGTTTTATATGTTAATAATAAAAAATTCATGCATTTTTCCTATATGCGCTATATTGAAAATGAAATAAGAAAAAAATTCCCATTTACGAATAGTGTAGTGAAAATTATTTTAGAAAATAAAATAAATTTGACAAAATAAAAATATATGTGGTAAAATACTGAGAAAAAGGAGAAGCGTATGGAAACAAAAAATATGACAAAAGCGCAACTGGTTGCTAGCATTGCTGATGCAACAAAATTAAACAAGACTCAAGTTAACGATATGCTTGATAAGTTTGTTGCAGTTATTAGAAAGGCTACAAAATCAGGTTCGAAAGTTAGATTGCCTGGATTAGGCACCTTCCAACCAAGAAGAAGATCGGCACGTAAAGGCATAAATCCTGCCAGTCGTCAGCCTATTAGCATACCAGCTAAAAACACAGTTGCCTTTAAATTGGCGCAAGATTTTAAAGATTATTTAAATTAAGTTTTTAATTTAGAAAATTTTTGTTTACGCGCAATTTTTTCGCGCGTAAATATTGCGTTTTTACTAGATTAATATGTTTTTTATTTACCAAGTTTGGTATTTACCATTAATGTAAAGTTTAATAGCTATTAAAAAAGAATAATTGTTACATTAGCTATTAAATTTTTTATCAATTGCATACCGAACTTGGTGAGATCTAATAAAAACGTAATTTTAGTTTCATGAATGAATAGTTCTATAGTGAAAATTAATTTTGATTTTTTTTGTGTTAAATTTTATAAACAACTTTTGTTAAACGAAGTAGATTTAGCAGTAATTTTCGTTATAAAATATTTATTAGACAGCGAAAATCAAGTAATAACTCCAGAAATTATTGCTCTTTATATGAATTTGCCAATTTCACAAATTGATAAGATTTTATTAAAACTAATAAACAAGAAATACATTGCCTATGTAAAAAGAAATAATGAATTTTTTGTGACTTTAAAACCTTTAGAAGATAAATTATTTCAAATGTATTGTGTTTACTTTAATAAACAAAATTTTTTGAAATCTGACAAAAAAACTGTCGAGGAAGTTGAATTAATTATTGATATGATGAAACAAAAATTTTCGAGAGATATTTTGGATATAGAACGCAATTTTGTTTGTGAATGGGTTTTAAACGGCTTTGATTTTAACGATTGTAAAAACGCTGTTAATATAGCTTTTGAAAATGGCAGTTGTAATTTTAGAGCTATTGACGATATATTAATGAATAGGATAAAGTAGCGATTTAAAAAAATCAAGATTTTTTTAATAGTTTTTTTACAAATGGTAAAAAATCAACTTTAATAGGGTTATTTGTTTTTTTTATTAAATAACCGTTTTTTTCGATATATTTTAAAGGCATAGATTTTCTAATATTATTTTTTTTAAAATTTATTATATGTTTAGCATCTAAAAAATAAATTTTATCCAGCGAAACGAATTCTATTAAAAAAAATGCTATTCCTTTATTATTGATTATTTTTTCTAAATGTTCTAATTGATGTTGATAAATGTTATGTAATGGAAAAGATTTTTGTTTTAATGTGCTTTTTACCTCGAAATCAATATATATTCCGTTAAACACGCCATTATAGTCTGTGGTTGATTTTTTTTCAAAGAAACCTTCAGTTATTTTTGCACCGGTAATTCTGAGTACTTTGATAGGAGTCGCCCTTTTTGTAATAATAGCGATATTTTTTTGTTGATAAAACAAATTAGCTTCATTGACATATTTTTCAAAATCCATGCCGCGATTAGCTTGATTTTTATCTTTTTTGGCAATTATTTTTTTGCAATTGCATATTTTGTAAATTTGACCATTTGGGTATTTTATCATATAAAAATTATAAAAATATTTTTTAAAAAAGTATAAAATTATTTAATGTTCTAATCTGGGTGACTGCTAATTTTTTAAAATTAGAGGAAAGTCCATGCTCGCACTAACTGAGATGTTAGTAGTGTTTATGCTAACGAAAAAAATAACGTTAGGTATATTTAAAAATATAACGGCTGAATTCAGTCCTTTGAAAAAAGGATATGAATTCTATAAAAGTGCTACAGAGACGAGATAGCAAGTAATTGCTATTGTGAAACGGAGTAAACCCCTTAAGCGAGAAACCTAAATTTTGGTAAGGGAAATTGGTTGAATAAAACGAAAGGAGACCAGTAAGTTTATGAAAATAAACTTAGATAGATTGTCACCATTTACAAAACATGGCTTATAGGGTTAGAATTTTATTAAATTATCAAAAATGAATGAAGCTAATAAACTAATTAAAATGCTTATTAAAACAAAAAACACCATCGGAAGTGTTGAGTCAGTAACTGGTGGTTTTTTTATATCGACATTAATCAAGATACCTGGAGCTTCAAAAGTTGTTCGAGGCGCTTTAGTAACTTATCAAACTAATCTAAAGACTAATTTATTAGGAATTAATAAAAAAACTATTGATAAGTTTGGTGTTGTTAGTGATAAAGTTGCTGAATTAATGGCTACTAATGGATATAAAAAATTAGGTAGCGATATTGTAATTTCGTTTACCGGAAATGCAGGGCCTACAAAAGAAAAAGGATCAACTAACGTAGGCGATATTTATATAGGTATGAAACATAATCGAACAACAAAAGTATTTTTTTTATCATTAAGCGGCAGTAGAAATGATATAATAAAGAAAGCTGTATTAGAGGCTATTTATATTATTATTAACGAACTAAAACAATGAAATGAGGAATTTTGGATGTATAGTGATGACGAAATAATTGAAAATTATTCAGGCGAAGAAACACAATTAGTAAGTGGTAATGAAGGCAATTTCAAAACTTTTTTAAAAAGTATTGAAAAAAAATTTGGTAAAGAATGTATTATGTCACTTGATTTTAAAGAAAACGCTAAAGTAAAGCGTTGTTCAAGTGGTTTTTTGTCTTTAGATGCAATATTAGGCGGCGGATTCCCATGTGGCCGTATTATTGAAATTTTTGGGCCAGAAAGTTCAGGAAAAACAACTTTAGCTATTCATGCTATTGCCGAAATTATAAAAAACGGCGGGCACGCCCTATATATTGACGCTGAACATGCATTAGACAAAACATATGTGGAACAATTAATTTCGAATAAGCAAAATTTTTATCTTGCTCAGCCAGATAACGGCGAAATTGCTTTCGAACTAATATGCAATACATGTAATAATATCGATATTATTGTTGTTGATTCAGTTGCCTCATTAATACCGAAAGTAGAATTAGATGGCGAATTACAGGACGTTGTAATAGGCGCACAAGCGCGTTTAATGGCTAAAGGATTGCGAAAAGTTGTTCAAGTCAATAAAAAAGCGATAATTATTTTTATAAATCAATTAAGAACAAATCCTGGTGCGTATGGCGCCGCAAAAGAAACGACAACCGGCGGAGTAGCATTAAAATTTTATGCTACTATTCGTTTAGAAATAAGAAAATCGGAACTTATAAAAGACAAGAATAATGTAACTGTAGGTGTCAAAGTAAAATTTAGGACAGTCAAAAATAAAGTATCTCCTCCATATCGATCATGTTTTATGAATATTTGTTATGGAAAAGGTTTTGACAGGTACGCAGATATTTTAGAGATAGCCGTTGAACGTGGTTTTATAAAAAAAACGTCATCTTGGTATGAATATAATAATAAAAAAATCGGTCAAGGAAGCGAAAAAGCAGCACTTTTTTTAGAGCAAAATCCAAAAGAAACGAATGAGATTGTTTCAAAAATAAAGAGTCGTTTAAATTAAGATAAAGAATAATTAAGATGCCAGAAAAAAATATTTTTTTCAAAAAAGGCGTTTTGTTTTATAAAGAAATAAATAAGGCGCTAACAGAAATTTTAGATACCGTAGCAAAAAATAAGAAAAAAAGTTATAACGTTGATGATTTTCAAAAAGATTTTAATTATATTACACAATATTTTTTATTTAATTTGGCTATTCCTGACGAAGAAGATAAATGTTTAAGTTTTTCTGAATTATTGTACATTGTTGATATTGGTAATTTAAATTCAAGGTTAGATTTTGCTATCAATGATAAAAATCAGATGTCACAGCAAGTGTTTTTGGTAGTTTCCGAGAAGACAAAGAACGAAATAAAGAAGTTTAACAAAAAAATGCGTAATTATACTGTTAATTTACGAAAAACTATTTTAAAAATTTTTAAACAATTCGATAAAATACAAAAAAAAAAGAATTCTGCATATGACAAAATTATTATTTTATTAGCAAATGTCATAGAGTCTTTTTTAAATTTAAAAGAAAAAAATAGCGATAATAATCTAAAATTGAGTATTGCAAAAAAAACAAAAAAATTTTTTTTTAATATCTAATTTTTATTATAATTAAAATAAGTAAAAATATTAAATAAGAAAAATATTTTAAAAACAAAAAATTACTAATTACAGAGTGATTTTTATCTAAATTAAATTTGTATATTTTGTTTTATATAACACAAAGTTGAGATAGCAGAAATATACAAAACGGAGAAAAATAATGGATTTTAAAAGCATTATTTTTGTCTTTTTATTATTATTAATAATTTGCTTTTTTATTTTTTTGCTTGTTTTGAAATTGAAGCATAAAAATTTCTTTTTCACGAACGATAACGAAGCAAAAAGTAATGATGAATTATTAAAAAAAAATAATGAAATAGAGCAAAATTACAAAATTTCTGAAAAAGAAAAAAATCTTTTACAAAGAGAAAACGAGATTAATATTAAGAGCATTCAAATTTCTGAAAAAGAAAAAAATCTTTTACAAAGAGAAAACGAGATTAATATTAAGAGCATTCAAATTTCTGAAAAAGAAAAAAGTTTAGAACAATTAAAAGTTAAATTAAATAATGATGTTAATGAAATAGAAAGTTTAAAACAAGAATTAAAAAATAAAGAAGAATATTTTAACGATGAATTGCAGCGTATTTCATCATTAACGCTAAAAGAAGCAAAAAAAGAGGTAATGCTTTTAGCTGAAAAAGAGACTAAATTAGAAGCAATTTCCTATAAAAAAGATATGTTGGAAAAAGTTAAAAACGATGTCGAAAAAACATCAAAAAAAATTATTGCCTTAGCTGTTAGTAGATTTGCTAGGGATGAAGCGACAAGTTTAATGACGACAAATATTTTTTTACCTAATGATGAAATTAAGGGAAAGCTTATTGGAAAAGAAGGTAGAAATATAAAAGTTTTAGAACAAGTATTAAAAATAGATTTAATTATTGATGATACGCCAGGAGTTGTTGTTATATCTAGTTTTAGTCCATTAAGGCGCGAAATAGCTCGCATAACTATTGAACAATTAATTAAAGACGGTAGAATACAGCCATCGAGCATTGAAGAATTTGCTTCGAAATCAACGAAAGAAGTTAAAGAACAAATATATAAAAACGGTCAAGAAGCTTTAATTATATTAAATATTTCTAATATGTCTAAACAATTAATAGAATTAATAGGCAGTTTAAAATATAGATTAAGTTTTTGCCAAAACGTTTATGATCATTCTATAGAAGTGGCTAGTTTAGCTGGCATGATGGCTGCAGAATTGGGTCTTAATCAATCATTAGCCAAAAGAGCTGGGTTATTACATGATATTGGTAAAGCTGTTGATCATGATTTTGACGGAAATCATGTTGAATTAGGTATCAAAATTGCTAAAGAATTTGGTGAATGTGAAACGGTAATTAATTCTATAGCTTCGCATCACGGCGATGTTGAAGCGACATCAGAAATTGCTGTTTTAGTTCAAGCCGCTGACGCTTTAAGTGCAGGGCGACCAGGCGCACGCGATAAAATTAATGAGAATTTTTTTCAGCGAATGGAACAATTGGAAAATATTTGTCATGAATTTAGTATAGTTGAAAAAGCCTTCGTTTTGCGTTCAGGTAGAGAAATTAGAGTTATTGTAAACACACAAAAAACAACTGATTTAGATTGTTTTGAATTAGCAAAAAAAATAAAAGAAAAAATTGAACAGCAAGTTATATACCCTGGCGAAATAAAGGTAGTAGTTATTCGTGAATATAGAGTCGTTGAAAAAACTAAATGATCAAAAACAATACAGATATATTAATTTATTCTTGTCCATCTTTTAAACAATCTCGCGTAAACAACAAAATTAGTAATAATTTTAAAAAAATATATAAAAATAATTGGATAATTAATTTTTCTAAAAATAAAAAAGTTTTTGTTGTGACTTATGGTTGTCAAGCTAATTATCGTGATTCTGAAAAAGTAGTAGGTATTTTTTTATATGCCGGTTTTAAATTGACCGATAGCGAAAAAGATGCTGATATTGTTTTTGTCAACACATGCGCTGTACGTGAAAAAGCAGAAAAAAAAGTTTTTAGTTATTTAGAAAGATTAAAAAATAAAATAATTATTTTTTCTGGTTGTATGGCAATGGAAGAGAAAATAGTTAAAAAAATTATTGACAAAAAAATGTCAATTAATATTGTTATTAGCATAAATAACATAGGCAAAATTTTTTTTCTTTTAAAACAACATATTATAACTAAGAAAAATATAGTAGATGTAAACAGTAATTTTTTTAACGTAAACGATGAAAGATTGCCGAATAATTTTAATTTTTCTAATTTTAAAGCTTTTGTTAACGTGAATTATGGTTGTGATAAGCTTTGTACATATTGTATTGTTCCATATACAAGAGGGCCAGAAATAGATCGCAATTTTAAAGATATTATCGATGAATGTCGTAAATTAGCTGATTTAAATTATCAAGAAATAGTTTTAATTGGTCAAAACGTTAGTAGTTATGGCATTAAGCATGATACAACATTTGCTAAATTATTAGATGAAGTAGCCAAATTAAAAATACCTCGAATATATTTTTTAACCTGTCATCCATATGATTTTTCGTTGGATATTATCAGAATAATGAAAAAACATAAAAACATTCTACCATATCTTCATTTACCGATTCAAAGCGGAGACGATAATATTTTGAAATTGATGGGCAGAAAGTATAATTCGCAATATTACTTAAAATTAGTTGATAATATTAGAAAAATTTTCCCTGATATCGTATTGTCAACGGATATTATAATAGGATTTCCTACAGAAACAGATAAAGAATTTAAAAACACTTTAAAAATAGTTCAACAAATTAAGTTTGACAATATATTTATGTTTATTTTTTCCAAAAGACATGGTACGCCAGCGTATAATATGGTCGATAATGTAAGTGATGCTGTTAAAAAAAATCGATTTCAGATTTTAGACAGTTGGTATATGAAAATTATTGAAGAAAAAAATAAAAAATATTTAAATAACATTTATGATGTTCTGGTAGATGGCATTTCTAAAAAAAACAAAAATACTTTGGAAGGCCGACTAATAACCAATAAAATTGTGCATTTTTTTGGTAAAAAAAGCATGATCGGAAAAATTATTAAAGTAAAAATTACCGAAACGCATCCATTTTTTTTATTTGGAGAAGTATTTTCAAAATGATAATTGTTATTACTGGGCCGACATGTAGTTCAAAAAGCAAAATAGCCATTGATATAGCTAAAAGATATAATGGCGAGATCGTTAATGCTGACGCATTTCAAATATATAAGGAATTAGATATAGGCACAGCAAAACCGTCATCCTACGATTACCGTATAGTTCCGCATCATCTTTATGATTTTGTTTTGCCTAATGCGAAATATTCTATTTTTAATTATCAAAATGATGCTCGCATTTGCATTTCTTCATTAATAAAAAAAAAGAAAAATGTTATTTTAGTTGGCGGCAGCGGTTTGTATATCAAAGCTGCTATATATGATTTTAAATTTAATAAGAAAAAGCCAGTTGATTTAAAAGAGTTCGAAAAAATGGATAATCAATCATTACATGACGCATTAAAAAAAATAGACCAAGAAACAGCAAATAAAACACATGTTAATAATCGCCGTCGTTTACTTAGGGCTATCGCTATTTTTTTGGAGAATAATGAAACAAAAAGCGAATTAGAAAAAAAGCAGAAACATGAGGTAATTTACAAAGATATTTATTTTTTTGTCGTTAAAATTAATCGTAATGAGCTTTATAAAAAAATAAAAGAAAGAGCAAAAAAAATGGTTGATAAAGGATTAGTGCAAGAAGCTAGAATGCTTGTCAAAAAATATGGAAAAGATAATAATTCTTTAAAAGCGATTGGTTATCGAGAAGTTATCGAAAATCCGAATTTGGCAGATGATAAAGTATTGGAATTAATTCAAAAAAATACTTGTCATTATGCAAAAAAACAATTAGTTTTTATTAGACATCAATATAAAAATGTCGATATTAATTTTGTTCGCGATGCCCAGGAAATAATAGATTTTATTGATAAACATGAAAGTTTTTAAAATAATTAGTCGTGATTTCATTAATCAACGAATTGACAAAATTATGCCCATTTTAGATAAGGATTTGTCGCGCAGTCAAATTCAAAAGTTGATAAAAAATAAAGCCATTTTTGTAAATGATCAAACTATAAAAAAAGCTAATTATTTAATAAAAATAAATGATGAAATTAAGATAAAACCTGTAAATCAAGATATCTATTTAGCAAAAGAAAACATACCAATTGATATTCTATATGAAGATAATGATTTATTAATAGTCAATAAGCAACGCGGTTTGGTCGTTCACCCTGGAAACGGAAACAAAGAACATACTTTAGTAAATGCGCTTCTATATCATATTGGTAAATTATCGCGTCTTGATAATTATAGACCAGGAATTGTTCACCGTCTTGACAAGGATACATCCGGAATGTTATTAATAGCCAAAAATAACAAAACGCATCGTTTATTGGCAAAACAATTTTTAAACCATAAAATTCATCGTGAATATAAAGCTTTGGTAAACGGGGTGCTTGAAGAAGACGAAGGAAAAATCGTCGCACCAATATCACGTAGCAAAATAAATCCATTAAAAATGTGTGTTGATCCTGTTAATGGAAAAAATGCCGAAAGTAGTTTTAAAGTTTTGAAACGTTTTAAAAAAGCAACGCTTGTTTTAATAGAATTAAAACAAGGAAGAACACATCAAATAAGAGTTCATTTTGAATATATAAAACATCCAATTGTTGGTGATAAAATATATGGTTTAAATAATAAAAATATAATTAGTGATGGACAAATTTTACATGCCTATAAAATATCGTTTATTCATCCAACAACAAACAAAAAAATGGTTTTTAAATCCAAATTACCAAATTATTTTTTAAATGCTATCAGTCGTTTTAAGTTTGAGTAAAATTTTTTTATAGTTCAAAAAATTTTTTTTTACTAATGCATTAAATTTATTAACGCCATAATTTTTTATAAAATTTAATGAAAATATATTTACATTTTCCCCGCTTCCTAGAGGAATCAACATTTTATATTTTATTCTTATTTTGTCCATATAATCAATTAAAAAATATCTAGCAATAACGCTTGCAACAGCGACACTAGGAAACTTTTGTTCGCCTTTAAAATCAAAAAGTATATTTTTTACTATATTTTTTGTATTTGACAATGACAAATATTCATAATATTTTTCTTTGTTTTCGGTGAATTTATCAACACAAAAATTTGAAATTTGTGGATATTTTTTATGTAATTTAAATAAAACATAATTATGCAGAATACTTTTGATAGCGTTCATATTTTTATTTTTTTTATAAATATTATTAAATTTACTATTTTTTAAAATTACAATTTCATATGGAATTTTTAATGATACAATTTTCCTATACATAATTTTTATTTGATTATTTGTCAATTTTTTTGAATCTTTTATACCCAATTCATTTAAAATTGGTACGTTATTTTTTTTAATTAGCGTCGCAACAACAATAATAGGCGCAAAAAAATCGCCTGTGCCGACTTCGTCACTTCCTATTTGGTTTTCTAAAAAAATATAATTCATTGTGTATGTTGTACAATTATTTTAATTGTAATATTACTAAATGTTACAATTTTTTTACCCTTTTAGCACAATAGGATAGGGCATCAGTTTTCTAAATTGACGATTGGGGTTCGAATCCCCAAAAGGGTACCAATGTTTTGGTAAGAACAAAGTTAAAAAATAGCTATATAAGACAATAAAAACAACGTAAAAACATTATTTTTATTTTTGGTTTACTATAAAATTATATTATTTTTGAATTTCTTTTTTATATTATTATAAAGAAATCTCATTATCTTTCTTGTTTCATGTGCGCTGTTTTTTAGTCTAATAACCTACGGCATTTATTCAATCACGAAAGTTAAGAAAAAGCCATTAATCGATAATGTTAATAATCCAATAGATGAAGAAAAAGAAGAAG
>JAGCZS010000002.1 GCA_017959905.1 Bacilli bacterium
AATATGAATTCTCAAAAATTAATTTTAATTAGTTTTCTTCTTTCGTCATTAAGTATTGGTTCTTTTATTGGTTATTCGATTTATCGAAAAAAAGAACCAATAAATTCCCGAGAATTAGTTAATCAAGAAAAAGAAAAAGAAGAACTAATTATCAAATTAAATAACGAACTCGACTTGGCCGAAACTAATCGCTTATTCGCTTTTCTTTTTTTTATTCATTTTTTTAATTGGTTGACCTTGCTGCGAAAATTGGGAATTGATGAAATATCGAAAAGAAACGACTATATTGATAATTTAGAATGGCAGCATCCAAATAAAAAAGTGCTTGTCGAATAATCGTTACTAGTTATCAATTGAGTTTTATTTTCTAATGTATATCATTAACATGATTATCAACAACATCTCCTTTTTTTTGTTGACGGTGTATTGCGATTTGAATGATAATAATCGGCATGACAATCAGAGGTAGGAAAAAGATTAAACATCCGTGGAGATTATTAAAATGGATTTTCCAATAATCTTTATATTGCCTCCAAATATCCGAAGGTTGAACCTTGCCTTTCTCTTGGATTTTCTCTTGGATTGAAAAAAATATTGCGACGAAATAATTAATTATGGCATGTAACATTAAATATATTATAACCACCATAAAACCTTCAGAATATCGATCTTTGATATCTCGATAATTAATGGTTAAATATCCTAAAAGAACCCATAAAATAATTACCTCGATCAAAAGAATCAGACTCTTATCATTAAAAAAAGAAGTTGATTTAATAATTGATTGGCCATTATTCTTGTTTTCGTCTTTCTTTTCGTTGTCTGGATTATTATATTTTCTTGTTCTTCCGTTTTTGCTTCTTCTTTCTTCTTCTTGTGGTTGTTTATTACCTTCTTCTTTCTTTTCTTCTTCTTTTTCTTCATCTATTGGATTATTAACATTATCGATTAATGGCTTTTTCTTAACTTTCGTTATTGAATAAATACCATAGGTTATCAGACTAAGAATTAAACAATATGAAACAAGAAAGACAATTAAATTTCTTTTTGAACTTTTAATTATTTGAAATATTGACATAATATTTATTATTATATATTGTTTTTCAAAAAATATGAAATGGCCATTTTCGTGTTTTATGTTATTAACATTACTATGATTACATAAATCTTGTTAGCATTCCAAAAGCTGTTATGGCTAAAATTAATTACAATATGGCTATATATTATGCCAACATTTTTAAAATGGTGCGTCAGGAAAGACTCGAACTCTCATTCTCCTGGTCCGTAGCCAGACGCTCTATCCAATTGAGCCACTGACGCTGGAGCATTATGTCGGATTCGAACCGACCTGATATAGGTTGCAGCTACATACCTGACCACTCGGACAATAATGCGATCTTATTTTATCATAAAATGTGTTTTATTTTTAAATTTATTCTTTATTAAAAAAAATAAAAAAATAAAAATTTCAAAAAAAAATAGTATAAATCCGTGTATTGGTAAATTATCATTTTTAAATTCATTAAACATATCCATCAATAATTCATTATTTTTTTCAAAATCACGCATTATCATTAAATTATTTATATCGTTTTCTTCAACAAACTGGGCTGATATTAAATTATGTCGATCTTTTTCAAATATATTTATTTCATATTTTTTAACGTCATTTTCATCTTTTTTAAAAAAATATGTCACATCATATAAATAATCTCCGTCTTTTTTTTCATATTTATTTTTAAAAAAATTAAATATATCTTTTCCAATTATTGAAGATGTAAACCCTGTATATTGCATATTTTCTATAACATGTTTATGATTAAAAATAAAATTCAGAAATTTATAAGCCAACTCTTTATTGGATTTTTTCGGAATAACCCAATTATCAAACCACATATTTGTTCCTTGAAAAGGTATTGAATATATCAAATCTATTTTTTTCTCTTTTTTAGCTTTTTGAATTGAATATAAAGCGTCTCCGCTCCATGTTAAGCAAATTGGAATTTTGTTATTAACTATGTCTTCTTTTCCGTTATCGATTTCAAAACCTCGTATATTTTTTTTAAATTTTAATAAACTATTATAAACCTCTAGAATGTGTTTTTTTGCATTTACATCTTCTGAATTTCCGCGATTAAAAATACTATTTTTTTCTCTTGTACTTTTAGCTTTTTGAATTTCTTTGTTAAACGTTTTTATAGCGCCAATAGCATATAAATCACGAACAGAATTTTTTACTGTAACAGCATTATTATATTTATCGCTTTCAAAAATAGTATCTAAATCATGAATATCGTTGATTACTTCGTTAAAAATCATATTATTTTTTTTAAAAAAATAATGCGATAAATTAATTATAAAACCCAACGTTCCCCACATATAACACAAAGAGTAATCAAATAATGTTTTTTTATTATTTAAAATAATATTTTTTAATTGCTTTTCAATAAATGTTGAACAATGATTTTCGTTATTATAATCAAAATAATTTGGAACTTTTTTTTTGTCTACTTGTTCTAATAGGCCCATATTGGCCATTTTTTGAACTATATATTCCGAAACACAAACTAAATCGTACAAAACATTTCCTTTACTTAATATATTAAAGGCGTTTTCCGGTGTGTCATACGTATCATAAATAACTTTTATTTTTTTTTCTCCATAATTTATATTCTTGTTATACTCTTCTTCAAATTGAAGAACTAAATCTTTAGGATCGCTTTTATTTTTTTGCAAATAAATATAGTCATCACTATTAAGTACTTTTATGTAAATAAACTCATCTTTTGTTTCGCAAAAACAATACAAAATTATCACCAAAAATATAAAAAATATTAAAGTGCATGAAAATAAAAATCTAACTTTTAACATGATTATTTCTCTTATTTCTTTTTATTAGAAAAAATATAATAACGCATATTAGTGAAAACAAAAAATATATTCCTGTTAATGCTTTTAATTCAGGAGGAATAGGGCTTTTTTTAATTTTTGATTGTGCAAATGTTGAAATAGTTTCTATATTTCTGAAACCACTAAATAATCCTGGCCCGCGTAAAAAAAAAGTAATAACAAAATCATCCAAAGATAACATAACTGAAAACATAAAACTACTTAAAATATCATAAAAAATATGTGGCAAAATAACTTTTCTAATAGCTTTAATTGGCGTGCAACCTAAATCTAATGATTCTTCATATAAATTTAAATCAAATTTTATCAATTTTGGTTTTATAAAAAAATATATAAAAGGTAAAGAAAGACAAATATGGCCTATTAATAAAGTAAAAAAGGAAAAACTAGAAATTTTAAAAAATATAAACATTATCGATAATGATAATGCTATTACTATTTCAACATTTGCCATTTGCATTTTTACTATTGACTCGATTATTTTTACATAATCATACTTTAAAAAAAATGTTCCAATAGCTCCTGAAGTACCTAACAAAACAGCAATAAAGCTTGAAGATATCGCTAAAAAAAAACTATTAGCTACGGCAATCAATATTTCTTTATTGTTAAATAAATCGCTATATAGGGAAAATGTAAAAATTTCATTTTCAACATCAAAAAAAGATAAAAATAAAATCCATAAAATAGGCAGATATAAGCTAATAAAAAAAAGATAAACATATAAATCTGATAATTTCATATTTAATTCTTTTTGTTTAAATTATTTGTAAAATACGACATTAAAACAATAGCCAATAACATTATACACGACAAAAAACAACCAATATTCCATTGATTATTTAAAAATGATAAACAAATAACTCCTCCTATAGATATTATTTTTCCTTCACTAAATACATCATACATAACATAACTACTAACCGCGGGCATAAAAACCATTAATATTGCGCTCATAATTCCTGGCGTTGTTTGCGGAATAATATTAGATAAAAAAACAGTTTTCGGTGTTGCGCCTAAATCGCTAGCGGCTTCTAATTGCGCTTGATCTAGTTTTAAAAATACATTATATATTGGAAAAACGGCAAATGGCAAAAAATTATAAACCATTCCAATAATTGTTGATAAATACGGGTATTGCCCACCAGTTATGCCTATTAATAAAAGTAAATCGCGTATTGTAGCTGCCTTTAAAATAAAATTTATTGCCATTGGCACAGCAAAAAGAGAAATAACAAATATATTTTCAATTTTTTTTTTTGCTAAAAAATAAGCAAGCGGATAACTTAACAATAAGCAAATTAAAGTTGTTTGTGTTGCAACAAAAAGTGATTTTAATAAAACAGAGCATTTTGATAAGTTAGTGAAAAAATTAATAATTGAATACAGAGTAAAATGACCGTTTTCATCGATAAATGAATAAAAAAAAACAATTACAAAAGGAATAAAAACAAAAATTATTAGATAAACTAAAAAGGGGATACATATACTTTTTTCCTTAAAATTGCTATAGCTCATATTTTGAAATATTATTTTTGAGAAAAATTTTTACATTTTCCTTTTTTACTATAATTGACACTTTATCGCCGACGTTCCAAAAATATTCGCTGTCGACTATATAATCATTACCGCTATTGCTTCTAATTAATATTTGATAATATTCACCTTTCCAAATAGCATTAATTACTTCTCCATGAATATTATCATTATTAATATCGTCGCTAATTTCAATATCTTTTAACCTAATTTTTATAATAACTTCAGCATTAATAAGATCATATTTATTACCATTACTTGTTGTTAAAAACCCATTGTTATCTATATAGCTACCGTCATATAATTGTGTTAAATCGCACTCAAATAAATCATCGCTAACAATAACGCTATTATTATTAAAAATATGCGCATTATAATAAACATTTATGCTATGCTCTTTTTTCATCAAATGAATATTTTGCGGAAGTATTTTAATGGAAACGTTTGAATTCAAAGCTAAATCGCTTGTATTACGCGCTATAACTTCAGTTTTTCCGACATAAACAACATATTCATAAAACATGCCTTTAAAAAATTTATCTTTTATTTGGCCGATTAAATTAGCTTTTCTTGCTCCTAGCAATATAACATCTTCTGGTCTTACAACAACATCAACATTTTCATCGATAGGAAAATCGTCAACACACTTCCAATTCCAATTAAGAAAAGCTACTTCTTTATTTCCGACAACTTTCGCACTATAAATATTTGACTCACCTATAAAATCAGCTACAAAAACATTTTTTGGTTCGTTATATATTTGTTCTGGCGTTCCTATCTGCTGAATTTTTTTATCGTTAAAGACAATAATTTCGTCACTCATCGATAACGCCTCTTCTTGGTCGTGTGTAACGTAAATAAACGTAATACCTAATTTTTTATGCATTTCTTTCAATTCAATTTGCATTTCTTTGCGTAATTTTAAATCTAAAGCGGATAATGGCTCATCTAACAAAAGAACATCAGGTTCGTTAATTATTGCTCTTGCAATAGCAACACGTTGTTGTTGCCCTCCCGAAAGCGATGAAATAGAGCGATATTTTAATTCTTTTAGATCAACTAATTTTAATATTTTTAAAACTTTCTTATTAATCTCTGCTTCAGTTAAATATCTTGCTATTGTTGTATTATTATCAATTTTAAATTTTTTTTTCTTTACTCTTAATCCAAAAGCAATATTGTCAAAAACGTTTAAATGAGGAAATAAAGCGTATTTTTGAAAAACTATATTAAACGGCCTTCGATAAGCTTCTAAATTTGTTATGTCTTTGTCATAAAAAAAAATTTTCCCACTTGTCGGTTTTTCAAAACCTGCAAGCATTCTTAGCAATGTTGTTTTGCCACAACCAGAAGGACCTAAAAAAGTTATAAATTTTCCCTTTTGAACAGTAAAATTAATATCTTCAACAATAACTAAATTATCTATTTTTTTACTCAAATTTTTTACAGTAATACACGTTTCCATTGAAAACCAACTACAATAATTATTCTTGATAATAATAAAATATTAAAAATTTTTTATCAATATGATTTAGTTTATTCCCACTCTATTGTTCCGCATGGTTTTGGTGTTAAATCATAAACGACTCTGCTTACAAATTTTAATTTGGTTATACGTTCAACCACAGTATTTAAAACATTAAATGGTATTTCATATGCTTGCGCTGTCATTGCGTCAACAGAACGCACAGCTCTAATAATAATTACAAAACCTGAAAAACGCTTATTTTTATTAATTCCCATTCTTTTAACATCAGAAATAATTGTAAAAAATTGCCAAACTTTTTTACTTAAACCGCACTTATCAAATTCTTCGCGTAATATTTTATCGCTTTTTTTTAAGATATTTAAACGCTCTAAAGTAATTTTTCCTAAACAACGAACAGCTAGCCCGGGTCCTGGAAATGGCTGTTTATTTAAAAAATCATCTTCTAAACCTAATGCTTTTCCGACAACACGAACTTCATCTTTATATAGTGTTTTTAATGGCTCAATAAGTTTAAAGTCCATTTTTTTTGGCAAACCACCAACATTATGATGAGCTTTTATATTATTTTTGGATTCTAAAATATCAGGATAAATAGTTCCTTGCGCTAAAAAAGTTATCCCGTTTTTTTTAGCTGTTTTAGTTAGAATATCAATAAATGTGTATCCTATAATTTTTCTTTTTTTTTCAGAATCTTGAATGTTTTTTAAATTTTTCAAAAAAATTTTTGAAGCGTCAACATATTTAAAATTTGTTTTTAATGAAGATTGATTAATTTTTTTTATTATCCACTCAGAATCTCCGATTCTTAACAAACCGCTATTGATATGTACAAGCATCAACTGGTTACCTATGGCTTTTTCCAATATTTTTCCAACTACCATAGAATCTACGCCACCACTTAAGGCCAACAAAACGTTTTTTTTGCCTACTTCTTTTTTTATTTCTTTTATTTTTAATGCAATAAACTTTTTGGCTTCGCCTAACGTTAAATTTTTTTTCATCTCATTACTGCTCCAGAAATATTTATTTGGTGCCTTTTTTCGGAATCGAACCGAAATCTAATCACTACCACAGATTTATTCTACCTCTAAACTAAAAAGGCGATTCGACTTTTTTTATAATATTATCTTAATTACTAAACTACTTTATTGCCTTTTTTTAATTTTTTATCTTCTTTTATTATTTTATTGTAAGATTCCTTGTTTTTTCTTTTTAAATATCCTAAAAATTTTTTTCTGCGACTAGATAATTTTGAAAGACAACGCGATGCTGAAAAATCTTTTTTGTGTTTCTGACCGTGCTCTAACAATTTTTTCATTCTTGCAGATAATAATGCTATCTGCGTTTCTGTACAACCAACATTATTTTTATTTTCTTGAACTATTTTTTTCTTTTCTTCTGATGTTAATGCCATAATATTTTTTCCCTTTTGATTTCTTTTTTATTTTTGGTACCTAAATTATACCAACATAAATTTACTTAATATTACTAAATAATTAAAACCCATAACTTGTCATTGAATAATTATTATTTTTGTCAATTAATTCTATAATAATTTGCATTTTTAGATTTATTTTTTTTAATAAAGAAAAATTGTCGTTTAAAGTTAGAATAATAATAATGTTTTTGCTATTTTTGAAAAATTTAAAACATAAATTTAAATTTTTAGCAATAATATTTTTTTTATTAGAAGACTTTACAGAACATATGCTCATTTTATAATCGCCAGATGGCGGTAAAATTTTATCTTTTTGAGCAGAAACAAATAAATCTTTTTTGTTTTTTTTTATTACGTTTCCAAAAATGCAGAAATTATATCCTAACAATTGATTCGCTGTTTTTATATCTCCGTGTTTAACTATTTTTTTTATTTCAGAGGATGATATTTTTTTATTATTTTTTTTTAAAAAACTAACCGTTTTAATAATAAAGAATTTTTTTAAATAATTAGCTTTTCCTAACCGATTTTTTCCAAATTTAAAATCGTTTCCAATAAAAATTGAATTTAAATTTATGACGTCTAAAAAACTTTTTTTAAAAATATCATATGGAACATCTTTTATTTTTTTAAAATCAAAAATAAATACGCAATTAATATTCATTTTCTTAAAAAAAAATAAACGTTCTTCAACTGTTGTTAAACATTTTTTTTTGAAATTATCAAAAGTAACAATAGCAACATTGTCGTTTTCGGCCTTGGCTTTTTTAATTAATAATTTATGGCCTAAATGAACTCCATCAAAAAAGCCTAAACATAAATTAGTTTTTTTTTTAAATTTAGAAAATTTATAATTATCAATAGAACAATTAATATTGAAAATTTTCATTTTCAGGATTTTAATATTTTTTCTATTTTTTCACTCGCTAAAAAACGATCATCAAATATAAAAACAATTCCTGGCATTTTACGTAAATTTAACTTAGAACATAAAATTTCCTTAAAAATTTTCTTATCCTTATTCATCATTTTTATCGCTTTTTCACTTTTTTTATAATCCTCAAAAAAAGAAACATAAATTTTTATAACTGATAAATCATTGTTTATTTCGATATGATTGATGGATAAAAATCCTATTTTATTGTTTTTAGTATAATGATGATAAATTACATTTCTAATAACGTGTTCGATATCTGATTTTGTTCTTTGTTTGTATCGATTTACGCGACTAATTCCAAAAAATGTTCTAACTTCTTCTTTACTCTTCTTGAATTTCATAACCTTCTATAATGTCATTTTCTTTTATATCGTTATAGTTTTTTATTATCGTTCCGCATTCAGAACCGCTTTTTACAATAGAAATATCGTCTTTTTTATGTCTTAAACTTGCTAAAACGCCATCATGAATAATCTCTCCGTTTCTAATTAAACGAACTTTTGATTTTGATTTAATAAAACCATCTTTCGCAATACAACCGGCAATATTTTTTTTTTCGAAGGTGAAAATCTTTTTTATTTCTAAATGACCTGTAATTACTTCGATTTTTTTTGGCGCTAATTTTTTTTTCAACGTTTCTTCAACATCTTCAATTAATGAATAAATAATGTTGTGATAATGGGTATTAATTCTTAACGATTTCAAACGGTTTTTAATCGCAGAATTACTTTTAATATTAAAAACAAAAATATCAGCTTTACTTAAATTAGCTAAATCTATATCGTTGTCTGTTATGTCACCTACATTAGCATAAATTACGTTAACTTTGGCTCCTTCGATTTTAATCCTACATATATTATCTTTTATAGCTTCTAACAAACTAATCGCATCAGCTTTTAATATTAAATTTAAGATAAAAATATTGTCAATGCTGTTATCGTCTTTGTTATTTTGCTGAAATCGATTAACGGCATTATTGTTCTTAAAACTATCTTTTTTAGCACTCTTTGCAACATATTGTTCAGCTGCCAATTTATTTTTAAAAAATAAAAATATTTGCCCGGCTTCTGCTATATTTTTTAATCCAATTATTTTAACGGGCATCGATGCGCCAGCGCTACTAATAACTTTATTATTGTCGTCAAAAATTTTTTTAATATGGCCACAAATACAATTATCAATAACAATAAAACATCCATTTTCTAGAATGCCATTTTGAATTAAAATATTAGTTACAATACCAACGTTTTTACTTAATTTTGCTTCTAAAACAACACCAGAACCGTTATTAATATCTGTTTTTAATTCAAGCAAATCACCAAGTAAAAGAAGATGGTTCAATAAATTGTCAATGCCAATATTTTTTTTGGCGCTTATTTCGCAAAAAATATTTTCTCCGCCATATTTTTCTGGCGCTAAACCATATTGACTTAATTCGTTATTTACTTTTTCTATGTTAATTGAAGGTTTATCAATTTTATTAATCGCTACAAGAATTGTCGCTTCAACCTTTTTTGCATATTTGATCGCTTCTACAGTTTGGGGTTTAACGCCGTCATCGGCTGCAACAACAAGCACAATAATATCAGCTATTTGAGCACCATATTTTCGCATATTAGAAAAAGCTTCATGCCCTGGCGTATCAATAAAAGTTATTTTTCTTCCATTAACATCTTTCTGGTATGCTCTTACTATTTGTGAAATACCTCCGATTTCTTTTGAGGCTTCATTACTATTCCTAATAGCGTCAATCAAAGTTGTTTTTCCGTGATCAACATGTCCCATAATTGTAATAACAGGAGGCCTATCACGAAAAAGAGAATTATTATAAACTACCTTTTTATTAGTACAATTCTCATTATTTTGTTTTTTAAAAACAACGTTAAAATTATCACAAATATCTTTTATAATTTCTTCGCTTAATAATTGGTTAACCGTTATACTTTTATTTTTTTTTAAAAACAAAAATTTAACTATTTCACTAGAAGAAATATCTATCTCTTCAGCTAAATCGCCTAGACTTATATCATGAGAAAAAATAAAAATATTGTTCATTATCTATCCTTATCGTCGTTGTTATAATAATTATCATACTCATCAAAATTTTCGTCGTTTTTTAAATCCGAACTATAGTCATTTTCTTGTTCTAAGTCTTTAATTTCTTCGTCAGAATACATCTTTTTTTCTTTTTTTTTCACAAAATCCTTAATTTCCTCTAACTTATTTTTTTTGACAATGTTATCGCTATTGCTTTTTTGAGTTTTTCTTTTATTATTCATTTCGTTATTATGACTAACATTTTTTTCAATCTTTTTTTCCATTTCAGATAAACTGGTTGTTTCGATATTGGAAAATTTATTCTTATAATCATCAATGTCACTATTGTTATCGTTATTTTCTAAAAGTTCTTCAAAGTTATCATTTTCGTCTTTTTTTTCGCTAATCTCTTCAATACTGCTTTCGCTCTTTTTTTTGTTATGCGCGATCACGCTTTCTAAAAACTTTTTTTTATTTTTTTCTGCCTTTTTAGTTATCTCGTCTTTTTCAAAAACTGTTTTCGAAATATAATCAATACCTTCAGCATCTTTTTCCTCGATAATGTCTAATTCATATCCGGTTAGTTTTGACGCTAATTTGACATTAATGCCTTTTAAACCGACTGCTTTTAGATATTGATTATCTTTTACGATACAAATAGCTTTTTTATTTTCTTCGTCTGTAATAACCGCTCCAACCGCCTCTGCCGGTCTAATAGCGTTAATTATATAGAATAATGGATTATCGCTATATAAAATAATGTCTACTCTTTCTTTATCAAAACCGTTTCCGCCTAATTGATCAACGATTTTCGCAAGTCTAACACCATTTTTTCCGATACAACTGCCAGTTGCATTAACTTCGTCGATCGTTGAATATACAGCTACTTTGCTTCTTTTACCGGCAACACGTACTATATCTTTAACGACAATTGTTCCGTCATAAATTTCATAAATTTCTTCTTCTAAAATCCTTTTTAAAAAACCATCATTCGCTCGTGTAATTGATATGCTCTTTTTTTTATCAGTACTTGTATCTTGCAAAAAAACCTTTATTTGTTGTTCAAGAACAAAAAATTCATCGCCTATCATTTCTTTTTGCGGCAGCAAAATACTAACTTCGCCTATTTTTACAGTAGCGCCACGATTATCAATTTTCTCAACAATCGCCATAACATTTTCATTAATATGGTCCTTATATGCACTATATAAAACTGTCTTCTTTTCGTCATCTATTTTTCGCTGAAAAATTCTTTTGAAACAATTAATAAAAACTTCTAATTTATTCTTATTGTCTAAAAAATCATCTAATATTTCAACGTCATCACCATATTTTAAATTATTTTTTTTTGTTAATGCTTTTGCGTCATCCATTTCTATTTCTAACATGTCGTCAACGACTTCTTTTTTTATTTTTTTTATAATAAAGAAATAGATTTCGCTCCCTGATTTATTAAAAGAAATTTTTATTCTTGGTCGTTCAATGCTATCAGAATTATTTTTTAAAATAGATTTAATATAAGATTGTTCTAAACACTCAATTACTAATTCGCGCATTCTCTTTTCGTTTATATTTTCTTCTTTACATAATTTTTTTACTGCATCAAATAACTTTTTAAAAAAAAACATTTTTTCTCCTTTATAAATAATCTTTATCTAAAACAAAATTTAAAAAACGGGTGACCGCTTTTTTAAAAATTAAACAAACTAAATACATTTTTTTTTGGAGCAGATAATGAGAATTGCACTCACACTGATAACTTGGGAAGCTATTATTCTACTATTAAATTATACCTGCCTATTTTTGGTGGGCACTAGTGGAATCGAACCACTGGCCTCTTGCTTGTTAAACAAGCGTTCTACCATTGAACTAAATGCCCTTCAACACAACGCAAAAAATCCAAAATAAATTACACAAATGTATTATGTAAGCAGATAAATAAATCGCGCTATCATTGTTTATTATACTTAAATCGTTTTTTTAGTGCAATATAAGATTAACAAAAATCATAAAAACAAGGATAACTTTAAAATCGCACCATCTAAAAAAGTTATCTGCTTTATTCTTTATATAATTGGTGCCGACTAACGGAATCGAACCGTTACTTACTAGTTACGATTTAGTTACTCTGCCAATTAAGTTAAGTCGGCAAATACATACACATTGAGATATAACTATTTAATTTTAACTACGTCTATAAATGTATAAATTAAATCAAACTAAATCCACACGTATACGCGCATATTTATATTATCTTAAATTAACTTTTTTTGCATTTTTGCCACATTTTGTCACATTAAATAATTAAATAAATTTGTTTTTTTTAAAATTGATAACAAAATTAATAATATAAACAAGAAAAAATTACGATAATTAATTTGTTTTTTTCGATGACGATAGTACTTAACAATTCTCATTCTTATTTACGAAATATCAAAATTTAATTTTGATAATTTGATGAATTTGTCTTTTAAAATTTAATTGATTTTTTTTTAAAATTTAGATTAAAATTTAGGAAAAAATTGATTGGCAATGTGCAGAAAATACTCATAAAAATACTTGGAATTTAATAATCAGCCAAATTCTGAGCGTTTTATAAGTCTAAAAATTTTGTTTTTTGTTCAAAAATAATATTAATTAATATTTAATATTGTGTTAATAATTAGGAAATTTTGTTATGTTGTACGCAATTATTGAAACAGGTGGAAAACAGCTAAAAGTAAAAAATGGTGATCATGTTTTTATTGAAAAAATAAACGCTGACGTAAATGAGTTATTTATTTTCAAAAATGTTTTATGTGTATTTGATGATAATAAAAATATTGAAATTGGTTTTCCATATATAACGAATTATTACGTAACAGCTATTGTTGAAAAACATGGATTGTCAAAAAAAATAAGAGTTTTTAAATATAAAGCCAAAAATAATGATCGCAAAACAAAAGGACATCGTCAAAAATATACTAAATTAAAAATCAAAGAAATCGTTAAAAAAGACGATAAAAAAGAAAGTAGCAAAAAATAAAATGATAAAAATTTTGTGTAACGAAAAAATATTTTCAATAAGTGGCCACGCAAATTTTGCAAAAAAAGGATGTGATATTATATGCTCTGCAATATCGGCTATTGTTTTTGGCGCACTTAATGCATTTGAAAATATTGGAAATATAGAAATAAAGAAAAATAATATTTTAATACAGTTAATGAAAAAAATTTCTTTAGAAGATAAAATTCGTTTTGAAATGATGATAGCTCAAATAAAAAACGTAGCTGATAATTATCCAAAAAATGTTGATTTAAAAATTAAATTAAAAAAAAAGTTAAATAATATATGAATTTTAAATTGGATTTACATTTTTTTGGAATTTAAGGGGGCAATTATGAACCATTTTCGAACAAATTAAAGAGCTATAGCTACATGGCGTTAGGCTACCCTTCCAATTAAAGCCGTGAAAAAATTAACTAAATTCTTTAATGAAAAGGGGCGGTTGGTTGCCTGTTTTTGTTTAGCGACCAACTGAAATAGAAAATTAATAAGAAAAAAGATAAAATTAATAAAAAGAAGTTAAATATATGAATTTTAAATTGGATTTACAATTTTTTGCCTCAAAAAAAGGTGTTGGTTCTGTCAAAAATGGACGCGATTCCATTTCGAAAAGACTCGGAATGAAAAAAAGCGATGGACAAATAGTAAAAACCGGAAATATAATTTTTAGACAACGCGGAACAAAAATTATGTGCGGCAAAAATACAAAACGTGGCAAAGATGATACTATTTTTTCATTAATAAATGGAGTTTTAAAATACGAGAGAACCAAAAATAACAAGGTTCGAGCTTCTGTTTATCCAATAGAAAATTAACTTAGCTAAACAGACAAGATTAAACAACGGCTAATAATAATGTCTGCATATTATTGTGAAATCGAATTAATAGCTGGAAATGGAGGTAATGGGTCCGCTTCGTTTCGACATGAAAAATTTTTGCCAAACGGCGGTCCTGATGGCGGTGATGGCGGATGTGGCGGTTCAATCATAATAAAATCTAACAGCAACATAAAATCGCTAATTAATATAAGAAATAATGAAAAAATAATAGCTGACAATGGCGAAAATGGCTTAAAAAAAAACAAACACGGGAAAAATGCTGAAAATATCATTTTAGAAGTCCCGGTAGGTACTGTTGTATTTGACGAAAAAAACAATATACTATGTGACTTAAGTAGGAATAATTTTAGCTTTGTTGCTGCCGCTGGCGGAAGAGGCGGAAGAGGCAATTGCCATTTTAAAAATTCCCGTATAAAAGCTCCTAAAATAGCTGAAAAGGGCGAACTTGGGGAACATAAGAAATTGCTTTTACAACTAAAAATAATTGCAGATATTGGATTATTGGGAATGCCAAATGCCGGGAAATCAACTTTGTTATCCAAAATTACAAATGCCAAGCCAAAGATAGATGATTATCCTTTTACAACACTTTCGCCAAATATTGGTGTTTTAACATATGACAACAAATTTTTAGTCGCTGATTTGCCAGGAATTATTAAAGACGCTCATAAAGGAAAAGGACTAGGACATTTATTTCTTCAACACTTAGAAAGATGCAAAATAATAATTTTTTTAATAAGTATGGAAGACGACGATCCGATTAAAACATATAATACAATTATTGATGAGTTAAAAAAATACAACAAACTTTTTTTTAAAAAAAAAATTATTATAGTTGCCTCGAAAATGGATTTGCCAAATACAAATAATAAAAAAATATTTTTAGAAAAAAAAATTAACAAAAAAATCTTTCCAATAAGTTCAATAACGAATTTTGGAATAAATGAATTGTTAAAAGAATGTATTAAAATATTAAGACATTTGAAAAACAAAAGCGTTATAACAAAAAATTATGTTGTTAATAATAATGACAATGCTTTCAGAATTAAAAAAATTGGTAAAAACGAGTGGCAAATAATTTGCAACGATCATATTAGAAAATATTTGATTCAAAAATATTCGTCTTGCAAAAAAATTGAAAATTTTATCCTAATATTAAAAAAAATGGGCATTATTCAATATTTAAAATCTTCAAACGCCAAACCAAATGATGTAGTTAATTTTGAAAATATTAAGTTTATTTTTGATAATTATTCATAAAAATGAAAACGTGCGAAAAAAAAATAAAAGAATACGCTGAAAAAATTATTTTTTTTCTAAAAAAATATATTTTGGTAAATAAATTAAACGGATTTGTTTTAGGTTTATCAGGCGGAGTTGATTCAGCCGTCACGCTTTTACTGCTATTAAAAACAATTGAAAAAAATAAAATTCATGTTCTTATATTGCCGTGTGAATCAGGCAAAAAAGACGAAGAATATGCCAAACAATTATGTGATAAATTCGATATTAAATACAAAATAATCGATCTAACACCAATATATAGAACAACTATACAAAACATTGAAAAAAGTTTTTTATTAAGTCAAAAAACCAAAAATAATATCAAAGCGCGTTTGAGAATGTGCACTCTATATGCTATTGCACAAGAAAAAAAATCATTAGTTGTCGGAACTAGTAATTTAGATGAAATATACACCGGTTTTTTTACAAAATTTGGCGATAGCGCCTGCGATATACTCCCGCTATCACAATTAACAAAAACAGAAATATATTCTTTAGCAAAAATGCTTGGCGTAACTGAAGAAATAATAAAACGCAAACCAAGTAGTGGCCTAAATAAAAACGCAAACGACGAAAATGAACTAGGTACAACTTACAAAAATATCGATAATTTTTTAAATGGTAAAAAAATAAATAACAAAGCCAAAAAACGCATTAATTATCTACACAAAATTAGCGAGCATAAACGAAAGCCGATTCCAAAGCCGCCAGCATTTAAACGATAATAAATATATGTTAAAATTTTAGATATGTACTTTAGTATCGCAGGTTATGTAAAAAACATAGCAAATGATTTTATTGTTCTCGAAAATAATGAAATAGGGTACAAAATTTTTGTATCCCACCCAGAAATATTTAAAATCGGAAGAAAAGAACAAATTTTCACTTATAGTACTATTAATCAAACAGAACAACAATTAATAGGATTTAAAACATTAGAAGAAAAAGAATTTTTTCTGATATTAATCTCAACAAAAGGAATCGGAACAAAAAAAGCTCTACATATTTTAAATAAAATAGACTACGATAAAATATCTGAACTTTCTAAGAAAAATAGCGGCGCATTTTTCAATGAGATAAAAAATATAAAAACAAAAAATATTGAGAATGTTATTAACAAATTTAAAAAACAACAAATAAATAAAAATAATGAAAAATATAAAAAAATATTGCTTGCCTTAAAAAATTTTGGCTTTAAAATTAAAGATATAAAACCTTTTTTAACAGAAAAAATTATTAATTCTGAAGAAAACGAAAATGATATTACTAAACAGATATTACAGCGATTAAATAAATTTAACAATGATAGAACAAGATGACAATTTTTCATTAAGACCAATAAAATTCGAAAATTTTATTGGCCAAGAAAAAATAAAAAAAAACTTAAAAATTTATATCGAAGCTGCTAAGAATCGAAATGAATCATTAGATCACATATTATTATTTGGCTCTCCTGGATTAGGAAAAACGACTTTGGCTAAAATAATCGCCAATGAGATGAATTATAAAATTCATATAATAAATGGTGCCAGTATCGAAAAACAAGGGGATATTGCTAGTATATTAGCATCAATAAACCCTGGCGAAATTCTTTTTATTGATGAAATTCACCGTTTATCAAAAACAATAGAAGAAATTTTATATCACGCTATGGAAGATTTTAAACTCATTTCTCTTTCGAAAAACAACAATGAAGTTTCACCAATTAACATCCAACTTCCGCCATTCACATTAATTGGCGCAACAACAAATATCGGAGCAATTTCGACGCCGTTAAAATCACGTTTTTCAATTATTGAAAAAATAAATTTTTACGAAACAAATGAATTAAAAAAAATTATTATGAATGCCAGTTATATTTTAAAAACTACTATTAACGATGACGCTGCTAAAATGATTGCTATTCGTAGTAGGGGAACTCCAAGAACAGCAATTAATTTATTTAAAAGGGCAAGAGATTTTGCCAACGCTAACAATTCACTGATTATTACAAAAAAAATTGTTGAAACAACTTTTGCCAATATAAAACTAAACAAACTTGGGCTTTATGACTCGGATATAGAATATCTTAAAACGCTTGCCTCTCGTTTTCATTATAAACCTGTCGGATTAAAAACGATATCACACGCTATGGGAGAAGATATTAAAAATATTGAAGAAATTTATGAGCCTTATTTACTTAGAATTAATTTCATCGACAAAACGCCTCGCGGAAGAACGCTAACTGACAAAGGCATTGAATTTTTAAAAACACAAAATATTAAAGATAACGACTAAGTTAATTGATGTTGTTCACAGTATTTAACTTAGTTTTGAATAGTCAACTAAATGAAATTTTCTTAAAAATAAATGTTAAAAATGTTATAATTACTACTTACAATTAAAAGCATAATTTATGATAAAAATAAAAAATTTTTTTGTATTTTTTGTTAACTTCTTAATAATATTTTTAATAGGTTTTTTTTTAATAAAGTATTCATTAGATAACGCTAATTTTGACTTTAACTGTCGCGATAACAAACAGATAATTCTTGAATTAAAAAAAAAAATCAATTATCATCAAGCTTCACAAAAATGTGCAGAAAATATTGCTGATCGTCTTCAAAGATACGGGATTAATAATTATAAAATATCAATAATTGGCGATGATAAAATTAAAGTTAATTTTGTAGCTAACGACACTGACGATTATTATTATATTAATCGTTTATTAACTGAAAATTGTCACTTCGTACTTTCAAATAACGAAAACAAAAATATTGGTATAAAAACAATTCTAATTGATGAAAAATGGTGTAATAACGCTTATATTAATGTTGCTTCTGACTATCGAAATATTTATTTAATTTTACCTTTTTCAAAATATGACGCTAAAGATGTTAAAGAATTATTTATCCAAACAAGAAAACAAGAAAAAAAATACAAAAATAATAAAAATATCTTTTTTACGGAATTAAATAAAAATGAAAAAATAGCTATTTTTGACGCTAAAGATTTATATTACAAAAATAAAAAAAATTCTATCCAAATACGTTTTGATTTAAACTTAGCACGTGATGATGTAAAAAAAATATATAAACGTATTTTTTTTTATAAAACCCTATTAAATTCTAAAAATTTTCAACATGAATTTGAAATTGTTGATAATAACTTTGTTGAAGCAATAAATAAGAGATTTTTTAACTATAACGACGTTTTGACAAACAGCAATCTTGTGTTTTTTGTTATTTTCCTTTTTTTATTAGTATTTTTGTTGTTACTTAAAGCATATAAACTAAAAAAAAGTTTAATGATAATTTTCAATTTAATAGCACATTTATCGTTAACTATATTTGTCTTCGTGTTTTTAAAAAGAACTTTTGACTTATCCGCGCTTATAGGCTTATTACTTATATTTTTACAATCTATTTTAATCAATATCTTCTATAACAACATCTTCTTCAAACCTTTATTAAACATAAACAATAATGAAAAAGTGGAATTTTCAAAAATAAAAAAAATTTTCTTAAATTCAAATAATAAACTTTTTTTCTTAATTTTTGACATTTCTTTATTTTCTGCGATGCTAGGCACCGTTTTTTATTTTATAAGTAATAAAGCCACTGAAAATGTAGGAATACTTTTAGTTATAAATTGTTTTACCAATTTTATAACAAATTATTTATTAATTAAAAAGAATTTGCGTTTTTTTATTAAAACGTTTTTTTTAAATTTTGCTGAACACATTAATACAAAATTAATAACTGCAAGTTCGAGAATTGTTAATTACTTTTCCAACATAAAAACAGAGAAGAAAAAAAATTTCTTTCGGCTCATTTTTATGACTGCAATTTTATTAAATGTTTTTGTTTTATCATTTAATAATAAAGCATATGAATCAAACAAATATGAAGTTTGTGTAACAACAACTGAAAATAAAAATCTTGAAGATTTTAAAAATATTTTTCAAGAAATATTAAAAAATATAAAAAATTTAAACTACAACCAAAATAGCATTTATGCTTATCATAATGAAAAAACAAGTAAAACTTGCCTTATTTTCGATATAAAAAGTTTTGACGCTATTACTGCAAAAAAATATTCATTTAACAAAAAAAATATTATCGTTAACGGAGATATTTCGACTGTTATTAAAAATATTTTTGAAAAAAAATTTAGCGAAAAGGTGGATGCTCATGTACGTAAAATTAGCAAACTTGAGAAAAATTTTAATGAAAAATTAACAGAATTGTTAAGTTTTATTGGTTTTTTTCTATTGTTATTTGCTTTGTATTTGCTAATCATTAAAAAACGAAAATTAATAAGTATTTTAAAAACAAGTTTAGTATTTTTAATAATTGCATTGTTTAACATTGCTAATTTTTTTCTTATTTCCTTTAATAATATGCAAATAGCTTTATGTTCTTCTATCTTTTTATATTTTCTTATTCTTTGTTTTTTAGAATATTTTGAAACTAATTCTTACACAGAAAACATTAACAAAGAACATAATTACTTATACATGGCAATTCCATGGTTCTTTAGTTTTTTAATATCGTCGCTATTATTCGTTTACACAGCAAATATAATTTTCTTATTGTTTTATTTAATTAACTTGATATTGTTTGCTTGTGTTTATAATTTAATAATTTCAAAATTTTATCAATTTGATTTTGACTTTAAATTTAAAAAAATATCTTTTAAAAAGCTAGATGGTGAAACTGACGAAATTGTATTTAAAGGTATCAATGACTAATGAATAAAATAAAAAAAGACCGTTGATAAATAACGTCAAGACCGAAATTTTAAAATTAGTAGAGAAGTACTTTAAAAGTTCGTGAAAAAAATAAATAAAAGTAATCAAACATGAAAATACAAAATATTAAAGGGACTCAAGATATTTTCGGCAACACTGCTATACAATACCAAAAAATAGAAAACTTATTAATCACGTTAGCTGAAAAATATGGCTATTCTGAATTCAGAACGCCTATTTTAGAGTACAAGAAATTATTTGTGCGCGAAAATGATTCCAGCGATATTGTACAAAAACAAATGTATTGCTTATACGATATGGGCAAAAGAGAATTAGCTCTTAGACCAGAAGGCACACCTGGCGTTATGAGATGCGTAATAAATAGTAATCTATATAAAAATATTTCGCGAATTAAAGCTTATTATTTAGGCAATTTTTTTAGATATGAAAGACCTAAAAAATTTTCTTATAGGCAATTTACTCAATTTGGAATTGAAAATATAGGGAATGATAATGTTTATTGCGATATTGAAACGATTCTTTTAGGTTTTAATATCCTTAAACAGCTGGGATTTAAAAAAATTGTTTTAAAAATTAATTCTTTAGGCGATTTAGAAAGCCAAAAAAAATATAAAAATAAATTAAAAAATTTTTTCGCATCTCATATAAATTGTATGTGCGCAGACTGCAAAAAACGTTTTTTACAAAATCCTATGAGAATTTTAGATTGTAAAAATGAAGAAGATAAAAAAATAATCAAAAACGCTCCTAAAATAACAGATTCATTAAATAATAACAGTTTATTAAAATTTCAAAAAATTTTAGATTTACTAAAAAAATTAAAAATCACTTATGTGATCGACTATTTTTTAGTTCGAGGTTTAGATTATTACACGCACATTGTTTACGAATTTTTTGTTAACAATGAAGAAACTGCTGTCGGTGGCGGAGGACATTATGATTATTTAGCTCAAGAAATAGGCGAAATTGAACTAACTGGCACAGGTTTTTCGTTTGGAATAGAACGTATTTTAATGTCTTTACAAAAAGAAAATCTCATTTTATGCGCAAAAGAAATTAATATCGAAATAATTCCTATAAATACAAATAATTTTGAGAAGTGCTTTTCTGTCGCTGAAAAGATAAGAAAAAATACCAATTTCAAAACTGATATTATATTTGAAAAACAAAAAATTAAAACTTTACTTTCAAAAGCTCAAAAAAACGAAACCGATTTCATTATTATAATTGGCGATAAAGAAGAAAAAAATAAAAATATCACAGTAAAAAATATGAAAACAAAAGAAGAAATAACCGTATCTGATAATGAAATAGAAAAATTTTTTGATAGCCTTTATAAAAATATGGACCAAAAATAATGGAAAGAAGCAATTATACCAATAATTTATCAATCAAAGATGTTGGAAAAAATGTTGTTTTAATCGGTTGGGTAGCTAAAAAGCGAAATTTAGGATCGCTTATTTTTATTGATTTAAGAGATATTGGCGGTTTAATACAAATTGTTGTTAAAAACAATATTAATATACCGGACATACATAATGAATACATAATACAAGTGTACGGAACTGTCGCAGCAAAAAAAAACAACTCAATTGAAAAAAAGCAAATAGAAATAATTGCTAATAAAATAAACATTATAAATACGGCCGAAACACCTCCTATTGTTATTGATGATAAAGCGAATATTCTTGAAGAAATAAAATTAAAATATCGTTATTTAGATTTAAGGCGCCCTAACAGCAAAAAATATATAATAGTAAGATCAAAAATTATTAAAACTATAAGAGATTTTTTAGATAAAAATAATTTTTTAGAAATCGAAACACCTATTTTAACTAAATCTACACCAGAAGGATCAAGAGATTTTTTAGTTCCTTCACGTTTACACCAAGGATGTTTTTATGCTCTTCCACAATCACCACAAATATATAAACAATTGTTAATGATTGCTGGATTTGAACGATATTATCAAATCGCTCGTTGTTTTCGCGATGAAGATTTAAGGGCTGATCGCCAACCTGAATTTACACAAATAGATATTGAAGCGTCCTTTTTATCCGAAGGTTCTTTTCGAAAAATAATAGAAAAACTAATTGCAGAAATTTTTAAAAATATTAAAAATTTTAATATTGTTTTGCCATTAAAAACAATCTCATATGAAGACGCTGTTAATAACTATGGTAGCGATAAACCTGATACGCGTTATAGTTTAAAAATTCAAGATATTACTAATCTATTTAACAAATTTGCTTTTTTTGAAAAAAAAATAGTAAAATGTATCATTATTGAAAATTTTGCTAACAAAATTAGCGAAGATGATGTTAAATTTGTTCAATTACAAGCAAAAAAATTTTTTTTAAAAGAATTTTTGTTATTCAAAGTAGAAAATAATAAAATAGAAAATTTCTATAATAAAAATAATAATTATCAAATTGATTTAAACAAAAAAGTAGAATTAAAAATTAAAAATAATAATTTGATTATTGCCGCATACGGATACAATAATAAAAATATTTGTTTTGGCCTTGGCTCTTTAAGAACATATTTTGCTAATAAATTAAATTTAATAAAAGAAAATACCTTTGACATATTATGGGTAAATGATTTTCCTCTTTTTGAAAAAAATCAAAATAACGAAATAACTTCTACACATCATCCATTTACACGACCTAAAGATGAAGATTTAAAATTTTTAAATACAAATATTTTTAAAGTTAGATCGTACGCTTTTGATCTAGTAATAAATGGTTCCGAAGTAGGGGGCGGATCATTAAGAATTTTTGACAAGAATATTCAGCGCAAAATATTTAGTATCTTATCATTATCAGAAGAAGAAATAAATAATAAATTTGGGTTTTTTATTGATGCTTTAAAATATGGCACGCCGCCACATGGCGGAATAGCTTTTGGAATTGAAAGATTAACCATGATTTTGTGTAATACAAACAATATAAAAGAGGTTATTGCTTTTCCAAAAAATTTATCTGCTAGTTGTCCGATGTGCGGCACTCCAACAAGTGTAGATAATAATCAATTAAAAGAACTAGGAATTAAAATTATTAGTAAAAATAAGGAGAATTAAATGAACATAAATGATAAAAAAGCTGTTGCCGCTATTCGCAATTTGTGTATCGATATGATTAATACAGCCGATAGCGGTCACCCAGGAATAGCGCTTGGAGCCGCGCCAATAGTTTACACATTATATAATTACCACCTAATAAGTGATCCTAAAAATCCAAATTGGATAAATAGAGACCGCTTTATACTAAGTTGCGGTCATGCTTCCAGTCTTTTATATGCCGTTTTACATTTATGCGGATACAAAATTACTTTAGAAGACTTAAAAAAATTTAGAACTATTAATTCTATTACGCCAGGACATCCTGAATATGGAATAACTCCTGGTGTAGACGCGACAAGCGGACCGCTAGGCCAAGGAATAGCTCAAGCGGTTGGCTGCGCACTATCTGAAAAAATTTTATCAAATCAATTTAAAGAATTAATTAATCACTATACTTTCTGCATGGTTGGTGATGGTTGTTTAGAAGAAGGGATTTCACAAGAGGCAATTTCTTTCGCTGGTTTACATAAATTAAATAAATTAATTGTTTTATATGATAGTAATGATGTGACTTTAGATGGCTATTTATCAGACTCTAGTGCTGAAAATACAGAAAAACGATTTATAGCTAATAATTGGAATGTTTTAAAAGTTAATGATGGAAATAATGTTGATGAAATTAACAAAGCCATTTTAAACGCAAAAAAAACATTGGATAAACCAAATCTAATAATTATTAAAACTATAATAGGTTTTGGTTCTATTAATGAAGGAACAAGTAAAGTTCATGGCTCTCCACTAGGCGAAATAGACGGCAATAACGCTAAAAAAAAATATGGTGTTGATTTTAAAAAATTTATCATACCAAAAGATATTTATAATATTTTTAATATTTTTGTTGAGCGAGGCAATAAAGCTTACAAACATTGGCAAGAAAAAATATATAAATTTAAGAAAACAAATCCAAAACTTTTTAAATTATTTATCGACGCTTTCCGATTAAATAATAAAAAATATATCTTGGAAGAAAAAAATTTATATTTCTTGAACAAAAAGACTAATATCGAAGAGGCTACAAGAAATACTAGTTATAACATAATTAATCTTTTAGCTGATAAAATGCCATTTTTAATAGGCGGATCTGCTGATGTTTCTAAATCTGTTTTAACCAATATTAAGAATAGCCCATTATTATCTTGCAAAAATAAAAGTGGGAAAAATATTCAATTTGGCGTTAGGGAATTTGCAATGGCCGGCATTCAGAATGGAATGTTATTGCATGGCGGATTAAGACCTTTTGTAGGGTGTTTTCTTGTTTTTGCTGACTATATGAAAGCGGCTATAAGAATGAGCGCTCTTTCAAAATTGCCGGCTATTTATTTATTTTCACATGATTCAATTTTTGTAGGCGAAGACGGCGCTACACATCAACCAATTGAACAATTAGCCATGCTGCGATCAATACCAAATATACAAGTTTTTCGCCCATGTGACGCTAAAGAAACATATGGCGCATGGAAAATGTCAATCTTATCAAAAAAAACGCCAAGTTGTATTATATTAACAAGGCAAAAATTACCGTCATTAGAAAATAGTGATTATAAAAAATTATCAAATGGTGCCTACATAATTGATAGCGAAAAGAAAAAAAAATTTATAACAATAATTGCTTCTGGCTCCGAAGTAAAAATGGCTATTGAAATTAAAAAAATATTAAAAAACATTACCGATGTGCGTGTCGTATCAATGCCATCAATGGAATTATTCGATAAACTAAGTTTAAAACAGCAAGAAAAAATTATCGGAAAAGATTACAATAAAAGATTTGCTATCGAAGCATTATCACCTTTTGGATGGCATAAATATGCAAAAAATGTTTTTTCGATTAACGAATTTGGGCGGAGCGGAATAAGTGAAGACATAGCAAAATACTTCGGTTTCACATCGAAAGAAATAGCAACTACAATAATAAAAAAATTGAAAAAAAATAATGTCTAATAGCATTAAAAAAATTAGTCGCAATAAAAGTCACGAACTAATAATGCAATGTTTATATGACATTACAATAAAAGGAAAATTTGAAAAATATATTTTCAAAAAAATTTATAAAACTGAAAAAATTGACGATTTTTCACAAAAAATTGTTTTATTTATTCTTGAAAACAAAGAAAACATTATAAAAAAATTAGAAAAAAAACTAATTAATTGGAAATGGAGCAGAATTTCAACACTTTCTCAAGTTATTTTAATAATGAGTTACGCGCATTATAACATTGAAAAAATAGATAAAGCTATTATAATTAACATAGCCGTTAAATTATCAAAAAATTTTTTAGATAACGATGAATATAAATTTGTTAATGCCGTTTTGGATAAAATATTGGTATGAAGTATGAAAGTATCCGAGGCAAATCTGTTAATTAAAAAAAATCTTGAGTCGATTTATGATTTAAGAAATCTATTTATTGAAGGCGAAATAACCAACGCAAAAGAATACTCAAGCGGAATATATTTTAACATTATAGAAACTGATGAAGAAAACAACATTAAATCTACTATACATTCTATTTGTTGGAAAAAAAATTTTTTTAGTAATAACAATATTAATTACCAAATAATTAAAAACGGCAATAAAATTTGTGCCACAGGAAGAATTGAGGTATATGCAGCTCGCGGAACGTATAGTTTAATAATCTCTAAAATTGATTTAGCTGGCGAAGGCGAAAGACTATTAGCGTTAGAAAAATTAAAACGAAAATTAGAACAAAATGGGCTTTTTAAACATAAAAGAGATATAAATATTTTTCCAAATGCTATCGGGATAATAACAGGGAAAGATAGCGCCGCTTATCGTGATATCGTTTTTAATATAAATCGAAGATACCCAATAACAAAAATATATTTTTTTCCAGCAATTGTTCAAGGCGAAAATGCTACAAAAAGTTTAATAAATGCACTTAAAAAATCATATACATATAAATTAGATACGATTATAATCGGAAGAGGCGGAGGCGGAATTGAAGATCTTGATGCTTTTAATGACGAAACTGTTGCACGAGTTGCCTTTGAATCTCCGTTTCCAATTATAAGTGCTGTTGGTCATGAAATAAATAAAAGTATTATTGATTTTGTCGCTGATAAATACGCCAGCACGCCTACTGCCGCAGCAGAGTTAGCTACACAAAATAAAAGCGATATTTTAAAATATTTAGATGAAAATTATGAAAAAATTAAATTATTATTTTCAAATAAATTTAATTTACTCACAGAAAAAATTAAAAATTACGAAAACTATTTTTCATTAAAAAATATTCGTAATATATTTGAAAATAAAATTCAAAAGCTTGAACTGTATAAAAAAGAGCTTAAAAATGCCATAAAAATATTTTTTTTAGATAGAAAAAATATATTAAAATTAAAGCAAGAACAATTGTCGCAGTTAAACATTGAAAATGTTTTAAAAAGAGGGTTTACGTTTGTTCGCAATAAACAAAAAAAATTAATTACAAAAAGCTCTGAAACTAAAATTAATGAACAATTAGAAATAAATTTTTATAAGAGCAGTATTAGCGTTAATGTAATAAAAAAGGATTAAAAATATGGAACAGAAAGATTCAAAAGAACAATTAAAAACATTTGATGACGATTTAGAAAAATTGGATAAAATAATTCAAAAAACAGAAAATGAAACGGATATTGAAGCCACTATAAAAAATTATAAAGAAGGGAACAATATTTTAAATAACCTGAAAAATTTGTTAAACTCTGCTGAAAAAAAACTTAATGACTTTGAGAAAAAGATAAATTTTGAAGACACAAAAATAAAAGATAATAATGATAATTTTCTGGATAATATTGGAAAATTGGAAAATATTGTAAAACAAATGGGCGGAAAGATTAATAACGAGAATAATGCTAATTTAAAAGAATGTGTGGAAAAATGTGAACAAGGACTTAAATTAATTAAAACATTAGAAAATCGTTTAAAAAATGCCGAACAAAATATTGAAAACGATAAAAATGTTATCAATACAGACGAAAACAATTAGCCAATGTTAATTGCTAGTAAACTGTCTAATTTTACAATCAGTGAATTAAAAAAATTATCAAAAAACATTAGAAAAAAAATAATAAATTCTGTTTCAAAAAATGGGGGCCACTTATCTAGCAATTTAGGAGTTGTTGAATTGACAATTGCTTTATATAAAAACTTTAATTTTTTAAATGATAAATTGCTATTTGATATCGGTCACCAGTCATATACGCATAAAATACTAACCGGAAGAGATATTAATAAAATACGTAAAAAAAATGGCATTTCTGGTTTTATTAAACAAAAAGAATCAAAATATGACGTTTTTGAAGCCGGCCATAGTTCGACTAGTCTAAGTGCTGCCATTGCTTTTGCGATAGATAGGGAGAAAAAACATAAAAATTATGAAATTATCGTCGTTATTGGCGACGCTAGTTTGCTGAATGGCATCGCCTTTGAGGCGTTAAATTATATAGTTTGTTCTAAATACAAAATAATTATTGTTGTAAATAATAATGGGATGTCTATTAATAAAACGATTGGCGACATTAATTATTTGTTAAATAATCAACATTTTAATCTCATTAAAAATATAGATGGCCATAATTTTAATAGTTTAAATAAAGCTTTAAAATTAGCTAAAAAATCAAAAAAAGCCATTATTCTTGAAGTTAAAACAATAAAGGGCAAGGGATTAAAATTTGCCGAAAACGATTCGACCGGGATATGGCACGAACCAGGAAAATTTAATGCAAAAAGCGGATTATTTAACGAACCAAATTATAATAATACTTGGACAACCATATACAGCAATTTAATTGAACAAAAACTTCACAGAAACAAAAAATTTTTACTTATTTGCCCAGGAACATTAAAAACAATTTCATTAAGCAGAGAAACAATTAACAAATTTTCGAACCAAATTTTTGATGTCGGAATTGCAGAAGAATTAGCCGTAATATTAGCCGCGCAATTGAGCAAACTCGGATACGAGGTGTGTGTTAGCATATATTCGACATTTTTACAACGTTCTTTTGATCAAATTATACATGATGTATGCCGAATTAATGCCAATATTACTTTTCTTATCGAAAGAAGTGGATTTTCAGGCGAAAATGGCGAAACACATCACGGAATATTTGACACACCCTTTTTAATGTCTATTCCTAATTTTTGCGTGTCTATGGCTAGCGATATTACAGATGCTAAAATGTTATTAAATTATTCCAAAACGCAACAAATGACAAATTTCATCCGAATACCTAAAGAAAAAATTACGATTGGAAAAAATATAACGAAGTACAATCTTAAAGATTTTTATATTCTTAATAAAAATTTCGAAAACAATTATAATTTGGCTATTGTTTCTGTCGGTCCGCTAACTAATACGTTATTTGAAGAAATTAAAGATTTTAATATTTGCATTTATAATCCTATAATCTTAACGCCTATTAAGCCAGAATTGATTCAAAAAATATTAAATTACAAAAACATTATTATTTACACTCCGTACGAAACAAATAATGGATATGCAAAACAATTAACATATGAATTAGCATTAAAAAATTTTACTGGAAAAATTTATATTAAAGCAATATCAAAATATTTTATCGAATGTATGAGTATTCAAGAACAATTAGAAGAAAACCATTTGTTACCAACACAAATTAAAACTTTTATAGAAAATTTAAAATATGAAAACAACTAAATTAATTTATTTTTTAAGAAAAAAGTTTCCAAAAAAAAATAGTTTAAAAAAAGATTATTTAGGCCTACAAATAGGGCGATTTAAAAAAAATACCAATAAAATAGCTATTTGTCTTGATTTTAATAGTAATGTACTAAAAAAAATTATTCATAAAAATGTTGATCTAGTTATTACACATCATCCATTTATATATGGCGATTTTGATAATGTTATTCAAAAAGATTGGCTTAAAAAAAAATTGGTAAATAAAATTGAAAAATTGAAAATACCAATTTACAGTATTCACACAAATTTTGATTGTTCGGATGAAGGAATGAATGTCATATTAGCTAAAAAATTAGGATTAAAAAATATTCAAAAAATAAAAGAAAATAAAATAATTCGCGGCGGAACTTTAAAATATAGTATGACAATAAAAAATTTTGCAAAATATGTCAAAAAAAAATTAAAAATACCACATGTTTATATATTAAAAAATAATAATAAAGAAATTAAAAAGGTTGCTATATGCGCAGGAAGTGGCGCAGATATGTTTCAAATAGCTCAAAATAATAATTATGATATTTTTTGCAGCGGTGATGCTCCTCAACATATAAGAAATAGCATAAAAAACTATAAGTATAATTATCTTGAATTATTTCACGAAATAGAAAAAGTTTTTATATATGCTATGAAAAAAATAATTAACAAAATCGACAATAAAATAAAAATATACTGTATTGACGAGCAACGATATCCAGAAATAATATAATGGGAATATAAATTATGGAAAATTACTTAGGTTGTTATATCGCTCTTGAAGGACCAGATTTTTATTATGGCATAATTAAAAAAGCTATTGAAATTAATGCAAATTGTTTTATGTTTTATGCCGGATCGCCACAAACTTATAAAAAACCACCTATATCATTATTAAAAATAAAAGAGGGTTTGGAATTAATAAAAAAAAATAATATTAATAAAAATAAAATAGTAATTCACGCTTCCTATTTAATTAATATTGCAAATTGTATAAATAAAAATGTTTATGAGTCATCAAAAATAGCATTAAAAAATGAAATAAAAATGGCTAAAGAATTTCAAATAAATACAATTGTTTTACATCCTGGTTGCGCGGTTGGTGGAAATAAAAAAAAATCTATTGAATTATTAATATCAACACTAAATGAAATTCTAGATAACGATGAAAATAATATAAAGATCGCTTTAGAAACAATGGCGGGAAAGGGCAGTGAATTAGGTTCAACGTTTGAAGAATTAAAAGAAATAATAAATGGGATAAATAAAAAAAATAATATTGGCGTTTGTCTTGATACTTGCCACATTTTTGACGCTGGGTATGATTTAAATGATGTTAACAAAATAATTCAACAATTCGATAAAATTATAGGTTTAAAAAAATTGTTTGTTATTCACATTAATGATTCAAAAAATAATTGTGGCTCGCATAAAGACAGACACGAAAACATCGGTTTAGGAAAAATAGGTTTTAATAATATTTATAAAATTATTCATCATAAAAAACTTGCTTCAATACCAAAAATATTAGAAACGCCAGAGACAAAAGAAATTAATTATAAAAAGGAGATAGCTATGTTAAAAACAACTATTTCACAATCGTCTTAATTAATTCTTTATAAATATCTTTATCGCTTATTTTTTTTAAAAAAACCCCATTTTTAAAAAGCGCCCATGTATTTTTATCAATACCAACAATTCCAACATCGCTTTTTTTTGCTTCTCCAGGGCCATTTACGACACATCCCATAATTGATACTTTTTTATTAATATTATTTTTTTCTAAAAAATTTAATATTTTATCAGACAATTGGAAAACATCTTTTACTCTTGTTCTTCCACATGTCGGGCATGAAATTAGCGTTGGATAATCATCGTACAGATTCAAACTATGTAAAAATCTTTTACAAACCAGTATTTCATTAACAGGGTTAGAACTTAAAGAGATGCGAATTGTGTTCCCGATTCCTTCGAGCAAAAGCGGAGCCAACGCAGAAACACTTTTTATAATTCCTACGGAGTTTGGCCCAGATTCTGTTAAACCTAAATGTATGGGATATTTAAATAATCTACTTAAAATTTGATTTGCCTTTATTGTTGTTAAAACATCACTACTTTTTAAGGAAATTACTATATTTTTAAAATCTAATTTTTCTAAAAATTCAATATTATTTTTTACATTTTCGATTAATGTTTCGACAGTCGGATTTTTAAATGAAGAAGCATTTATGCCCAGACGAATTGGTAAGTTTTTTTTCTTACATTCATTAATAATAATTTTTATCTTCTCTTTTGATATGTTGTTTGGATTTATTCTAATTGCATCCGCTCCGTTTTCGATTGATAACAACGCTAATTTATAATCAAAATGAATATCAGCAACAATAGGTATTTGAACGCCATTTTTAATTTTTTTTAAAGCTTTGGCATCTTTTTCATCTAAAATACTAACACGCATAATATCCGCACCATTATTTGCACATTGATTAATTTGTTTTGTAACAGCGCAAACTTTGCTAGTTTTAATATTACACATTGATTGAATCAATACTTTTGAATTGCCACCAATGACAATATTAGAAATTTTAATTGGTTTTGTTTGATTTCTGATCATTAACGCACATTATGCAAAAGAATTAGCTAATTCAATCGCGATGCTTATCATGTCTCTTAAACCATTTTGCCTTTGTTCGCTAGTAAAACAACCTTTTTTTTCAAAATGATCTGTAACCGTCAACAATGTTAATGCTTTTTTTCTGTGAATTGCTGCGTTTGCGTATAAGCTATAACTTTCCATTTCTACGCCTAAAACGCCTAATTCTGCCCACGGTTTATAAGCTTTACTATCCTTATGATAAAAAATACCTTCACTTAATATATTGCCTATATGAAATTTTTTTTTACTTTTTTTTGCAATTTTTACACTTGTTTCTAACAAATCATAATTAGCGCCAGCAGAATAAAAACCATTTAAATTATAATCTTTTAAAAAATTAAAATCGCTACTAGCCGAAGAAGCTATTAAAATATCTCCTAAATTAATATTTTTTAAATATGCTCCACATGTTCCAACACGAATGATAGATTCAACTCCATATTCTGAAAATAATTCGTTTGAGTAAATCCCTATACTAGGCTGCCCCATTCCCGAAGCCATTACGGAAATTTTTTTTCCTTCTTTTGAATAACCTGTAAAGCCTAAAATGCCTCTAACGTTTGTTACTAACTTATAATCGTGTAAAAAATTTTTTGTTATCCATTCAGCTCGGCATGGATCGCCTGGCATTAGTACAACTTTAGCAAAGTCGCCTTTTTTTGCATTAATATGAATACTCATTAAAATTATCTAATTTGTATATATGGTTTGCCCAATGACTTAGGTCTAACGTTCTTTTTACTTACAAATACTAAAACGATTAAACATAGTAAATATGGTATTAATTTGAATAATTCATTTGTCACATACAAATTTTTATTTAATTCTACACCAAAAAGATCTAAAAAAATTCCTTCATAACAATAACTAAATGCTATAAAAAAGCTAAAAAATAACGCAGCTAATGCTACTCTATATGGTCTCCAGAAACCAAAAATAACAACTGAAATTGCCAAAAATCCAAATCCATAAACACTATTAGAAGCGTCCCAATAACTTCCTGTTGGAATAATATATGCTAAACCACCTATTCCAGCTAAAAGCCCAGAAATTAACACGCCTATATAACGATATTTAATAACATTAATACCTGAATTAAAGGCTGCCACTGGATTTTCTCCACAACTTCTTAATCTAAAACCAAATTTTGTGTAATAAAGCACAAACCAACCTAAAATTAAAACAAAAAAGCCTATAATTGTAAAGATGCTAAACATAAATGACCCTATTTTAAACATAAAGGCATTTTTATTAAAATTAATAACAGATGTTGAAAACTCTGACATTCTTTTAGTTAAAACTATTGTTATAGCATACGAAAGCATATTTGTCGCATTACCAACTAAAGTTTGATTTGCACCGCATTTAATCGATGGAACGGCTATTAACAATGAAAATAACATACCAGACAACATAGCTGATAACACCGTTAATAAAACGGTTAAGAAACCTGGAAAAATTGGCAGCAAAAACTTTAAAGTCATTAGTCCGATCATAACACTAAAAGCCATTATTGCCTCTAGACCAATATTAACTATACCACTTCGTTCTGAAAATATATCTCCTATTGCGACAATCAATAATGCTGAAAAAAAAGCAATAAAATAAGAAAGAAAAATTAAAATTTGCGCATTAATCATTTTTTTTACCTACTCACTTTTATTTATTTTTTGCGAAACTTTTGTTTTAATAAATTTATTGTTTGCCTCGCTATCATCATTAAAAAAACCTATTATCTTACTATTAAATAACATAATGTAAATAATTATTGCAATTGCCATATTACCAATTTCTTTTGGAAATAACGACTGGCTCATTACAGCAGAACCAGGGCGTAAAAGCGAAATTAAAAAAGCCGAAAAAATTGCTCCAATTGGATTCATTTGTGAAAAAAAAGCAACTACAATGGAATTTGATGTAAATTGCGGTAACGATTGCGAAATAATACACCATTCTTCTATGCCAGATAAATAATAAATTGACGAGCCTATTCCAGCTAACGCTCCAGCTATAACCATTGTTAAAATCATATTTTTTTCAACATTAATACCAACATAAGTTGCAGCAGCATAATTAGTTCCGCTAGCTTTAACAGAAAAACCATAAGTTGTTTTTTCTAAAAACAAATACACCAACAAAGATATTAATATTGCCAAAATAAATGCATAAGAAAAATTACTTCCTGCTATTGCTCCAGGCAAAACATTTGGTATTCTATATGTTTTAAAACCATCACCAACATTTACTAAATCCATTAAAAATATTTTATAAATATAATTAACAAAATTTAACGTTATATAATTGAGCAAGATACCACTTATTATTTCATTAACAGAAAAATAAACCTTAAGAAGCACAGGAATTAAAGCTATTAATATTCCAAAAATAGATCCAGCAAGGATGCATATTAAATAATGACATTTAAACTTCAATGCAAATATTATTGTGCCTAAAGACGCAAAAATAAACTGATTTGTTACACCGATGTTAAATATTCCTGTTTTGAAAGGCAAAATAATAGCCATACTGCAGCATAACATTGGCGCAGATAATGTTAATACTTTCTTTATAGTTCCTAACAAAGTATAATAAAACGAACCGCCTGAAATAAATACAGCAAATTCAGAAATTGTTTTTTCAAACGAAAACGACAAGGCTAACATCACTAAAAAACTAATAGCTAATGCAATTTCGACGCAAAATAATGATGATAATAAATATTTTATTTTATTTTTAAACATTATTCAATTCCTCTCATATACCGTTTTATTTTTAATTTTGTTTTTTTGCGCCAGACATATATAAACCTAGTTCTTCCGGCGTTGTATTTTGAGGATTAAACTCTCCAACAATCGCCCCATTAAACATAACTAATATCCTGTCGCTTAATTCAAAAATTTCACTCAATTCAAATGAAACCAATAAAATAGCCACGCCATTATTTTTTTGTTCTATTAAATGTGTATAAATGCTTCGAGTGGCTGCATAATCGATTCCTCTTGTTGGCTGTACAGCGATTAATAAAGATGGATTTCTTTCTATTTCTCGAGCAACTATTAATTTCTGTTGATTTCCACCAGACATATTTTTAACGACGCTACTTATACCATTTGGAGTTTTAATACCATATTTATCAATTATGTTTTTAGCGTTATTATTTATTTCTTTTTTTTTCAACAAAAAAGAATAAGAAAATTTAGGTGTATTAAAATCTCTAATTATTAAATTTTTAGATACATCAAAATCCAAAATTAAACCGTGTTTATGTTGATTGCCTGGTATATGTGATATTCCTAGCTTATTTCGTGTCTGCACATCCTTATTTTTTAAAAGAACATTTTTAAAAAATATATTTCCTTTTTTTGCGTTTCGCAAACCGGCTAAAACGTATACTAATTCTCTCTGACCGTTACCATCAACACCAATAATTCCTACAATTTCCCCTTTTTTTACATCAAAACTTACATTTTTAACAACGTCTTTTTTGCGATAAGAATCAACATGCAAATTTTCTACTTTTAAAACTACTTCTAAGCTTTTACTTTCTTTCTTTTCTGGTATATTAAAAGAGTTTTCGCCGATCATTATCTTTGATAACTGTTCAGATAAATTTTTTTTATTTTGTTGATCAACAACAACAGTATCAACTAATTCTCCTTTTTTTAAAACACTTATTCTATCAGCCACATCAACTATTTCCGCGATTTTATGCGTAATAAAAATAATCGTTTTTCCATCTTTTTTTAGATTTTTCATTATATTTAAAAGATTGTCTATTTCTTCTGGCGTTAAAATTGAAGTTGGCTCGTCAAAAATTAAAATATCTGAATTTTTATACAACATTTTTAGTATTTCTGTTTTTTGTTGAGCACAAATTGATAAATTTTCTACTTTTTCGTTAATATCTATATTAAAAGAATATTTCGTTACAATATCTTGAAGTTTTAGACGCGCCCATTCTCTGTCTAATATAATTCCATCACCTTCTTCACCTAACATAACATTGTCTAAGACGCTAAAATTATCAACTAACTGAAAATGTTGGTGCACCATTCCTATTTTTAAATCGCCATTTTTTATTATCGATCCGCTATCGGATTTATACGATCCAAATAATATCGACATAATAGTTGATTTGCCAGCGCCATTTTCGCCAAATAACGCGTGTATTTCGCCAAAATTTATTTTAAGATTTACCTTGTTTAAAGCTAAAAAATTTCCAAACTTTTTACTAATATCTTTTAATTCAACTGCATAAGCACTCATTCTTTATATTATCCCTCTATTTATTTACTTACTTCTCAAATCAAAAAATGATTTTTTTATTCATTATTCATAAAGAGCAATATGATATTTGTCAATATCATAACCGCCAAAAAAAGCATCGCTAAATTCTTTATTTTTATTCATAAATTTTGGATTACCTCTATTTTTGTCAGCATCACCATTATAGCCTCCAAAACTATTAAAGCCATTAAAAATTTTATATTGGCCTTTAATAATAAGATCTTCTACTTCTTTATATTCGCCAATTTTAAAATTAAAAAAACATCTTAAAATTCTTTCGTTTTCATCCGCTGATTCTTTGCTATTTTGTGTTATAACAGGAATGCCAACATAATTTTTTAATTGATTTAATTTATCGTCGTTCCCTTTTCTACCGAGGAAAAAACCTAAACCAGCAACCCAAGCTTTTTTATTATCGCTATATGGCCCGCCGATATAGTCCCATCTTCCAGAAAAATGATAATCAAACACTGTCTCTATTGAAACGCCAATGTTTTTAAGCGCGCTTGTATAACAAATTTTTTTTTCTTCTTCTTCTTTTAAAGCGAGATATTGATCAGCATCGACTCCAATCCATCTTGCCGCGTTACGAAGATCTTTATCAGAATCTAAATTAAAATCTCTCATTTTGTTACAATATTTTGCCGCCTCTACTATTGATTGATATAATTTTCCACCACAAACAAACACAACATCTATTTTATTTCGTCCATCACCCATATACCAACCTTTAACACGACTAACAGCATTATCATCTTGTGAAAAAACGCCAGCGTAGTTGTAATTAATTGTTATAAAAGGTCTTTTACAATTATGTTTTTTAACAAAATCGTTTGTTCCGTTTATAACGCCAGATATAAAACCAAAACCAAACGGATAAACACCAGCATTCGCCATTCCGCCAATATAACCATAACCGTAATTTGGTTTTATGGCGCGCTGCTTCTCAAGATCATATTTCATTAAATCTTGCGCCACAGTATATCCAGCTAAAAACCCAGAAATTTCCATTTCATATTGTATACAAACAGTATTGTCACAAACTTCGCTTGTTGTTTCAGCATCTAACAAAACAAAATGCACATTTTTAAATTTTTTTTGTGCTTCAGCAACAACTTCAGAAAATTTAAATCCAGGGCAAACTATTATCTCTGCGCCATTTTTAACGGCAACTCTTATTTGCTCATGAATAGCTATGTTTGTATCGCTAGAAGGCCGATAATATTCATAGGAAATTTTTCTTTTATTACAATATTTTTGAATTGCCTCCCAACTAGCTTGATTAAACCCACCATCATCAATATCGCCTATGTCTGTTATTAATGCTACTTTGCGCGGGTTAGCATTTGTAATAACACGTTTCCAAATCATTCCGCAAAAAGCAAGAAATATAGATAACATTAAAACAATCGTTACTACTTTTTTCATAGATTAATTCCGACCTCTCTTATATTTTATTTTATGCTATTTAATTGCTAACTGCATATCTTTTTTATATAAGTTTCATAATTATCGTATACTGATATTATACACAAAAACGAATTATGATAATTATAATTATAAACATTCATAATAAAAAACGACTTAAAACCTAATAAAATCCAAAAACAACAAATAAAAATCGCAATAATAATTTTTTGATTTCTAAAATACGCCAAAACAGCAAAAAATAAATAAATTCAAATATAATAAAAAAAATAAAACAAAAAAACAGTAATTTAAAAATAAGTTATAATTATACAATTGTGCAAAAGTGACAAGGTAATTTTTATGGTATACAAATATGAGTAGCGGCGGCAGAATAAATATAGTTTTGAAATGTTCAAATTGCGGTGAAGAGAATTATATTACTTCTAAAAAATCTAGACAGCAAAACGCTTTTGAAAGGAACAGATTTTGCTCTAAATGTAGAATTCATACAAAACACATCGAAAAAAAGAAGAAATAACTAGTTCTCAGCATATTTATCGTATCTTATTTGTATAATGGATAGTGTAAAAACAAAAATAATTATTTAAAAAATATTGAGGATGAATGAATGAATATTACTAGCGTTAGACCTGGAACTTATTTTGAAGATAAGGGCGAAATTTTTGTTGTTTTAGATAACTCCTTAAATAAAACAGCGATGAGAAAAATGGTTGTTAAAATAAAAGTTAAAAACTTGCGAATCGGGTCAATTACTGAAATAACGCACAATTCTGGATATGATGTCAATGTAATTCATATCGATAAAGAAAAAAATGAGTTTTTATATGCAAATAATGATGCATTTGTTTTTATGAATATGAAGACATTTGAGCAAGTTGAAATTAACCAAAAATTATTAATGTGGGAAAAAAATTTTTTAATTCCTGGTATGGAAATTGAATTGATAAGGTATGACAAGGAACTACTTGGCGTATCTTTACCGCCTAAAATCGCTCTTAAAATTATTGCGTGTGATCCGTCAGCTTCTGTAAGTGATAGTGTCAAAAATCAAATGAAAAATGCTGTATTAGAAACTGGATTAGAAATAAAAGTACCACGCTTTATTAATGTTGGCGATGTTATATATATCAACACAGAAAGCGGTGAATATTCAGAAAGGGCAAAAATATAATGTATTACCAAACAATTATAATTTTTTTTGTTGGGGTTATTATTGGAGTTATTATTGGCTTTTTTATTGCTAAAATATGGATTCAAAAAATAATAAAAAATAATCCATTAATTAATGAAGATCTTATAAATGCTATTTTTTCGGGAATGGGCCATAAACAAAGTAAAAAACAAACAAAAAATATCATGGAAAAAATTAAAAAGTTAACTCAAGACTTAAAATAACACTTGTCTTTCCAAGTTTAAAATATGGAAAATATTGTTTTGTTTGGCGGAACATTTGATCCAATACATAACGGTCATATTCAAGCTATCAATTTTATAAAAAAGTTTTTTAAAAATTGTGTTATTTATATAATCCCGGTAAAAAAACACCGTTGGAAAAAACCGTTTTCTTCGACTAAACATCGCTTAAAAATGATTAAATTAGCAACTGAAAATATGAAATTTGTTCGTATTTCACATTATGAAATTAAAAGCAAAAAAAACCCAAATTATACAATCGATACAATTAATTATTTCACAAAAAAATTTCCAAAAAAAAAAAATATTTTTTCTTATAGGGTCTGACATAATAAACGAATTTCCCTTTTGGAAAAAAAGTGATGAAATTCTTAAAAAAATTACATTAATTTGTTTAAAAAGACCTGGCCAAAAATATTCTATTCCGTCAAATTATAAAAAAAATATAAAGTTTTTTAAATATAACACGACAATAAAAATGTCAAGTGATATGGTCAGAAATTTACAAAAACTAGATTTACCTGAAAAAGTTTTAGAATATATAACGAAAAAACGCTTATATTTTATTAAAAAAGTAAAAAAATATTATACAGCGAAGCGTTTGAAACATGCTTTAAATGTAGCGTTATTAGCGATGAAAATCGCAAAAAAAAATAAAATAAAAAATTATAAAAAATGCTATATAGCTGGTTTATTACATGACATAACAAAAAAAATGCCATTAAAACAGCAAAGAGAAATAATTTACAAAATTGATAAAAAAAATATAAATATACATAAAAAATTGTATCATCAATTAACGGGTGCTTATATAGTTAAAAAAGATTTTAATATTAACGATAAAGTAATTATCGATGCTATAAAATTTCATACAACTGGAAAAAAAAATTTTTCGCCAGTAGGAAAGATTTTATTTATCGCCGACAAATTAGATCCATCCAGAAATATTAAAAATTTAAAAATAATGCTTAATAATAGCTACAAAAATTACAATAATATCTATTTATCGCTATTAAAAAAAATATCTAAACTTAATTTTTAAACTTGTAAAATATATTGATTAAAAAAAATAAAAAATTTATAAAAAAAATTATAAAAACAACTATAAATGATAATGCTAAAACATTAGAAATATTAGCAAACATATATTCTGCGTGTATCATTTTTCCGACACATAAATATTTATTATTTATACCAACAATAATTTCAGCCATAATCGCAAGTTTGAAACTTAAGTTTAAAGATTGATAGACACCTAATAATATATAGGGATAAATTATAGGGATATAAATTCTAAAAATTGCATCATTAAAATATGCCCCATCCAATTTCAATTCGCTAATAACTTCATTATCAATATTTTTAATGCCAGCATATATTGACTCAAAAAAAATTGGAAACATAATCAAAAATGAAATCGCTATTATTATATATTCGTTTGGAATAATCACTAAAAACAATAAAACAAAAACTATTGTTGGAAAAATCTTAATTAAGGCAATTATAGGCCGAATAAAAAAATTAAAATTTTCACTAAAACCAGCTATAATACCAAAAAATAAACCGCTTAAAAAACTAATCGAAAAAGAGATAAAAATATGATAAAAAGTATTTTTAATTGCAATGTATATATCTGTATTTTTAAGATAAAATAATATTTTTATAATCACCTCATGTGGTGACGGAAATAAATAATCATTATTATAAAATAAGCTAATTAGAAACCATAAAAAATAAATAAATATTATACTAAAAACACTAAAAAAGACCTTTTTTTGCGTTTTTGTTATATATGCCATTACGTCGCGCAGTGCTTAAGGCCAAACTTCGCCAATAACTCTCGATCAATAAGAAATAAAAAAGTGCTAACTGCGTTAATCATTTCTGTATCTAGATAAACTCTAGCACTAATTTTCATGTCAGAAATATTATCTGTATTAATACCTAAAACTCTCTTTATTGCATCTTTATTTTTTTTAAATACTTCATTTCTAGATTTATTATCATCAAAAGGTTTTATGTTTTGAGCAAAATCGGCAAAAAACTTATTGAAAGTATCAAGATTTATTTGGCTAAAACTAATAGATTTCAGATTAATAAACACTGCCGCTTGTAAAGGGCAAACTTGATAATCTTCATTGGTTATTTTTGTATGCCAAAGCGTATGGATGTCGTAACACTTAAAATTTACTTTTGAAGTTGCTTTTATTTCGGACAATATTGGTTCTGAAATTAGATAAAAATCATAAGTAAATTTTTGTGTTTTCATATCATTTTTCAGAACTTTTACAATTTCTGTAAGGTTGTTTTTATAATCAATATTTTCTTTGGGCAATTTAGGGAAAAAACTAAAAAGTACTTTTTCAAAAATTTTTCTAGGCGAACTGCCATCGGCACCGAATGCCAATATTTTCTTTCTTGATAAAGATAAATCTTCAAAATTAGTATCATCTTTTTCGCTCATTTGAGGATTTACCAAATACAATTGAGAAGTTGTTAATGTAAACATAAGTTTATAAACGCTTTTTTCGTTTGAAACAATATTTTTTAAACCAGTCAATAAATCAAAAACAATTATATCGTAATTTTCTGCAGCGAATTCTCTCGATATCAAAGATACATCGCGTTGTATAAAAATGTTTTTGTTTTCTAGTTGTGAATAAAAAAACAACGCCGGTATGCCATAAGGACATAAAACTTTTATATCAGTTGTTTCATAGCGCATTTTTTTATTTTTATTCACGCTAATTACGGCAATACTACATAGACATGTAATTGTTACTAACGTTATTATTAATGACATTAAAGAATCTCTAATATCTATCTTGGCGCTAAAAATACGAAAAAGTATGTAACCAAAATTGATCAATAATAACAAATTAAGTGCATTAGATAACCAAAAAAACATCTTAAAATATTTGTAATACGTAAAATAAGAAAAAATAACGGATCCAATTAAAACAGTAGCAAATATACTACTAATTAATAATTTTGTTTTCATAAAATAATTCCTCTATATTTTTTCCCACCATATAGGTGTTTTTTTTTAAATTAAAGTTATGTAATATTGTTGCGCCAATATTTGCAAAAGTACTCATTTCGCCTAAAAACTTACCATTATTAATTTTTTTTGAATATGCAATAAAAAATGTTTGTTCCCTCGTGTGATCCGTTCCTGCCCATGTCGGATCATTTCCGTGATCAGAAGTAAGAATGAGCAAATCATCTTTTTTAATGACTGACATTAATTCGCCTAATTTCTTATCGAATTCTTCAATAGCGTTCTTATAACCAAGAACATCACGCCTATGCCCATAATTACTATCAAAATCAACTAAATTTAAAAAATAAAGTCCATCGTTCTTATTATCATTAATTTCAAAAATTATTTTATCCATTCCATCGTTATTATTTTTAATTTTTATTGTTTTTTTAATTCCTTTATTACTAAAAATATCTCCTATTTTACCAAGAGCTAATGTATAAATTTTATTTTTTTCTAAAATATCTAAAACTGTTTCTTTAAATGGTAAAACAGCAAAATCACGACGATTGTAATTATCTCTATAAAAAGAATTTTTATCATTTCCTAAGAATGGTCTGGCAATAATTCTTCCAATAAAGTATTTTGGTTTCAAACAAATCTTTCTTGCTATTTCACATACTTTATATAATTGATTCAAATCTACTATTTTTTCATGAGCGGCAATTTGCATAACAGAATCCGTCGAAGTATACAAAATTAAAGATTTTGTTTTTATATGTTCTTCGCCTAATTTTTTTAAAATTTCAGTTCCACTGAAAGCATAATTTCCAATAAATTTATATTTTGTTTCTCTTTCTAATAAATCAATCAATTCTTTTGGAAAACCATTGTCATAAAATGTTTTAAAACTTTTTGCCACTTTAAGCCCCATCATTTCCCAATGGCCAGTTATTGTATCTTTTCCAGAACTAAGCTCATTTAATCTAGCCGTAAAACTATTTACATGATTTTTTTTTGCTATTTCATTATCTATAAAATCGGTTATACCAATAAATTCAAGATTAGGAATATTAAGCTTGCCGCTTTTTTCTAATATATGTCCTAAAGTATTACTGCCATAATCATTAAAAGCGCTCGCATCATGAGCATTACCAATTCCTAAAGAATCAAGAACTATCAAAAACACCCTTTTATAAAAAAACATAATTAATAAATACTTAGTTATTAACGCTTGCTAAACTGAGAAGCTCGTCTCGCGGCTTTTAATCCATATTTTTTACGTTCTTTACAACGAGAATCGGTTGTTAAAAATCCGTTTTTTCTTAATAAAGAACGTTCGCTGCCAGCTAATACTAACGCCTTTGACAAAGCTAGACGCGCTGCATCTATTTGTCCTGAAAAACCTCCACCGCAAATTTTTATATTGATATCATAATTCTTCTCGCTTCCTAAAATTACTAACGGTTCTTTCAAATAAGCAATATTATTTTTAAAATAACTGTTGACAGGATTATCTAAGCCGATTTTATTGATAGTTAATTTACCTTTGCCGGTTTTTAATGAAACAACAGCAACACTACTTTTACGTCTGCCAGTCGCATAAAATGTTTTCATCTTTTTTCCCACTCTTTTTCAAATACGTATTTAATAGGATTTTGAGCTGCCTTATTGTGTTTTTCATCTGGAAAAATAAACAATCTTCTTAACATTTTTCTACTCAACCTATTTTTACGCATCATTTTTCTAATAACTCTTTTAAACCATTCTTCAACATACGCAGCGCGCATTACCTTAACATTGCGAACTCTTAAGCCACTTGGAAAGCCAGAAGCATTATAATACTTTTTATCTTTTTCTTTATTTCCGGAAAGAAAAACTTTCTTAGCATTAACTAAAACAACATAATCGCCACAATCAACATTAGGTGTATAGCAAATCTTATTTTTTCCCATTAATAATTTAGAAACTCTAACAGCTATTCTGCCTAATGGGGCGTCTTCAACGTCTACTAAATGCCAATTTCTTTTTACTTTTTTAATATTTGTTAAAGTTGTTTGCCTTTGAAATAAATGTTGAGACATATTTTCTAACCTTGTTAGAATTTTAACATATTCAATTATTTTTTTTTATTTTTTTTATTTCTTCTAACATTATTTTAAGAGTTATTTTGGGATTAATTTTATCGTTTTTTTGAATAGTTTTGCCAACTAAAAAATACACTGCGTTTTGTTTACCTTTTAGATAATCGTTAACTACTTTCATATTGCCGTTTAATGTTTCTAAAACTAATTTTTTAATAATTTCTTCGTTAGTTTCTTGTTTAAAAATATGTAATGCTGTTTTAGCTTCTAACAAACTAGAACCATTTTCTATCATATACGAAAACAATTCATATCCTAAATTACGAGAAATGTTATTATTTTTTATATCGTTTATAAGAGAAACCAAAGCATTTGGCGCTAATTTTAATTCATTAAAAGAAATTTTATTTTTATTTATATAACTCAAAACATTTATATTGATCCAATTAGCCAAATCTTTATAGTAATTAGTCAGCTTAACACACGATTCAAAAAAATCTGATATTTCTTTTTTTGACAACAATAAATTGGCATCATATTCAGTTAAATTGTAACTATTAATATACCTATATCGTTTAACACTAGCCAATTCTTTACTTGATTTAATAGCGTCATTTATAAAATTATCTGTCAAAATAATTGGTGGAATGTTACATTCTGAAAAATATTTATAGTCAATTTCATTGTTTTTTTTTCGCATTATTTTTGTTACTTTGTTTTTTTCGTCATAGCGCCTAGTTTCTTGATCAATACTGCTGCCATTACTAAGCAAGCTTTCTTGCCTTTTGATTTCAAATTCCAAAGCGTCTTTTATATATGAAAAGGAATTAATATTTTTAATTTCTACTTTATTTCCTAATTTTTTATCTTCGCCGCTTAACGAAATATTAACATCACATCTTAATTGGCCTTCTTCCATTTTGCCGTTACTTATTTCTAAAAATGTAATTATTTCGTGTATTGTTTCAATAAATTTTACAGCAACTTCTACAGAATGTATGCACGGCTTTGTCACTATCTCGATTAACGGAACGCCCGATCGATTATAATCGACTAATGTAAAATTTTTAAAATGAATTTGTTTTGCTGTATCTTCTTCGATTTGTAACCTTTCTATTTCTACTTTTTCAATAACGTTTTTTAAGGAAATATTCAAAAAACCATTAATGCCTATTGGCCTAACATGTTGCGTTATTTGATATCCTTTTGGCAAATCACTATAAAAATAATTTTTTCTGTCAAAATGCAATTCTTTATCTATTGTCATATTTAATGCATAACAAACTTGGATTGCGTTTATGACGACCTGTTTATTTAGGACAGGTAAAACTCCAGGAAATGCCAAATCATATACATTATCAAGACTATTTGGAGCACGCGACAAAGAAACGGCGCCTGTAGAAAAAACTTTGCTTTTTGTATTCATTGCCACATGAATTTCTAATCCGATAGTTGGCTTGTAATTCATATTTTTTTTGCCTTTTGTTTAAATTTAATAATGTCTTCAATAATTTTGGCTATATTTAACAATTTTTTATCTTCGAAAATCCTGCCAGTTAAATTAAAACCAAATGGCATTTTGTCAAAAAAACCTGCCGGTATAGTAATTGATGGCGAACCTGTAAAATTACTTATAATCAAATGATTATCGGCAATTAAATATTCATCACTTACAAAATAATCTTTATCAAAAATAGAATTTATTTTAGGCGCTATATCTGGAGAGGCAGGCAAAAACACAATATCATTATCCATAAATATGTTATTAAAAATATCAATAATTCGATTTCGATTTTTTTTGGCACGCAAATAAAGTTTTTCTTGATTTTCTTTTAAAAGAGCATAATTACCAAAAATAAATCTTTTTTTAATATATTTAGAAAAACCTTTTTCACGCGCTTTTAAAACGCTTTCTTGATAAGTTACCGCCTCCGAATATTTTCCGAAACGCAAACCATCAAGATTAGCATTGTTGCTAACAGATTCTGCACACGAAATTATAAAATATGTCGGAAATATTGTCCGAAGTATATTTTTTTCTATGCTTACATAATTTACGTTAATTCCAATTTTTTCTAATTCTTCTAATATGTTTTTAAACTCATTAACAATAGATTTATTTTTTATAGAATCAATTATTTCTTTTATAACGGCTATTCTTATTGTTTTATTAACGGCGGCTGTTTTTATGCAATTATCTATTTCTATTTTATTTTCATAAATTTTATTCACAATTGAAGTACTATCCTTTTTGTCGTAACCTGTTGTAGCATCTAATAAAATAAAGCAATCTTCAACATTATTTGTGAAAAACCCCAGTGTATCTAAACTGTTCGCAAAAGGAAATAATCCAAAACGAGAAATACGACCCCAAGTTGGCTTAAATCCAACTATTCCAGCATAACTAGCAGGTTTACGAATTGAATCACCCGTATCGCTTCCTAATGAAAACGGAACTATATTGGCAGAAACAGCAACTGCCGAACCACAAGAAGAACCGCCAATTATGTGCTCGTTATTGTATGGATTTAATGTTGCTCCTTTATGCCCTGTTGTTCCAGAACCGCCTAAGGCTAATTCGTCCATTGTTGTTTTGGCAATCGGTATTGCCTTTTTTTTTATTAATTTGTCAATAATTGTGGCATTAAATATAGGCACATAACCATCTAAAATATTACTACTGGCACACGTTAATACATTTTTTGTTGAAATATTATCCTTAATAACAAACGGCATGCCCCATAATAAATTATCTTTTTCTGGCTCGACCAACGATTTTGCTATTTCAAAAACATCCTTGTCGATATATTCAAACGCGTTACAATCGTTATTTTCAGCGCGTTTTATTGCTTCATTAACTAACAATAATGGCGTTATTTTTTTTTCGACTAATAATTCATGTATTTCTTTTATACTTAAAGATAAATAATTTGTCATTAAATAACCTTTGGTATTTTTATCTGATTAGCTACTTTATTTTTAGTATTTTTTAAAATATCATTTTCAATATCTTCAACAATATCATCTCGCAAATACGCGCATGGAAAAAAAATTTTAAAAGGAAAATTTGCTGGCTTATAATTGTCAATATTTTTATCGTTTAAAAAAAAATGTAATTGGTGTAAAAAAATATTAAATTCTTCTAAAAAAAAAGCGCCGTCTTTTTTTTCATCAAAATCTAAAAAATATTCTTTAGCAATACTTTTTATTTTTTCTATATCAACACTTAAAGTATCATTCATATTTCTAATTTTTTTAAAAAATCTTCTTCGTTAATAATTATTATATTCAAACTTTGTGCCATTGTTAATTTGTTGTTGCCAGGCTTTTCCCCGCAAACAACTATATCAGTATTTTTAGAAACGCTAGTTTGAACTTGTGCGCCATTATTTTTAAGAATATTCGTTGCTTCGAAACGGCTATATTTTTTTAAAACGCCTGTTAAAACAACATTTTTATTATAAAAAAAATTATTTTTATTTTTTTCAATTTCATTGAAAGAAGTGTTAACGCCAATTTTTTGCAATTCATCTAACATTAATAAATTTTTTTGATCTTTAAAAAAAACACAAATATTTTCAGCTGCAATTTGTCCTATATCTCTAATATTTATTAATTCGTCAAATGTTAATTTTTTCCAATCATTAATGTTTTTATATTTATGTATTAAAATATTTATAATTTTATTGCTTACTCTTGGAATTCCAAAGCCTATTAATAATTTTTCTAAAGAATTTTTTTTAGACTGTTTTATTGATAAAATTAAATTATCAAAAGATTTGTTTGACCAACCGTTTATATCAATTATTTTTTCCTTGAAATTTTCTAATTTATAAATATCAACTACCGTTCTTAAAAATCCTAAATTAAACAATTCTTCCACTATTTTTTCGCCTAAACCGCTAATATTCATTGCATTTTTACTGGCAAAATAGATAATTTTCCTTATTTGTTTTGCTTCACATTTTTCATTTAAACAATAATGAACGGAATTTTTCTTAATAAGTTCAGAATTACAAATAGGACATTTGTTAATCATTCTGAAAATATTATTTTTTATTACTGACGAGTTAGACGCTAAACCTACTACTTCTGGGATTATATCTCCGGCTTTACGAACGATAATCTTTTGTCCAATGAAAATTTTTTTTTCAATTATAAAATTTTCATTATGCAAAGATGCTTTTCTTACGATGGTACCGGCAATACGTATCGGATCAAATAATGCGTTCGGCGTAATTTTTCCAGTTCTTCCAATATTATAAACAATTTTGCGTAATGTTGTTTCAACCTCTTTCGGCGGAAATTTATAAGCAACTGCCCACTTTGGGTTTTTTGATGTATAACCTATTAAATCGTAATATTTAAATTCATTAACTTTAATTACTATGCCGTCTATATCATAAGGCAAGCTTAAACGTTTTGTCTTATATTGATTTATATAAGCCAAAACTTCATCTACGTTCGCACATATTTTGTATTTATCATTAACTTTAAAACCTATTTTTTTTATATATTCAAGAGCATCGCTTTGCTTATAAATGTTAAATGTCGTCGGATTTACAAGATAGTACCAAAAACCTTCTAATTTTCTTTCTGCAGCTACTTTTGGATCTAGCTGCCGCACAGAACCAGCACTAGCATTTCTAGCGTTTGCAAATAATGGTTCGCCTTTTCTAATTCTTTCACCGTTCAATTTCTTTAAATTGTTTTTCGAAATATAAATTTCCCCACGCACTTCTAATTTTTGTTTTGTATCAATAATTGATGGAATTCCGTTAACAAAAATTACGTTCTGGGTCACGACTTCTCCTTCAATTCCATTACCCCTAGTAACAGCATTTTTTAATTTACCATCTTCATAATTCAACGATATAGCCAATCCATCTATTTTTAACTCAACAACATATTCTATATTTTCAGGATTATGCAAACTCTTTTTAACTCTTGTATCAAACGCGCGAATTTCTTCTTCATTGAAAACATCTGCAAGGGATAACATTGGGATCTGGTGTTTTATTTTTCGAAAACCAGTTTGAACACTGCCGCCAACTTTATCTGTTGGCGAATCATCTAATTTAAATTGTGGATATCGCGTTTCTAAATTTATTAATTCGTCCATTAGGCTGTCATATTCAGCATCTGTAATAGACGGGTTATTTTGCTCATAATACTCTTGATTGTATTTTTTTATTTGTTTACAAAGTTCTTCGATTCTTTCTTTTGACTTTATATTACGCATTATTTTTTTCTAATAGCTCCATTTTCTAAAACTAAAGTTATTCCATTTTTTCCACATTTGTCAAAAAAAACTTGAACAAAATTTTGATCTATTATTTCTTTAATCACGCCTGTCCCAAAAATACTATGAATAACAATATCGTTCTTTTTAAAAAGATTATTACAGTATTGTTGGTTAAAATGCGATTTTTCTACGAAAAAATCGTTATTTTTATATAAATTTTCTTTAATATTTTTTTTAACTAATTCAGGCATTTTTAAACCAGACTCTTCTATATAAGGCAATTCGTCAAAATTAAACTCAACATTTCTAGAAAGAAATAACTTTTTTTTTGCTCTTGTAAATGCAACATAATACGTTCTTCTTTCTTCTTCGTTGTTAATGTTAGCATAAACAGTCTGCGACATATCAGCGATAAAAACACAATCGAATTCTAACCCTTTTGTTGCATGAATTGTCATTATCGAAACGCATTCGTTGTTATCGCCTAACTCATCTTGTGAAAAAATAAGAATATTATCTCTAATCCACATAGATAAATTTTTACTATTATTTTTTTTTAAAAAATCTAGCATATCTATATTTAATAAAAAAAATAAATCTTTTAATACTGTTGTTTTATTTGTTAGAGTTTGAACATATTCTAAATAGCCAATGCTTTGCAAAAAAAAATTAATTATTCTTGGTAATTCATCTATTTCAGCTTTTTCAATTTCTATTTTAACTTTTTCAATTTCTTCAACCAAAAAGGCTAATTTTTGAATAATTTGTTTTGAAATTGTTGTTTTATAACGCTTTATATTTTTAATATAACTAAAAAATGTTTCGTTATATTTTTCACATTCATTTTTTAAATTTTGCAAAGTTTTATCGCCTATTTTTCTTTTTGGGGTATTAATTATATATTCGAAAGCTAAATCGTCATTGTTATCTGATATTAATCTAATATAACTCACTATATTTTTAATCTCTTTCTTTTTAAAAAAAGATTGCCCACCTATAATTACATATGGTATATTTTGTTTACTTAATGCTTTTTCATAAGGGAAAACGTTTTTAACACTTCTAAAAAGAATAACAACTTCATTAAAATTTCTTATCTTTTGAGTTTCTTTTAAAAAATTTATTTTTCTTGCTATATAATCCGCTTCTTGCTGACGCGTTTTAAATATCCGTAAATCTATTTTTTCTGTGTCTTTTTTTTCTGTAAACATATCCTTCGCTATTCTTTTTGTATTGTGTTTTATTAAATTGTTTGCGGCTTTAAGAATAGATTTTGACGAACGATAATTCTGATCTAAAATGATTGTTTCAATGTTTTTAAATAACTTATCTAAGCCTAAAATAATTTCTTGCTCTGCACCCCTCCATTCATAAATTGTTTGATCCGGGTCACCAACGACATACAAAGAAGTGCTGTTATTACAAAACGATTTTATTAATCTAAATTGAAAAATATCAGTATCTTGAAATTCATCAACCAAAATATACTTAAATTTTTGAACCCATTTTTGTTTTACGTCTGGATAATTTTCCATTATGTCAATAGTTTTTAAAATCAAGTCATCAAAATCTAAAGCATTTTTTGCCCTTTTTAGTTTTTCGTATTCTTCTGTTATTTTTTGATATTTGTAATTATCACCATGTTTTTCAAAAAAATAACTTTCTTTTAAAATGTTTTTTTCAATATTTGCATAATCTAGATTATCGCCATATATCTTTTTTTTTATATCTTTCAACAGCTTTTTTTTATCTTCTTGATCTAAAATTGTAAAGTTATTGCCCATACCGATGTTATTTATTTCGTATGACAAAAAATACGAGCAAAATGAGTGAAAAGTAAAAATTTTTACTTCTTTATGAGTTTCGTTTTCGACGCGCTTACGAATTTCTTTACAAGCTTTATTTGTAAAAGTGAGAACTAATATTTCTTGACTATTAACGTGCAAATTATTTAATAAAAAGATAATTCTATTTGTTAAGACAAATGTTTTTCCGCTGCCTGCACCAGCAATAACACGCACATATTGTGAATTTGTCGTTATCGCTGATAATTGTTTTGCATTAATTACCTTGTTGCTTTCCATAGTTCGCGCATTTTTTTAAAACATCAAAACATCTTTCACAAACAAAATTGCCATCGATATTTTTTGCGTTTTGAACATCGACATAATTCCAACATCTTGGACATTTTAAACCTGACGAACGTTTCACAATAATTTCTTCTTTAATTGTGTCATCAAAAATAACATTAGAAACAACAAGAATCTTAGCTAATTCACTACAACTAATGTCATCTCTAATAAAGCTAAAATCATTTGATAATTTAATATATATAACAGCTTCTTGCGAAGTATTAATTAGTTTTACTTTTCTTGCTTGTTCAATCTTTTGATTTATGTTTGTTATAAAAATATCTAATTTTCTAACTTTAGTTAATAATTCTTTATTCTTTACATATTTATATGTTTTTATTGGAAAATCATAAAGCATAACATCATCTTTTTCTTTAAAATGAAAATGATCATTAACTTCTTCCATTGTAAAAGGAATTATTGGGGTGAGCAAGCGTATCAAAACAGAAATAATCTCGACTATATTTTTTTGTATTTGCTTTCTTCTGACGTCGTTTTTTTCATTACAATATAAAATGTCTTTTGTAAAATTTAAATAAAATTTAGATAAATCATTGCTAATAAAATAAACTATTTTATTAATAATTTTTACAAAATGAAAATTTTCAAAATTATCAATTACTGTATTTTTTACATCTTCTAATTTTAATAGAATAGCTTTATCAACCAATTCAACATCACTAGTCATTGTTTTGTCATAGTTAAAGTCGCTAATATTACCTAACAAAAATTTAAATGTATTCCTAATTTTAAAATAGACTTCGGATACTTTTGTTAATACCGGTTCAGAAATAACAACATCGTTTTTAAAATCAATCATACCAGCCCATAACCTTAACGTATCTGCACCATATTTATTTATAATATTTATTGGTTCAATTATATTGCCTTTTGACTTGCTCATTTTATCAAAATTTTTATCAACAACAAAACCGTGTGCAATGCATCGTTTAAATGGCGATATTCCTTCAGAAATAGTTGAAATTATTAATGACGAATTAAACCAACCTCTATATTGATCGCTGCCTTCCAAAAGGATATCAGCAGGAAACTTTTGTCTATCTTTCAATATGTTCCAACTTGTGCCGCTATCAAACCAAACATCCATTATATCGGTTTCTTTATAAAATAAACCATTTGGCGAATGGCTGTTTTTATAATTTTTTGGTAATAACTCTTTGGCTTCTTTTTCAAACCAAATATTTGAACCGTATCTTTTTACCAATTCAATAACATTATCAAAAACATTTCTTTCAATAATTGGCGTGCCGTCTTCATTATAAAAAATAATAATTGGAACACCCCATAATCTTTGCCGAGAAATACACCAATCTTGTCGTGTTTCAATCATCATTTGCATTTTTTCTTTTCCCCATTCCGGCAGCCAAATGACATTATCTATATTTTCTAATATTTTTTTCTTAAACGATTTTATTTCGCAAAACCATTGTGGAGTCGCACGAAAAATAACTGGTTTTTTTGTTCTCCAATCATGAGGATAAGAATGTGTTATTTCTTCTACTTTCATTAAAAAGCCATTCTGCTCTAAAAAATTTATTATTTTTTCATTTGCTTCTTCATAAAACAAACCAGCAAACTGTCCGGTAGTTTCATCTAAAACGCCATTTTCATCAACAGGACAATATGGTTTTAAACCGTATTTAGTGCAAACATTATAATCGTCTAAACCATGTCCTGGAGCTATATGCACACAACCAGTGCCAACATCGTTTGAAACAAAATCTCCTAAAATAACTACAGAAGTTTTATCTTTATATAATGGATGTTCAACTATTATATTTTCTAATTCTGAACCAGTATAGTCTTTTATCGCGTCGATTTTATGAAAATTAAACTTTTTTTTAAGTATATCTTTAAATTCTTTTAAAAAAATAAAATTACCTTTATCAGTTTCAAACAAACTATATACAAAACATTTATTTACACAAATTGCTAAATTTGCCGGGATTGTCCAAGGAGTTGTTGTCCAAATTATAAAAAAAACATTTTTGTTAAATAATTTTTCAGTTGTTTTTGCTCTAAACAAAACATAAATTGTTTTTGCTTTTATATCGTGATATTCTACTTCTGATTCGGCCAAAGCTGTTTTGCTTGAAGGACTCCAAAAAACAGGTTTAAAACCTCTAAAAATATTACCGTTTATTGCTAAATCTCTAAAAATTTCTAATTGCCTCGCTTCATATTCTTTTTCCAAGGTCAAATAACTGTTATTTAAATCACCAAATAAACCTAAACGTTCTAATTGTTCTTTTTGTTTGGCGACTTCATTAATAGCGTATTTTTCACATTCTTTTCGAAAAATAATTGGCGGTAACGTTTTATAATTCTTATTACCTTTTATCACTTGATTTTCAATAGGCAAACCGTGCGTATCCCAGCCAAAAATAAAAGGAGTATAACATCCAGACATCGATTTATAACGCAAAATAAAATCCTTTATAAAACGATTAAGCATATGGCCGCAATGAATATTACCATTTGCATATGGTGGCCCATCATGTAAAATATAACTCTTATTCGCTTTATTTTTTTTTAAAACATTTTCATAAATTTTTCTTTCATTCCATCTTTTAATAATGTTTGGCTCATTTATATTCAAATTGCCTTTCATTTTAAAATCAGTTTTTGGCAAAAAAAGCGATTCTTTAAAATTCATCTTTTATTTTTTACTTCCATATTTATTAGAAGGATTTTTTATAAAAAATGGTAAAATATCATTCTCGCTAATATCTTCATTTTTGTTTTTTTCGATAATGTTATCAATGCTATTAATAATATTTTTTATCTTTATTGGATCTTTTTCGTCATTAAAATAAACATTTGTAGCAGATTCGTCAAAATAATTTCCTATAACACTAACATTAATCTCGCCGCTCTTAAGGTTTTTGTCGTTTAATACAACAAGCTTACTATCGATTTTTCCAATTCTATCATAAATCATCTCTAAACAATTACGTATATTGTTGAAAAAAATATCATTGTGACAAGTAATTAAACAAATAATTTTTTTTGCATCGCCCATGTTTAAATTTAATAAGTCAGAAAAAATAGCATCATCAATCGCATCCGATAATTTTGTTTGATCATATCCAAACGCGTTACTAATTATAATGAAGTTAGAATTGCCTAAAAAATTTTTTATATCCAAAAAACTAATACTTATAATTCCTTGTTTAAACAATAATAAATCTAATATTGTTTTTATATGGCTAAAAGCTATTTTAAAACTTTTTTCAAATACTTGAGTTACAGAATCGTTATTGTTTAAAGATACTAATTTTTCGTTTGAAACAACAGAAATTGCATTTGCGTTTTGATGTATTTTTTTTAAAAAAAATATAAAATTTTCTTTTTTTTGATTATTTTCAAATTCAAAAGGTCTAAAAACCTCTAATATTGATATTTTGTTTTCTTCTTTACAAATATCTGTTATTACGTTTGCTACAGCACCACCAGTTCCGCCACCGATACCAGAAATGACAAAAATGATATCAAAATCACAAACAATCGAACGAATTTTCTCTTTGTTTTCTTCGGCTATATTAATAGCTAATTCTCTATTTGCTGCCGTTCCTGAATCTAAATCTTTATTATTTTGGCTGCTCAAAAAAATATTATTTTGAATTTTGGATTCACTAATAGAATTTTTGTCAGTATCGATAATGTACAAAACAATACCATTTTTGTAAATATCGCTCAGGCTGTTATTTGAATACAAAGATTGCATATAATTAATAACATTTTTTCCAGCATTACCAACACCAATAACAACAATCTTTTTTACGTTTTCCATTGTATCCTTAGCACCTTTTATTATATTTTATTTTTTTTATTCTTTTGTTGCGCAAAATTTTTGTAGTTATAATCGTTGTTAGCGGCCAAAATAGCGCCTACACATTTTAAAAAAGCATCATCTCTCGCGCCAAAAATATTAGACTTAATTTTTTCGACATTATAGTCTTTATACATATTTTTAATATATTCAAAAAATCCATAAATTTTAAAATCGCTTTCTAAAAATATAAAATTACTGAATTTGTTTCCGTATTTTTCTAATATTTTTTTTATATGGCTATCAAATAAGAAAAAAAAGTTATTAAAATATTTTTCTATTATTTTGTTCAAATCGCTTAATTTATATTTTTTTTCAATATTACTATTATCATTTAAAACGCGATTTAAAATAACCGGATCAAAAGACAAAACTCTTTTATCTAATCCAAAAAAAGAACATAATTTTTTTGCTTTAATATCATCTATTTCAAATTCGGTTGACACACTCTTAATTAATTGATGACTTCCAAAAGCAAAATAATCTGTGCATACAACTATTCCACCAGATACGATATTTATAAAAGTTTTATATTTTTCGACATTAATACAAATGTAATCTTTCTTATCTTTTAATGCAAATGCTATTGCTTGTGAAGCTGCTAAATAGTCATATCTAAAAAAAGTATTGTAATTGGTAACTTTTTTCATTAAATTATCGTAATTATTAATAATTGCCGTTGGCAACATTTGTACAGAAGTTTTTACTTCCAAAAAATCACTCATAACATTGATCGGAAGATTTTTAGAACAACCAGTATCGTAATTAAATAATATCGGTATAATATCCACTATGCGATAGTTTTTATGTTCTTGATCATTATTTAATGTTTCTTTAATTGAATTAATAATATTTTCCATATCATTAAAACTTATTTTTTTTAAATTAGAAACTGGCTTTTTTTCGGCAATTTCAAAAATTTTTAAATCAATAGATGGCAAAATAATCACAGCTTTATTTATTTTAATTTTTAATTTAAAATTACTGTCTTTTATATCCAAAAATTTTTTTAAAACTGTAAATATTTCTTTTTTATCAAAATTTTGGAATTCTTCATCTGTTTGAATATTGGTTTTTATTGGCTCTTGTTTTTTATAAATTACAAGTATATCGCCACTATATTCATAACCAATAACGATTTTGATAATATCTTCACATATTTCTATAGCCGCTACTAATTCGCGGCCAAATGATTTTTCTTCGATTTTATGCATAATTAAAAGTTTTTAGCAATTTTTTATTTTCACCATTTTTTTCAAATTATCAGTTATTTTTTGACATTTTTTGTATATCTGATTTACGTTCTCACTTAAATAAAATTTTTTATTATAATATAGTATTTTCCCATTTATCATTGTCATCTTTATATCCAATTTGTTGCCACTATAAACTATATTTTTAATTATATCGTTTACTGGCTGCATATCTGGCTGCTTGATATCAAGCATTATTATATCGGCAAAACTCCCTTCTTCTAAATACAAGGATTTTTGTAAACCTAACATTTTTGCCCCGTTAACCGTAGCCATTTTTAATATTTCAAAAGCGCTAATGCTTGCCGGGTCGCGCTCTTTATATTTACTCAAAACGGAAACTAAATACATTTCTCTAAACATATCTAAACCATTATTGCTTGCTGGTCCATCTGTGCCAATTGCTACATTGACCTTGTTTTTTAACAATTGTTTTACTTCAGCTATTCCGCTAGACAATTTTAAATTAGAACATGGACAGGTACAAACAAAAACATTTCTTTTACCTAAAATCTCCATGTCTTTTTTGTTTAAAAATACACCATGAAAAATACCGCCTCCATGTTCAAAAATATTTATTTTTTCAAAAAATTGAACAGGCGTTAATCCATGTCTTTGCAATGAACCTTCAACTTCTTTGGATGTTTCACAACAATGTGTATATAACGGAGTCTTTAATTTTTTTGCAAAAACTCTGATTTTTTCTAATTGTTTTTTGGATGTCAAATATTCTGAATGAAACCCTAATAAAGCTGTAACATTATCGTTATCATTATTGTATAAAAACATTTTTTCTTTTATTCTATTGAATTTTACATTTGGATTTTCAAGCAAAAATAATACAACTGTTCGCATGCCGATATCATTACTAGCTTTTTTTATGGCATCTGGAAAATAATACATATCGAAACAAGCGGTTATACCACTTGATATATATTCTAAAAATGCTAATTTACTTAAATAATAAACATCTTCTTCTCGCAAGTTTTTTTCAGTTGGAAAAACAATTTTTTGTAGCCATTCATCTAAAGGCAAATCATCAGCATAACTACGTAAAAAAGTCATTGCCGAATGTGAATGGGCATTTTTAAAGCCGGGCATCAAAACATTTTTTTTACAATCAATTATTTTGTCAACAGAGGATACTATTTTTTTTTGTATTTTAACAATTAAATTATTTTCTATTAAAATATCACCATCAATTATTTTGTCATTTTTTAACGTTAAAATTCGCGCGTTTTTTAATAAAATTTTCATATTTTAAAATTTTTAAATTCCCTATATATATTTGATATTGAATCAATTTGCTTTTTGATGCTCGCGCCATTAAATAAATAAGATCCAATAACTAGTATATTTACCCCGTTTTTCCAACACTCAATACAAGTTTTATTATTTATACCGCCATCAACTTCGATCGACGTTTTTAAATTGTTCTTTTTTATGTATTCGGAGCAAATTTTTATTTTTTTTAGCATTTTTTTATTAAATGTTTGTCCGCCTTTTCCAGGTTCAACAGTCATAATTAACACGATATCTACCATTTTAATAAAAAAAAATGCGTCTTCAATTTTTGTATTAGGTTTAAAAGCGATACCGACTTTAACATTCAAAACGTGCAAATCGCTTATAAATTTTGCAATAGACATGTTATTTGAAAAAGATTCATAATGAAAAATAATTGTTTTAGCGCCTAAAGCGATAAATTTCTTAGCGTATTTACGCGGATTATTGACCATCAAATGAATGCCATATTTAATTTTTTTACCACTAATTTTTTTAAAATCACTTATTTTTATTGCTGTATGGCCAATAAAGCCTTTATCCATTACATCAATATGAATGTATTTAACCTTTAAATTAATTAATTCATCAACAATAAGAGCTATTTTTTTTCTTTCAACAGAAAGCAAACTAGGAGAAATCAACATTGTGACAAATATTCCTCCAAGTCTTTTTTTATATCTTCAACTTTTTTATATCTCTCAAAATAATTCTTATTCATCGCTTTACGCATTATATTGATAATTTCTGTCGGCAATAGTGAATTATTCAGCTCTATTTCTTTATTTATTTGCTCGATTGTTACTTCTGCAATATTTTTTTTGCCAAAAAATGGAAATATACTAAAAAATAATTCATAAATAATCATACCTAAAGCATAAATATCACTTGAAAAGCTCACCATTTCAAAACGCACACTTTCTGGGGCTACATAATAAGCGCTTCCTGATAATTTTAAAGCTGTTTTATTTTTATCGACAATATCTATTGACATATCAAAATCATTTATCTTAATTGTTTTATCTGGCAAATAATAGATATTATCTGGTTTAAGATCTCTATGAATAATGCTATTTTTATGAATAAAATTTAATGATTCGCAAATTTTTATTATAATATTGCATTTTTCTAAAAATTTTTTTTTGTCATCTTTTTGATTATTTTCAATAAACTGTCTTAATGTAATACCGTTAATATATTCCAAAACAATATAAAAAGTATTTTCATAAATACCCAACTCATATATTTTTATAACAAAATCACTATTTAACTTAAACGCTATTTTAGCGCTACTAACAATATAATCTAAATTTTTTTCGTCATCTAAAAATTTGATAACTACTCGTCTTTTGAATATAATATCTAAAGCATCGTAAATACTTGTCATGCTTCCGTGCGTAATAAAATTAATTATTCGATAACGGCCATTAATTACTTTATTAATTTTATTAATCATATTCTAATTTTATATTTATCCTCGAAAACAATAAGCCACTGATATATTGTCAATACCGCCGTTTTTATTGGCGCTATTTATTAAATCCCTCGTAATAAAAGCAGCGCTGCTTTTTTTACTTAAAATATTAATAATTTCTGATTCCTCAATTGTTTTTGTTAAACCATCGCTGCATAATAAAAGCTGAAATTTATCTGCTTTTATAACATTACAATACGGATCAATATATGAATACACGCCAATAGCATTTAAAATCACATTTTTATACTTTTCTTTTTCAGAATCGCTTTTATTTTTTAAAACATTTGAAGCAGATAAAAAATCATGATCTTTGCTCAATAAACACAATGTATTAGTGTGACTATCAAATAAATACGCTCGCGAATCGCCAACATTAATAATAATTATTTTATTTTTTCGAATTAATGCCACAACCACTGTTGTCCCCATACCATAATAAATTTTAGATTTTTTTGACAACTGAAAAATAATTTTATTAACCTTTTTTATTTGCGATGTTAACCATCGTTTTGCAAAAAAATTATTAAAAAAACTATTTTTTTTTTGAAAAACGCTTGAAAAATAATCAATAACCATTTTACTCGCGTAATCGCTTCTATTTTGCCCACCAATGCCGTCTGCGACAACCATCAAAATATCACCGCTTTTATTCCTTATAATACAAGCAGCATCTTCGTTGGATAATTTAACATTTCCTTTTTCAGATAAGCAAGCATAATCGACATTACTATATTTAAACATAATTAGTATTAATTATAATATTTTTAGCCAAAACAAAAACTAAATGCATAAATTAAAAACTAAAAATCAACACTGTCAACATCTACTGATAAAAAAACTGACATATTTTTATTAAAAGAATCGACTATATTTTTTTTAATGTACTCTTTAACACTATTATCTTTTTTATACTTAATTATTATTTTTCGTAAGTATTTTTTATTTTCTAAAGGAATATGTGGTATTACTGGCTGTAAAATAGTTGTATCTTTAAAATTTTTTTCTACTAATTCATTGAAAATTTGTTTACTAACGTTACAAACAGCATTTTCGTTTTTCCCTCTTATGGTCATTACAATAATGTAAACATATGGCGGAAATTGATTGATTTTCCGAACATGCATTTCTTCTTTGAAGAAAGCATTATAATTCTGCTTGCATGCTTGTTTAATAACATAATATTCTGGCGAAAAAGTTTGTATTACAGCTTCTCCGATCTTGTTTGACCTCCCGCTCCTACCGATTGTTTGTGTTATAAGCGAAAAAATATTTTCATTTTTTTTAAAACTAGGCAATGAAAAACCAATATCAGCTAAAATAATCGCGGCCAATGTTACATTCGGAAAATCATAACTTTTGGCTATCATTTGTGTACCTAGCAAAATATCTATTTTTTTGTCATAAAAATCACGAATAATTTTATTAGCGATACGTGATTTTGCATTGTTATTAATGTCGCTATCTAATCTGGCTATTGAAGAATTTGGAAATTTTGCTTTTAAACTTTCTTCTATTTTTTCTATTCCGATGCCCAGTTTAACAAAATCTTTTGAACTGCAGTTATCACAAAACGTCGGTATAGATACATAAGAACCACAATTATGACATTTTAAAATGTTTTCAGATTTATGAAAAGCTAACAATACACCACACTTTAAACATTTTAAAAATTTATGACACTCATTACAAACAACGGATGTTGAAAAACCTCTTCTATTCATTAAGAGAATAATTTGTTCTTTATTTAAAATTTTTTCTTTAATTTTTGTATAAAGAAAATCCGAAATTATAGATAATTCTTGCTGTTTTTGAATTTCTACTATATATGTTTTTGGCAACGGCAGAGAATTAACACGTTTTGATAATTTTACATAATTAAAAATTCCTTTTTCTGCCTTAATCCTCGTTTCTAATAATGGTGTTGCGCTACCAAATATAACCAAAGCATTATTGTTTTTTTTTGAGCGCATTAATGCTATTTTATGAGCGTCGTAAAATGGCGTTTTGTTATTTTTATAAGAATCACTATGCTCTTCGTCTAAAATTATTAATCCAATATTTGATAATGGGGCAAAAATAGCACTTCTTGTTCCGATAACTATTTTAATATTGCCGCTAGCAATATAACGATATTCATCATATTTTTCAGCAGGTGTTAATCCACTATGGAAAATTGCGATTTCATTAAAATCTCTTTTAAAATAGCGAACCATCGGCTCTACTAAAAAAATTTCCGGAACCAAAACAAGGACGCTTTTTCCAGACGAAATAACTTTTTTACTAATTGATAAATAAATTTCTGTTTTTCCAGAGCCAGTGACGCCTTCTAATAAGGTAACATTATTACTACTACTCAAAATATTATTTATTGCCTGGTTTTGCTCTTCGGTTAATTCTTTTTTTTTGTTTTCAAAATTAAAATCAATTATTTGTTTTATTCTTTTTTTTTCAACACTTATTTCTTTTATTAAATCTAATTGCAATAACTTTTTAATTACTGAATTTTGTTTTACTTTATTTTTTTGAATTTTTTCACTTTTATTAATCAAATCAAGAACAAATAATTGTTTTGGAGTTAATTTAAAAAGGGATTGATTAACGTTTTTGTTAATAATTAGGTATTTTTCATAACTTATTTTTGGCGCTCTTAAACTTGCTGAATTTGGGCGCAAACTTGCCGGCAGCATTGTTTGTAAAACGCTTATTGTTGGACAAAGATAATAATCGGCTATTTCCTTTGATAAATCGAACAACTCTTTGTTTAAAATTGGTACGTCATCTAAAACATCTATAATCGGCAAAACATTAAATCCAGTTTTTTTTTCATACGTTTTAATATTACCTTCGTAGTTTTTCAAACCAATTACATAACCGATAACAGAACGTTTTTGAAACGGGACAACAACTCTAATGCCTATTTTTATAACACGATTTAAGTTATAAATATAAGTAAAAGGGCGGTTCAAATGGTTTGCTTTTATTTCGATCAAAACATTTACTAAAAACACTGTTTTTTTAATTTCTACTTGCTATATATTCCTGAATTATGTGTGCTATTTTATTAACAGAATCATCTAAATTATTATTGACAATAATATAATTGAAATTATTTTTATATTTTATTTCTTCTTTGGCTCTAAATAAACGATTTTTAACCGTTTTTTCGTCTTCGGATGAACGTTTTCTTATACGACTTTTTAATTCATCCAAATTTGGCGTCATTATAAAAAAAGATAGAATATCAATTCCATCGCTTTTTTTCATTACTTGTTTAAAACCCTCTATTTCTATCTCTAATAAAACGTTTTTTTCTTTACTTAAAAGATCATCAACAACTCTTTTACTGGTACCATAATAATTACCAACAAATTCAGCGTATTCTAAAAACTCATTATTTCTAATTGCATTTTCAAAAGATTTCCTATCAACAAAATAGTAGTCAACGCCAGGAATTTCATTTTTTCGTATTTTACGTGTTGTATAAGAAACCGAAAAACCTAAATTTAACTCTTTAATATTAATTAATTTTTTTCTTATAGTGCCTTTTCCAACGCCACTAGGGCCTGAAATAATAACAACAAAATTATTCTTTTTACTCATAAATTTCTAAAAATTTTTTTGATTTTTATAATTATAATATAGATTAAGTTTTTATAAAAATTTTGCTTTATATTTGCAATCGTTACCTAAAACAAAATAATGAAAATTGAACTTATTAATTTAAATAAAATTTTTAATGACAAAGTAATATTTGAAAATGTTAATTTAAAAATTGAAAAAAATGGCTTTTATATATTAAAAGGAGGAAACGGCTCAGGTAAAACTACTTTATTTAGAATAATAACTGGTTTAGAAAAATCAACAAGTGGAATATTAAAAATAAACAACGAAATAGTTAATGATCTTCCAACACAAAAAAGAAAAATAACTTTTGTTACCCAAAATCGTTTTTTATACACCAACTTAAATGTTTACGAGAATTTAGCTTTTGCTTTAAAAATTTGCAAATATAGCGATAAACAAATAAAAGAAAAAATTGATAAAATAGTAAAATTATTTGAAATAAATGGCTTATTAAACAAAAATCCTTCTCAATTGTCAACTGGTGAGAAACAAAAAATTATAATAAGCAAAGCTCTTTTGAAAGATAATAATATTATTTTACTTGATGAGCCATTTAACAATTTAGATATTGAAAGCAAAACAAAATTACAAAAAGTTTTAATCGATTTAATGAGTAAAAAAATAGTAATTTTGGTAACGCACGAATCAGAAGAAAAATTTAAAAACATTGATAGTAAAAAATTGATAATTAAAAATAAAAAAATATTGGAAATTGATTAACATGAATATTTATGAAGAATTAGGGAAGCGAAAGTTAATAGCTCAATGTATAAATGACGACGAAACCAAAAACTTAATAAATTCCGGAAAAGCTGTTTTTTATATTGGTTTTGATCCGACAGCAGATTCATTACACGTTGGTCATCTTATTTCTTTAATAATGACAATACATTTACAAAAAAATAATAATAAGGCCATTATCTTATTAGGCGGCGGAACAGGTTACATTGGCGATCCAAGCAATAAAAACTCAATGCGTCGTATTATGCGACAAGAAGAAATTGATAACAATTGTAATAAAATAAAAAAACAAATACAGCGCATTATCGGAAATAAAGTTATTTTTGTAAACAATAAAAAATGGATTTTACCACTTAATATTATTAATTTTTTAAGAGATGTTGGACCATATTTTTTAATTAATGATATGTTACGAGCAAAATGTTACCAACAGCGTTTAAAAACCGGCTTAACATTTTTGGAATTTAATTATTTAATCCTACAATCCTACGATTTTTATGTTTTATCAACTAAATATGGATGTAATTTGCAAATAGGTGGGGACGACCAATGGAGTAATATGATTGGCGGGATTGATTTAATATACAAAAAAACTAATAAAAAAAATGGCGTTATAACAACCCAACTTCTTACTGATAAAAATGGGAAAAAAATGGGAAAAACGGAAAACGGAGCGATTTGGTTAGATCCTAAAAAAACTTCGCCATTTGATTTTTATCAATATTGGCGAAATATAGACGACAAAATAACAGTTAAATATTTAAAAATGTTGACTTTTATCCCTTTAAATGAAATTAAAAAATATCAAAAAAAAGAAAATATAAACAAACTTAAAATGATTTTAGCCTACGAATTAACAAAATTAGTACACGGCCAAAAGATAGCCAAAAAAATTGAAAAAACAGCTATAAATATTTTTCGAAAAAGAGATTTTTCATACGCGCCGGAAAAAATAATCGATGTTAATTCAGATATAACGTTAAAAAAGATTTTGGTTTTATTAAATCTGTGTCCAAACGAGAAAGGCGGAGAATTTTTAATAAAACAAAACTGCATTTTTATAAACAATACATTAATAAGCGATATTAATCACGTTATTACCTTTAAAGAACTTTGTGCTGGAATTTTATTTAAAAAAGGCAAAAAAAGTTTTTTAAAATTAAAAGCCAAAATATGAAAGAAATAAAAATTTCTAGTCAAGAAAGTGGGCAAACAATTTTAAAATATATAAAAAAATTTCTTAACAATGCATCTTTAAATTTCATTGAAAAAATATTTCGCAAAAAGAAAATATTGGTTAACGACAAAAAAATAAAAAAAACATATGTCATTCAGGAAAATGATATTTTAAAAATATTTGTTAGCGAACAACAATTACAAAAGATTCATAAAACTTTCGCCTTAAAAAATGCCAATAATCAATTAAATATAATTTACGAAGATAACAACATAATAATAATTAACAAACCTAAAAAAATATTAAGTCACGATAACGTCACAAACGATAATATATCGTTAATTGATCAAGCAATCTATTATGTTTTAAATAAAAAAGAAAACAACAATCTAAATTTATTTAAACCTGTTTTATGTCACCGTTTAGATTACAATACATCCGGCATAATTATATTTGCTAAAAATATTAAAACATCCCAAATAATGAAAGATATTTTTAAAAATAGAAAAATAGAAAAATATTATTTAGTGTTAGTTTTTGGTGCATTAAATAACAAAAACGGTTTAATTAATAAACCGCTTAAAAAACTAAATAATACCGTAAAAATTGATTTTAAAAACGGTAAACAAGCAATAACAAAATTCCAAATTTTAAAAAAATTTAAAAATTTTACATTTATAAAGGTAATTTTAGTTACTGGAAGAACTCATCAAATAAGAGTGCACCTATCATCGATAGGTTTTCCTGTTGTTGGTGATTCAAAATATGGTGACTTTAAAAAAAATCATTTATTTAATAAAAAATTTAATTATAATTCACAATTTTTACATGCATATAAAATTAAATTTAAAAAAATCCAAGATCCTTTTTTAAATTATTTATCCAACAAAACATACACTGCTGACATTGGAGACAAAGAAAAGGCTATTTTGAATTTGCTAGAATAATATTTAACTCTTTTTCGACGCCTAAATTATCATTGTCAAATTTGGTTGTTAAGTGACTATGCTTTTTTATATAATCGCTTGAATTTTTCATTGCATAGGCATATTTCAAATTTTTCAAAAATTCAATATCGTTAAGATCGTTTCCAAAAGCTAATATATTTTCTTCATTAATATTTAACTTTTTCGCGATATTCATTATTGCTTTATACTTATTACAAACAGTATCATAAATTTCTACAAAACCATCGTATTTTCCTACCCAAAAACAAATTTTATTTTGTTTAAAATGTTTTAATAATTCTTCTATTTTTTTCTTATCATTTACTTTATCTTCTAATTCAATGACAAAATTCATAACATCATTTTTCAAAATTTCATCTACCGGACAAAATAAATTTTTCATATTTGATTTCCAAAAACGCGGAGTATCGCGATCGTTAACTGCATAAATGCAATCTTCTGTTGAAAAAAAAATATTTTTCAATTTTATTTTTTTTTCTAACGTTTTTAAAATTTGAATAATATTTTTTTTATTAAAGAAAAATTTAATATCATCTTTCCTATTAGCAAATCTAGTATGTAGTCCATTAAAAGCTATCGCTGGCGTTTTTAAACCGATCATTTTATAAAAAAATAAAATATTATTTGTCGGCCTGCCACTTGCTAACACAATAATATGCCCTTCTTGATTTAATTTTTTAAAATAGTTAACCGTTGACACTGGTATTTCTTTATTATTATTCAATAACGTACCGTCCAAATCACAAACAATTAAATATTTTTTATTTTTTTCCATAAAAACCTATAATTTTTTTAACTTTTTTTAACGTTTTACTAGCTACTAATCTTGCTTTTTCAGAACCTTTATGCAAAACATCGGTAATATATTTATTACCTTGCAAAAATTTCATATATTTTTTTCTAAAAAGCGATAATTCTTCAACGACGGCATTAGCTACTTCTCGCTTAAATTCAGAATATTTATAATTTTTAAAATACTCCTCACATTTTTTCAAATCTTTTTTTTTTAATGACGCATATATAACTAATAAATTTGATATCCCCGGCTTATTTTTGACATCATATTTTATTTTTGAATCGCTATCGGTTACAGCGCTCATTATTTTTTTGCGAATAATATCGTCAGAATCGTCTATTGATATCGTTCCTGCTTGCGATGAACTTTTGCTCATTTTTACCAATGGATTTTTTAAATCCATTATTCTATAACCTATATCATTTATTTCGGCTTTTGGTAATACAAAAATATTTTTGTTATATCGATTATTAAAACGCTCAACCAATTTGCGTGTTAATTCGATATGTTGAATTTGATCATCACCAACAGGCACAACGTTTGCGTTATGCAAAACAATATCTGCGCACATTAAAGATGGATAAGCAAAAAAACCTAAACTTAAATTGTTTTTCTGACCCTCTCTTGCTTTTTGCTTAAATTGTGTCATTCTATTCATTTCGCCAATATATAAAAAATTTTGCAAAATGGTATTTAATTCTGAATGTTCAGGAACATCACTTTGCAAAAATAAAATAGTTTTTTTCATATCTAAATTACTCGCTAAAAAAAAAGCAGCTATTTTTTTGCTATTTTCTTCCAAAATTTTTGGATCAATAGGAAAAGTTAAAGCGTGTAAATCGGCAATAAAAATAAAAATTTCATCAAATTCATTTTGGATTTTTTCTAAATTTTTAATAAGGCCTATATAATTACCTAAAGTTAAGATCCCTGTTGGTTTTATCGCGCTAATTAATCGCATTCTTTTTTTCTCCATAAAAATTATTTTGTTAAAATAACTGGCACTATTAACGGTTTTTTTAATGTTATCTGCGAAACAATATCATTTATTAAAGATATAACCATTTTTTTTATTTGGTCATTTGTTTTCTTTAAAAAATTGCTCATATTACTTTTAATTTCTAAAAAAACTCTATTCTTAAAATATTCTTCGTTATTTAAAACGACCCCTTTTATAAAAAAAAACGGTTTTTTAAAATTAGAAATATCTTGTGAAACAAAAATTATGGCAACAATCACCCCATGCATTCTTATGACATCTTTTTCAAAAATAATATTGCCCGTAACAATATTAAAATCATCATCCAAAAACAAAGGCGATATTGGCATCGTATTTCCTTGATGAATATTATGTTGCTTTAATATTAAGGAATCACCATTATTCAAAACAAAAATATTTTCTTTTTTAATGCCCATTAGCGAAGCAACACGAGCATGTTCGCAAAGCATATAATATTCCCCATGAACCGGCATAAAAAACTTTGGCTTAAACAATTTTAGCATTAACATCAAATCTTGTTTACTTGGATGACCAGAGCTATGTATTTGAGCAATATCATTTGTATAAATATTTGCCCCAAAACGCGATAAGCTGTTCATAACTTTTTCTATTTCTTCACCGTTTCCTGGAATTGTTCCAGACGAGAAAATTATTGTGTCACCAGGCATAATATGTATTTTATTTTTACCATTTATTATTTTATTTAGGGCCGATTTTTCTTCTCCTTGCGAACCTGTACAGATAATACATATTTCACTTGATCTGAAATTATCGATTTCATCAACACTAATAATTTCTGCTCTACCCATATCCATATAACTATGTTTTAAGGCTATGGCAACAGAAAATTCCATTGATCTACCAACGATAGCTATTTTTCTTTTATATTTGTGTGCTATCGAGACAATTTGTTGAATTCGAAAAATACTACTACTAAAAGTAGTTATGATAATTCTGCCTTTAGTTTTACAAAAAATATTATTGAGTGATTGATAAACATTTTTTTCGCTTGATGTATACCCATCTATCGCGGCATTCGTCGAATCGCTTAATAGTAAATCAACTTTTTCTTTTCCTAAATAGGCTATTTTATTTAATTCAATATTAGCGTTATTTATTGGAGTCAAATCAATTTTAAAATCTCCTGTTGTTGCTATCCGACCATCAACGGTATCAATAATAACTCCAAATGAATCCGGTATCGAATGAGTTACGCTAAAAAAGGATATTTTTATTTCTTTATTCTGAAAGTTAAATTGCGAATGACTATCATATTCAACTATAGCTACACGTCCTTTAAAACGAGACATTTTAATTTTATGACGTATTAACTCCGCGACTAATTTAGGTGCGTAAATAATAGAAATATTTGTATTTTTTATTAAAAATAAAACTCCACCTATGTGGTCTTCGTGGCCGTGCGTTATAACAAGTATTTTAACTTTATTAACAAAATTTAAATATTTTATATCCGGAACGGTACATTTTATAAAATCGTCACGTATTTTAAGAAATTTTATCCCTATATCGACTATTATTATCGTTTTATTGGTTTCAATACAATATGCATTTTTTCCAACTTCATTTAAACCACCAAAAGCAAATATAGTAACACCGGCTGTGTTTGTTCTTTTTATATTTTTGCTACTATTATCTTTTAAAACATTAAATTTTCTCATAATTTTTTCTTAAATTTAAACAAATTCATTTTTTTATAACTCTTATGCAAACTCTAAATATATTTTTTTAACAAACTAAAACTAACAAACCGCAAATAATTCAAAACTCAATTTTCAATTAAAATATAAAAATATGAAAACAACAAAAATAATTGCTGGCATTTATCGTGGTAAAAACATCTCACTAATAAAAAGAAATAATATTAGGCCAACTAAAAACATTGTTAGAGAAGCAATTTTTAATATTATACCAGAAAAAAATATTAAAAATAAAATATTTCTAGATTTGTTCGCTGGTTGTGGCACTGTCGGCATAGAAGCGGCGTCACGAATGGCAAAAGCTATCTATTTTGTTGATTACGATTATGAAGCGACAAAAATAATAAAAAAAAATTTAGTAAATTTAAATATAAAAAATGCAATCGTAATAAAAAAAAATTTTTTAAGTTCTTGTAGATATTTTAAAGAACAAAAAATAAAATTTGACGTTATTTTTGTAGATCCGCCTTATAATTTTTCAAAAAAACAATATTTGGAAATATTTGGTTTTTTCAAACAAAATAACTTATTAAAAAATAAATTTATTTTTATTTTCGAATCTTCTTTTATTTTAAATTTTTTAGAATTATCTGATTGCCTTATTAAAAATTACAAATATGGAAAAACATTTATTTGTGTTATAAAAAAAATTTAGCCGTTATTCCAGCAATCATATAAAAATTTTACTCTTTCAAAATTATCTGAGCCTTTCACATCAAAATAAACAGAAATTGCATCTTTTTTATCAAAATTAATTAACAAAAGAAGAGGGGTATTAAAACAATCTGGATTCATTATACCGTCAACGATTTTTAAACTAATTAATTCTCTAATTACATCATCATTCTTTTTTGCAACATCACGTACTTTTTCAAAAAACTTTTTATTATTCAAAAATAATTTAGTAAAAGCATCTTTATCATCATCAACGTAAACCGTATAGAGTATTATTTTTCTATTATCGGATCCTCTAGAACCTAAAATATCATAAAAACTCCTAGCAAAATCGCGAGCTAACGCGTTTCCTTTATCTAAAAATAAAAGAAAATATTTAAATTGATCCGTGGGAATTTTCTGCTCAAATAATGAAGCGTCGTGTACATTTTTTAATCTTAAACGATCTTTTTCGTAAGAAATAAAATTATGCATTATTTCATCAACACCACTAATTTTTTTGTCATATCTTCGATAAAAAATATCTGTATCTCTTGGCATTAAAAAAGTATTTATAAAAGTTTTAGAAATTAATGGAATCATTGATATAGCACAAAATATCATCATCGAAACAAGTAATGGCTGTAACCATGTAGTTTCTCGTATAAAATTAACCAATTTTGCAATCATCTTTTTTTACATCTAATTTATATATTACAAAAATCAATAAGAAATAAACATTTGTTATTATTATATTTAATAATATTATAAAAGAACACATGAAATTTAAAATTAAGAATAATACAATCGTAGAATATTTTATTAATATCGCTATAATGTTCTTTTGCGCAATCATTTCTGCTTTCGAATATAAAGTATTTATAGCGCCAAAAATAGAAAACGCTATTTTTATATTACCAACTGGCATAAGTGGATTATCTACGATAATTTCCTCAATTATAAATAGTATTTTTAAATTTGATTTCTATTCAACTTTTTCGATCGTTGACAATATTTTAAACATACCATCTTTTATAATAGCCTTCTACTTTTTTGGATTTAAATTTGGTTTACTAACAACAATATTTGTAATATTTGCTAATATGTTTATTTGCTTAGATTTTCAATTTGCTAATAATTTTGCTTTACAAATAGCTAATATTATTGAATACAATGGGGTTTGTTATCAAACAAGTGGTTTATTGACGAGAGCTATCCTTGCCGCTTGTTGCAGTGGAATAACAAATTCAATAATAATTTCATTAAATGCAAGCAGCGGTGGGATGGCGACTATAAATTATTTTTTAGCATCAAGAAAAGCAAAAAATATCGGTTACTACTCAATAATAACAAACGCAACCGTTGCTATTTTATTTACAATTTTTGCTTTTTTTAAATATAATAATTTTCTAAATGCTATTTTAAGTTTAATATTTGCCCTAATTTTTGTTATTTTATACGCCATAATTATTGATGTTATATCTCCTCAAAATAAAAAAGAACAAATTCAAATAATTTCCGCACAAGATAAAATTGATGCCATGATAAAATTGATACCGCACGGAATAACAATAATAAATTCTAAAGGCGCGTATTCGAAAGAAAACAAAGTTATTTTATCGATAATAGTTTCCACCTATGAAACAGAAAAAACAATTAAAACAATTAAGCAAATAGACCCTTTAAGTTTTATATATGTAACAAAAATAAAGCAAGCTTATGGCGGTTTTTTTAAAATCAAATAGTTATTCAATTTGATTTTTTTTAATTTATTTTTTAAAATAATGTTTTATAATGAGAAAGATTCTCAATAGTAAAATAATTGAAAATAAAATAAAAATAGATTTATAATAATAAATAATATAAATGTCTTTTCAGTTATTTTACTATTGAAATCTTTCTCATTATAAGATGCCATAAATCATTTTTCTAATAAGGTATCAAGTTATACGAATGTGAAATATATTCGCCTAATATTAGTTTAGGACACTTAGCTCAATGGTTAGAGTGCCGCTTTTACATGGCGGAGGTTGTAGGTTCAATCCCTACAGTGTCCACCATTAATATTAAAGTTGGGGGTATAGCCTATCGGTTAGGCGCTTGTCTGTAAAACAAGTTTAGAATGGTTCGACTCCATTTGCCCCTACCATGTATTATATTGAAGCGTCGTCTAATGGTAGGACACAAGATTTTGGTCCTTGCAGTGAAGGTTCGAATCCTTCCGTTTCAACCAAAAAATGGTGCCATCGTATAAAAGTAGTACTGCGGGCTTTTAACCTGTAGGCAAAGGGGCAGTACCTTTTGGCACCACCAATTTAAAAAGAATATTTAAGATATCATCGTCTAGCGGCCAGGACAGCAGTCTCTTAAATTGTTAACGAGGGTTCGAGTCCCTCTGATGTCACCATAGAAAATCTGAGACAATCTGTCACATAGATTATATCTTTATGTTGTTTAAAGATAATAGTGTAGTAAAATATATTTATGAGCAAAATACTATTGGTATCGCTTATGATGAAAAAACCTTTTACAGCATTTTGTCGTCGACAATCGAGAACTATGAATTCAAAGACGAGACATTCGACTAAAAGTTTATTGAATTAGTCAATTAACGTTGCTACACTAAAATAATAAAGCAAGCGGAAAATCTCAAAAAATACAATGATTCAAAAACAGACACTCATCCGAAATTGGAAAAAAGTAAATATTGTCATCGGTAATGGTTTTGATTTACGCTGTGGTCTTAAATCAAAATGCTCAGACTATTTCAAATATAACGAAAAGATATATGATTACATAAAACAATGGATAATGTCTTTTGATTGTGCATATAAAACTATTGATCGTAGTTACATTGGCAGGTCGTTTTCAAAGAATTCGACGATTTTGATAAAGTCAATATTTGGGATGTAATCTTTGTAATCATATCATTTGACGAAGAGAATAAAAATTTCAAATGGTGTGATATATAAGATGCGTTAACAGATTGTTTGGCACATCCTATATTGGGTAATAAATTAGATATTAATTTTGATATAGTACCGGTTTCAAATCGAATTTATTTATACGAAGTCTATTACATTGTTTCAAATCCAAAAGTCTATGAAATGATTGAAGAACAAAATGTACATTTTAACCATGTTTATATATGTGATAATAATCGCACCGAATATATCGACTGTGGTATTAGTCATTTTCATTATTCTTTTTATAAAAATTTGGCGCTTGCCACATTCATAATGAAAAAGGGGGGGATTTCACAAGTTTAATAGCGAAAAAGAATATTTTGCATCCCTTTTGGATTAGCTTAATAAATTTGAAAATAAATTCGGCAAATACATAATAAATCGGCATTTTTATCAACATCCTATTGTGCATGCTATGGCCTATAATCGCAACTACAATAACAAAGTTAAGAAAACGTTAAACTCATTAATTAATATTGAGAACCTAGCTACCATTGATAGCTTCAATTATAGTATTTTTCATAACAAGAAATTGCAAGAGAAGTTGAGGTACATTAACGGCGATTGGAACACGCCAATATTTGGGATAGACTCAACAATATTTAAATACGATGATGTTAGGTATATTTTTGCCAAGACAGACATAAGAATGGAACTTAATACGTCCCAGCAATTGGCCGATGAGAACAAGAAATTTGAAAACGTCTTGGTGCTCGGCCATTCTTTAAACAGAAACGATTATAGTTACTTCTTTCCTCTTTTAGATGAATTGGAAATAGGCAATCGCTCTTCCAATAAAAAGATAGCCTTTGTCTTTTCTATACCTAAAAACGAGCAATCCGACACTTTCAAACGTAACCTTAAAAATTCAACCCATAAATTGTTTATGGACTATATAAAAAGCAAAAGAGAAAATGAATTAGACAGAAAAAAGGTTGTTCGACACTTCGAGTATACAAGATAGATTCTACACACTGCAGATCCCTTCCTTTAATAATTAAGATGATACACTGTTTGTAAAAGTCTTGAAAATTGCAACTTTGTGGCGTTAGCATGCGCTGATTGTCAAAATACTAGCCCCTCTTTTATGATAAGATTTTGTGTAGTTGAAATAATGGCCCTAGATTTTATATTATATAAGAATGGATCATATAGAAAAGTAAAATTTGAGCAAAAATAAAAGTAAATTTCACTGAAAGAAAAATCATAGGTGAGATGATTAAAAAACATCGAAAATAATCAAAAAACTGGTATCATATTAATATCGGCATAAAATTCAAGGTTCCAAACTTGGTATCATGTTGGTATTTTAAAAGCAAATGCCCGCGTGGCGAAACTGGTAGACGCACAGGACTTAAAATTCTGGGAGTAAAATCATGTAGGTTCAAGTCCTATCGCGGGCACCATATATTGTTGTCATTTATCAAATCATGCATTTACAGTTTTAAAAAACAAAATAAAACATAATTAACGCAAAAAACATTTTTATACCTTTCTTGTTTTTTACTACATTACAATAATAAGACAGAAATTTTTTTCAAAGAAGAAAATTTTTATTTAATTAAAAAGATAAAATTTCTCAAAGAAAATAATAATTAAGTAAATAACTATTTACATAAAAAAATATTAAAGTTATTATGTTAATAACAATTATAATTTTTCTTTTTTATTATTAAACTTAAATTTATTTCATAAAATTTTTATTTATATTATAAAAATTACTACATAAT
>JAGCZS010000003.1 GCA_017959905.1 Bacilli bacterium
AAAAAAATAATAAAAAAATAAAAAATCGAAACAAGAAAAAAAATATTAAAAAAAATATTAAACGACGTAATAAAAATAAGAAAATTAAAAACGAATATAAAATGGCATTTAGAAAACTTAAAAAAGCCATGCAAGCAAAAGATAGCGAAGATGTCTTGAAAAATAAAAATATTATTTGCAGTTTACTTGACAAAGCAAAAAACAAAGGAACGATTAAAAATAACGCTAGAAATCGAAAAAAATCAAAAATAAGTAAACATATAAATAATTACTTAAAAAATAATAAAGTTTCATCGAAATCTTAATTGATTTGGCGATTATCTATTTATTCAAAAAATTTATTGTAAGTAATTCTAAAGCAAGATCGTAACTTATGTATCCATTTTTTACGTTTCTATCAACTAAATAAAAATTATCTAGTAAAAATAACATATCTTCATCTTTTATATTTTTTAGATTTTGAATAGACATTTTTACACGTATTTCATTACTGTTTAATTTTTTTGCTATTTCTTTAAAGTTATTTTTACTTAAAAATAAAAAACGACACAAATACATAAAACGAATATTATTAATAAGCATATTTAATAATACATTTGGCAAAATAAATTTATTTTTTAATAATTCTTTAAGCGATGTTACCACTTTATTTCTTTCTCTTTTTATAAAATTGGCAAAAAAAACGAAAAAATTTTCTTCCACAGGAACGCTAACTATTTTATTTGCTAATTCTAAAGAAATATATTCGTTATATAATTGTAATTTATCCACTTCATTTATTAATAATGCAAAATCTTTTTTTGTTCGTTCTGACAATATTTTTATGCCTTCGTCACAAATATCTATTTTTTTGTATTTAATAAATGGCTTGACAATTTTAGCTTCCCATTCATATTCTTTAAAAGAAAAATTTTCTAATATAACATTATTTTTTTGACACGTTTTATAAAAAATATTATTTTCATCAATATTGTCTTTATAAACAAAAAAAAATATTAAAACATTATCTTGATCTGTTTGATCTATTTTGTTTAAAAAATTTAATAATTTTTTGTATTTTTTTGCACTTTTATCACTTTCGAAAAAAATAGCATTTTTAACAATAACAACCCTTTTTTTTTCGCTAAATAATGAACCGCCTAAACACAAATTTATAATATCGTCTTCTGAACATTCTTCGGTATTAAGCTGAAAAAAATTATAGTTATTAATTTCGCCTAAAAATTTATTACTAATTTTTTCAATTTTTTTATCAAAAAAATATTTTTGTGTTAACGAATAGTAAACATAAATCATTCGTAATATGTTTTGTTATCGTAACGATTATCAATTTTCTCTAACTCTTCTTTTAAATTAAATTTACGAACTACTTCACGCTCAGCCTCTTCCGTATTCAAACCACGACCGGTTGGAATAAGTTTGCCAACAATAACATTTTCTTTTATACCATGTAATATATCTTTTTGTCCATGAACCGCCGCGCTAGCAATAAACTTTGATGTTTCTTGAAAGCTAATAGCTGAAAGAAAACTTTTACTTTCAAGCGCTACCTTAGTAATGCTACAAAGTATTTGTTTGGCTAAAGCTGGTTTTTTATTATTAAAAAGCGCTTCTCTATTTTCATCGACATAAACAGAAAAATCAACATAATTGCCAGGTAATAATTTAGTGTCTCCTCTATCTATTACCAATACCTTACTAAGCATTTGTTTAACAATTATTTCAATGTGTTTATCATTAATTTCAATACCTTGCGCATGATATGGTTTATGAATTTCAGAAAGTAAATAATTTTCTACTGCTATTTTTCCACAAATATCCAATAATTCTTTTGGGTCGATAACACCTTGAATTAATTTTTGCCCTTTAACGATTTTATCGTTTTTATTGACAATAACATTAGATCTAAACGGAATTATATATTTTCTCGAATTGCCATTATCTCCTTTAATATTAATACTTTCAGAACTAATATCAGTAACCACACCAGATATATCCGAAATAATTGCCTTATTTTTTGGCGTTCTTGCCTCTACTAATTCCTGAATTCTTGGCAAACCTTGTGTAATATCGCTCTCCGCAACACCTCCTGTATGAAAAGTTCTCATTGTTAACTGTGTACCTGGCTCACCAATTGATTGAGCTGCTGTTATCCCGACAGCTTCTCCGACATCAATAATTTTTCTATTTGATAAATTACGGCCATAACAATGTGCACAAACGCCATCTTTTGTTTTACATGTAAGAATTGACCTTATTTCCACTTCTTTAATGCCTAAAGCGACTATCGTTTTCGCTAAAGTGTTTGTTATTAATGTATTATGTGAGACTATTATTTCATTTGTCTTAGGGTCTCTAATGTCGCGAGCGGCAAATCTTCCTCTTATTCGATCATATAAACTTAAAATTTCTTTGTCCTCGCCATCGTATTTAATAGCGCGCATCACAAAACCGTTGTCTGTTCCACAATCTTCTTCGCGAATAATAACATCTTGACTGACATCAATAAGACGTCTTGTTAAATAACCAGAATTTGCTGTTTTAAGAGCTGTATCAGCTCCACCTTTTCGTGCCCCGTGCGTTGCAGTAAAAAATTCTGAAACTGTCATTCTTTCCCTAAAACTTGACTTAATTGGTATTTCAATTATTTCGCCGTTTGGTTTACTAACTAAACCTCTCATTCCTTCTAATTGCACAAAATTACTTAAACTTCCTCTAGCGCCAGAATCTAGCATAATAAAAAGCGGATTTTTATGATCATTAAGTAATTGTTTGTCTAAACTATGAACAATTTCATTCTTAACATTATTCCAAATATTAATAATTTGTGTTCTTCTTTCTTGTTTTGTTACCATACCTTTTTCGTATAATTGCTCAATTTTTTCAACTTTTTCATCGCCAACGTGTAAAATATTTTTTTTGTCTTTAATAACATTAATATCGCTCAAAGCTACTGTAACGCTACTAATTGTGGAAAATTTAAATCCTTGATCTTTCATTTTGTCAAGAATAACATTAGTTTTTTCGACACTATATTTACGGAAAACTTCGTCAATTATTTTTCCTAAATCTCTTTTTTTAAAAGGCTGTTTAGGTGCTCGTTTAGAAAGGATTTCTTTAATGTTGCTGCCAATTTTAACAAAATCATTCATTAAGTACTTCTTTTTGTTTGCGTCCTTTATAGTTAACTTTATTGTTTGATTATTAGCCTCGTTTAAATATGGAAAATCTTCTGGAAATATGGAATTAAAAATAATTTTTCCAACAGAGGTTATTAAATACATATTTTGCATTTCTTCATCAAAAACGTCGTTGTTTTTATTTAAAGATTTTGCCAAAATAACAATTCTATTATGCAAACTAATTTGTTTTAAAGAATATGCTCTAAGAACATCTTTTGGTGAATTAAATACTTTTCCCTCTAAATTAGCAAATAATAAATACTTTTTTTCTAAATCTAAATTACCTTCTTCGCGATATTTTTGAGCTTTTTTCAAAAAATCTTCTTTAGTATCTTCGATGGTCAAAAAATAATTTCCTAAAACCATATCGTGTGAAGGCGTAACAATTGGATTACCGTTTTTAGGGTCCAAAATATTATTATTGGCGAACATTAAGCTAAAAGCTTCTTCTTGAGATTGTTTGTACAATGGAATATAAATAGCCATTTGGTCTCCGTCAAAATCAGCATTAAATCCGGCACATACAAGCGGATGAATTCGAATTGCTAAACCATCAACCAATTTCGGTTGAAACGCCTGAATTCCTAATCTGTGTAACGTTGGTGCTCTATTTAATAAAACTAAATAATTAGAGATAACTTTTTCAGCAATATCAAAAACAATCGAATCTTTTCGATCAATAAATTCATTTGCTTCTTTAAACGTTAGAGCTTTTTTTTCTTTTAATAGATAAGAAATAATATGCGGCCTAAACAATTGTATTGCCATTTCTCTTGGCAAGCCGCATTGATAAATTCTTAAATTCGGGCCAACAACTATAACACTTCTACCAGAATAATCAACTCTTTTACCTAACAAATTTTGTCGCAATCTTCCTTGTTTTCCTTTTAAAATAGCCGTTAAACTTTTTAAAGGATTGCCAACACTAGATAAAACTGGCTTTTCTTGTTTTTCGTTATCTAAAAGAGAATCTACTGCGTGCTGCAATAAACGCTTTTCGTTCATTAAAATAATATTTGGTGATTTAATTTCTAATAATGTTTTTAAACGATTATTACGTCTAATAATTTCGCGATATAAATTATTTAAATCAGAAGTTGCAAAACGACCGCCATCTAAAGGCAACATCGGACGCAAATCAGCCGGCAACACAGGAATAACGTCTAAAACCATCCATTCTGGTCTATTACCGCTAGTCAAAAAAGCATTTAAAACTTCTGCTCTTTTTACCAATTTTTGTTTTAATAAATCTTGATTTTTATCGACTTTATTTATTTTACTCAAAACAATATCAAATTCTTTTTTTACATCAATGGATTGCAATAAATGTTTAATAGCTTCTGAACCTGTTTCAATAATGATGCCAGCAAAAGTATTAAAAAATTTAATAACATCAAAAATTTCACCATTATCTAACTTTTTAGAGTAATACGATATTGTTATAACTTTTTGTGCATCTTCTTTAAAACGCTCAATAAGATTTTCAAATATCTTCTCGAAACATTCTTTAATATTATCTTTGTTAATGTAAGTTCCTTTTTCTATTTTCGAAAGCCCAGAATTAACACAAATATAAGCATTATAATATACAACTTCCTCAAGTTGCTCCGACGTTATTTTTTCATTAATACAGCTTAAAACAGTTTGAACATAATATGGCGGATTTTTTAAAAACCAAATATGAACACAAGGAGTAATTAACTCTATATGTCCAAAACGCTCTCTTCTAACTTGCTTGTTTGTAACATCGACGCCACATTTTTCACATGTTAATCCTTGGTAACGAATTTTTTTATATTTTCCACAATGACACTCATAATCTTTTGATGGCCCAAATATTTTTTCGCAAAAAAGCCCGTCAATTTCAGGTTTATAACTACGATAATTAATTGTTTCTGTCGTTTTAACTTCACCGTGACTTAATTTTCTAATATTTTCTGGTGAAAATAAACTTATTTTAATAAAATCAATATCATTAACATCAATCATGTTTTTCCCCTATTTAATTATTTTTTTTAAACAAATCAACAAAACCGCTGCCTTCTTTTTCGTTAACATCTATTTTATTATTTATGCTATCCAAACTAACAATGACCTGATTTTTGTTAAACACTTCAACATTTAAACATAACGCTTGCAATTCTTTTATAAAAACTCGAAAAGCTTCAGAAATATTTGGCTTTGGTAATGGCTGCTGTTTTACAATAGCTTCATACAATTTATTACGGCCATTTCGATCGTCAGATTTAACAGAAAACATCTCTTGCAATGTATAAGAAGCTCCGTAAGATTCTAATGCCCAAGCTTCCATTTCTCCAAAACGTTGTCCACCATTTTGAGCTTTACCGCCTAAAGGTTGTTGTGCTACTAAAGTATACGGGCCTATTGAACGAGCGTGACATTTATCTTCAACCATATGGTCAAGCTTAATCATATACATAACACCAACAGAAATTTTTTCTTCGAATTGTTCTCCTGTGATTCCGTCATATAAAAAAGTTTTACAATCCTTATTTAAATGAGCTTTAGAAATTAAATTAAATATTTCATCGTCACTTATACCATCAAAAACTGGCGTTGCTATTTTTAAGTTTAAAATTTTGCAAGCTAATCCTAAATGTAATTCAAAAACCTGCCCTATATTCATACGACTAGGAACACCTAACGGATTTAACATAATATCAACAGGCGTTCCGTCCGGTAAAAAAGGCATATCTTCTGCCGGCAAAATTCGCGAAATAATTCCTTTGTTTCCGTGTCTTCCGCTCATTTTATCACCTTCATTAATTTTTCTTTTTTGCGTAACATAAACTTTTATAACTTTTATCACTCCTAAAGGCAAAACATCTTTATTTTTTTTGGATAAAATTTGTATTTTGGTAACGATTCCAGAACCGCCATGTTTTACTCGTAAAGAACTGTCTTTTTTATTTGCGCTTTTTTCAGAAAAAATAGTCATAAAAAACTTTTCAATTGCTGTCGGCATATTTACAGCAATAGGTGTGGCTTTCCCTACTAAAATATCACCTTCTTTTACTTTAGTTCCAACCATTACAATACCGTCTTCATCTAAAAATGCCTTTTTTTCTTCAGAAACTCCAGGAACTTCGCGTGTAATTTCTTCATTTCCTAATTTTGTTTCACGACATTCAATCTTATATTCCTCAATGTATATTGAAGTAAATGTATCATCTTTTACGAGTCGATCACTAATAATTATTGCGTCTTCATAGTTATAACCAAACCATGTCATAAACGCTACAACAACATTTTTTCCTAACGCTAAATCTCCATTTTTCATTGCTGGACCGTCAGCTATTATTTGACCTTTTTTAATTTGATCGCCTAATGCTACAATTGATTTTTGATCGATACAAGTTCCCTTATTACTTCTTTCAAATTTTCGCAAAAAATATTCTTTCTCGTGTGAACCGTTTTTTATTTTAATTTTTGTACTATCAATATATGAAACTACACCATCTTCAGAAGCAACAACGGCCAAACCAGAATCGTGCGCTATTATATTTTCCATTCCTGTTCCGACAAATGGCTCTTCTGTTAAAAGCAATGGTACAGCTTGTCGTTGCATGTTTGCGCCCATTAAGGCACGCGTTGTGTCATCACTTTCTAAAAATGGAATACATGATGAAGCTAACGATACTATCTGTTTTGGGGAAACGTCGATAAAGTCAACATCGCCTATTTTAGCCAATATATTTTCATAATTAAAACGAGCGACAACAAAATCATCTAAAATTTCATTTTGTTCATTAATATTAACGTTTGCTTCACAAATAACATATTTTTTTTCCTCAAATACATCTAAATAAACTATTTTTTCGCCAATAATATGTTTATTTGATTTGTGAATAATTGCTCTATAAGGCGTTTCTAAAAAACCATACTTATTAATTTTTGCGTAAGATGCTAAAGAATTAACTAAACCGATAGCCTGACCTTCTGGAGTTTCTATAGGACATATACGACCATAATGTGTATAATGGACGTCTCTTACTTCACTAACAGCACGATCTTTAACAATTCCTCCTGGTCCAAGCGCCGATAAACGACGTTTATTTGTAATTTCTGATAATGGATTTGTTTGGTCTAAAAAGCTAGATAATTGCGACGTTGAAAAAAAATTGTGTATATTAGTTAAAATCGGTTTTGCGTTTACAATTTCTTTTATAGAAATATCTTTAATATTTTTAAATTTACAAAAACGCATTTTTTGAAAAATAGCTTTATTCATAGAAGCAATACCAATTCGGACTTGATTTTCTAATAATTCACCAACACATCTAATTCTTCGGTTGTTTAAACTGTCAATATCATCAAACTCGCCAACATTTTTAAAAATATTTAAAAAGCAAGAAAAAGCCGAAATAATATCAGAAATAGTTAAAAAATTTTGTGTTAATTCAATATCAGTGCCAACAACATTTACAATTTCATTTTGTTCATCAAATACTTTAACAATATTAACTTTGTTATATTCATCGCTTATTACATTTTGAACTTTTTTTTGATATGCACCATTTTCAAAAAATTTTTTTTCTTTTAAAAAATCAATATCGCTTTGTTTTAGAGTATAGCCTTTTTTAAAAAAAACTTTATTTTTGCCTTCTACTAAATCTTCAGCTAGTGTTTGTTTGTTCAAAAGATTATAAATACTTAATCTTTGAGATAATTTATATCTTCCGACATCACCTAAATCATATTTGGCATTATTAAAAAAAACATTTTTCAAAAACGTCATTGCGTTCTTTTTAATTTGAATTTCTCCAACATGTAAAATAGAAAAAAAGTTTATTAAAGCATCATCAAAAGAAATATCTTTATATCCGTCATTCAAAAAATTATTTAACAATTTAGAATTTCCAAAAATTTCAATAATATCATCATTTTTAATGCCTAAAGCATGAAAAAATATATTTAATGGAACCTTTTTTAATCGATTAATACGAGCGTAAACTTTATTTTTAATATTTTCGAATTGTAAATAACTTCCTCTGCTAGGAATTAAATCGGCTCTAAATAATCTATCGCCTTTATCATCGATTCCATTATTTATTAAGTAAAATCCTGGCGAACGAACTATTTGACTAATAATAGTTCTTTCATTACCGCTAATTATAAAAGTAGCAGAATCAGTTAATAAAGGAATATTACAAATTAATATATCTTGTTCAATATGTTGATCTTTATCTTTTAATGAAAGTCGAAAACGAACCTTTAATTGTTTTTCATAAGTGATGCTTTTTTCTTTACAATCTAAAAAGAAATTTTTTGGCTCTTCAAAAGATAATGAAACAAAATCTAAAATTAATCCATTTTCATCACAATAAACAGGAAAATTTTCTCGAAATGCCTTTTCAATTCCTTCATTTAAAAAATAATTATACGATGATCGCTGATGCTCAAGTAAATATGGCATTTCAATACATGAATCAATCTTCGAAAATGTTTGACGGCCATTTATTTTATTAATAATATGTGTCTTATTTTTATCATCACAATATGCCATTAATTATATATCTCCTGCATTTCTTTTAAAATAAAAATAATAATAGATAGATAACAAATCTACAAAATTTTTGTTTCAACAAATATATAAACAAATTCAAAATAAAATTGATTATTTTATTTCTACATCTGCGCCGTATTTTTGTATAAGCTCTTCTTTTATTTTTTCAGCTTCTGAAGGTGTAATGTTTTCTTTAAAAACAAAAGGTAAAACATTCATTCTTTTTCCGGCCTCTAAAAATGGCATGTCGTCATTTAATTGACTTAATCTTTTAACCAACTGTATTTTAGTGCCGGCTTTAAACGCGTTAACTATAACAGAAACTTTTGCTTGATTTGAATCGTCTGCGGCTGCAGCTTTACCGCCGTTATTTGATGCTTGAACCAAATTGGCAGAAATCCCAAATTTTTCTGACATTTTTTCTGATAATTCATGAGCGTCGAGTAGTGTTAAATTACTTATCATATCAAGAATGGTATCAACGTTATTAACATTTTGATTTGCTTTTTTCTCCGAAACAGTCGTTTCAGAATTTTCTATATCTTTTGGCATTGTTTTTCTCCTTTAATATTTTAGTACCTAAAACTCAAATTTTTAGACTATTTATAAACTAAATATAAATATTATAAATAAATATCATGCTTTTTTATTCTCTTCTTTTAATGCTTTAATAAAATTATTAACTACAAGCGTTGTTGTATTTAAGCAACTTACAATTTTTGACATTATCTCTTTTCGTGAAGGAATAAGAGCTAATTTCATTATATAATTATAATCAGAAATTTTACCATCAATAACACCTGACTTAATAACTAATTTACTTTCTTTGCAAAAATCAGCCAACATTTTTAAACCGGCCATCGTATTTTTTAAAAAAACTAAAGCATTCATACCGGAAAAAACATTTTCATTAAACAAAAATTTTTTTTTCGAAAAAGCTCTCTTAATAATATTATTAGTACTCACAATAAAAATGGATTGTATACTTCTTAATTTTTTTCTTAACTCTGATATTTTAGCAACGCTATTCGACTGATAATTCACAATAACTATCGACGCAAAATCATCGATAAAATTAGTTATTCTCTCAACTTGTTCCTGTTTCTTACTACAACTCAAACTAATCTTTTTTTTGCACATAATTTTTTTTAACTTTTATTATTTTTTGAATACTAACTAATGCCCATTTTTAACAAAATTAATCCTAACGGCCGGGCTCATTGTCGCATTAACAAATATTTTATAAAAAAAATTGTTTTTTTCAAAATTTAAATTATGTCTAGAAGAAATTGTATCCAAAACAACTTCAAAATTCTTTTTAATTTTATCAATGCTAAAAGACATTTTAGCAAAACTTAGTCTAATATGCTCTTTTTCTAAACGATACTCTATTTTTCCATTTTTTATCTCTTTAATTATATTTGATAATTCAGCTTTACTTGTGACGATAGTGCCGTTTTTTGGATTTGGCATTAATTTTTTTAGAATACTTGCTATCTTAGCTATATAAGGCATTAAACTAAAATCTGCTACAATAATATCACATTGCGGAACAGTTTTATCAAGTAAAATTTTATCAACTATTTCCTTTCCGCCAACAATGTCAGCTCCACATTGTTTTGCTAAAACCTCATACTCTGAAATAACTAAAATTTTTTTCTGTTTTCCGTTCCCATAAGGCAAAACAACAGTTCCTCTTATACTTTGAGTTTTAGCTCTTTTATTGTTTTTTTTCATATAAAGACAAAGATTAAGAGATTGATCGAAATTGTAGTTAGATGTTTTAAAAAAATTAACAGCCTCTTCTAAAGAGTATGTCTTTGTTTTGTCTATCAATTTTTTTATAGCTTCGTATTTTTTCCCGTGGCGTTTCATAATGCTTTTACACATATTTCATATTTTACTGCAATTTTTTCTCGACGCTATTCTTATTGGAATTGGAATTTTCTTTTACAATGTCTAAACCAATATTATGTGCTATTGCACTAATAATACTGATTGCCTTTTCTACAGTAAAACAATTTAATTCATCTAATTTATATTCTGCTATCTCTTCTATCTGCTTTTCTGTTACTTTTCCAACTTTTGTTTGTTTTATATTTGGCGAACCTTTTGAAATATTCGCGGCTTTAAATAACAATTGGGAAACAGTGGTCTTCTTTACTTTAAAAGTGAAACTTTTATCTGTATACGCTGTTATTATTGTTGGCACCACTTCGCCTTTTCTATTAATCGTAGCAGCGTTAAATTCTTTACAAAAATTTGCTATATTAATCCCAGCGCTAGATAATTTTGGCCCAGGTCTAGTTTCGCCGCCGATAAGATTAATTTTTGTAACTTTAGATATCTCTTTTGGCATTTTTTATTTAATTTGTAACCTTAATTATAACCATAATTTTTTATCCACAAAAAAGTTTTTTTAAGTGTAAAAAAATAACAGCAATTATTTTAATAATTCAAAGACTATATATTACAACGCGACCGAATTTTAATTAGCAACATCATAATCTAAGATTGTCATTATTATAATTCAAAATATAAAAAAAATCAAAAAAACTTAATTTTTTAGTGACTAAACATAATTATTAAGCCGCATAAATTACAATCGTTTTTAATAAAAAATAGAAATTACATTTTATATTCACAAAATTTGATTTTAAACACATAATAATTGCAGGTTAAATTCGTAATTAGATAAATTGCAATTTCGCAAAATCAGTATTATAATTATTACAATTTAATTTTGCAGTACAATATTGCTAATTGTAATTGAATGACTGCAAGTTAGTTAGTATTTAAATATGTTGCTTAAAAAAACAATTAAAGAAGCGGAAAACGTTATAATTTTAAATCATCCTTTAATAAAACACAAAATAACTATTTTAAGAGATAAAAACACCAAAACAGAAGATTTTCGCCGCATAATGAAAGAAGTTTCTTTATTAATTGGTTATGAAGTATTTCGCAACTTAGAAACGGAAAATATCTTAGTAGAAACTCCATTAGAAAGCGCTTTACAACCAAAACTTAAAAAAAATAAAATATGCTTCGTTCCTGTTTTAAGAGCCGGATTAGGAATGTTAGATGGTTTTAACAATTTAATAAACGACGCAAAAATAGGGCATATAGGTTTATATCGCGATTTAAAAACTCATTTGCCAAAAGAATATTTTAATAAATTACCAAAAAACATTAAAGACATGACAGTATATTTATTAGATCCGATGTTAGCAACCGGAGAAAGCGCAATTAACGCGGTTAATTTGTTAAAAAAGAATAAAGTTAAAAAAATTATTTTTGTTTGTATTATTGCTTCGCCTGAAGGAGTTAAAAATTTTTGCAAATATTTTAAAAATATTCCATTATTTATAGGATCATTAGATAAAAAATTAGATTCAAATAAGTACATTCTACCAGGCCTAGGCGATGCTGGCGATAGATTTTGCGGAACAAACGATTAAATTAAGAAAATTTTTGTGTTTTTTTTATTCTTCCTTTTTCGTAAATTACCATTTCTTTTTTTTCTTCGCTAAGCATTATAACAGTTGCATCTGTCTGGACTGAAGCATTATACGCTGCTGTATGCCGTGCGCCAAATTTACTCTTTTCTTCGCTGTGTGTAGATTGCACAAAAACATTTGCCGCGTATATTAGATTGTTAGCAATAATAACGGCACCATCATGCAACCTATTATGACCATAAAAAATACATTCTAACAACGCTTCGGAAACTACCGACTTAATAACAACACCTCGGCTATTTTCTTTATTTAAATATTTTTCGACTAGATTGTCTTCATTTTGAATTAATATAAGTGCGCCGCTATTTTCTTGTGCTAAATATCTCATAGCATTTTCAATCTTTTTTAATAATTCAATACGATCAAAAATTATTCCATGTTTTTTTTTAAAAAATTTTTTTTTAAAAACATCTTTTGCATTTTGCACGTTTGCCAAACACAATATAAATAGTAATTCAATTATCAACGCTAAAATAATAAAACATGAAATATAAAATTGTTTTTCAAAAACAAATATTACACACAAAAAAAGAACGCCTAAAATGAATAAAAAAATATATGTTATTAAAGAAGATAGCAAAAAAATATTTAACAAAATAAAAACAAATGCGAAAAAAATAAAAAAAGTAGCATCACTTACAAAATCAAACATAATTTTTAACACCTTTTAATTTATTTTTTATTCTTTCTAAATCTTTCTTGTCACATGCATAAATATCTTCGTAATTACGACCGATTCCCAAATAATCAAGCCCATAGCCAATCAAAAAACAATCGCAATCTATTTTTTTTCCAATAATATTAATATCGTGATGTTTATTGGCCCTGCTATTTCTTTCTAACAACGCAACCAAAATAATTTTTGCCGGTTTATAATTTCTATTCAAAAATGATAATAAAAAATCTATTGAAAACCCAGTATCAATAAAATCCTCAATTAAAACGATAGTTCTATTTTGAATTTCAACCGCTGGCTCATATTTTATGTTCACTTTATTAATACTTTTATTGCCTTTATAAGAAGAAATATGAACATAATCTGTTAATATATCGCATTTTATATGTTTGATTATGTCCATCATAAAATTAAGTGCGCCTGTCATAACGCCAATAAAAATAGGTATTGTTTCTTCTTTTTCAATCGACTTATTTAGTTTGCATGCAACTTCTTTTACAATTTCGCTAATATCCTCTTTTTTTAAAATTATCTCCATTTTCGTTTCTCTTGTTAAATTAAGTTTAAAACAAAATTTTAAAAAAAACTATTTTTTTAGTAGTTTTTTTACTTCTTTTTTTATATTTTGTTTTTTTAAATCATTTTTTATATTCTTTAAAACTTGATCTATAAAAAAAACAATTTTACAAGCTTCTTTTTCTTTAAAACCACGTGTTGTTATTGATGGTGTTCCTATCCGGATACCGCCAACATCGTTTGCGTTTTTATCGCCAAAAATAATATTACGATTAACAATAATTCCAACTTCTTCAAGTGCTTTTTCAGCCTCAAAACCACTTACGCCTTTTTCTTTAACATTAATCGTAAACATATGCGTATCAGTTCCGCCATTAACTATTTTGTAGCCAATTTTTTTAAACTCTTCACACATTAAATAAGCATTTTTTACAACTTGCTTTTGATAATCAATAAATTCTTTTTGCATTGCTTCATAAAAACAAACTGCTTTTGCCGCTATTGTGTTCATATGCGGCCCACCTTGCAAAAATGGAAAAACAGCATTATTAATTTTTTTCATTATCAAATCATTATTACTTAATATAATTGCGCCTCTTGGGCCGCGCAAGGTTTTATGCGTCGTTGAAGTAACAACGTCAGCGAAAGAACAAGGATTTTGATATAAACCGGCTACAATTAACCCAGCAATATGTGAAATATCAGCCAATAAATATGCGCCAACTTCATTTGCTATTTTGCGAAATTTTAAAAAATCAATTTTTTTTGAATACGTTGAAGACCCTGCTATAATTAATTTTGGCTTAACTTTTTTAGCAATTTGCAGAACATTTTCATAGTCAATTTCGCCATTATTGTTTAATCCATAAAAATAAGATTTATATTCCGAGCCAGAAATAGATTTTTTATATCCGTGTGTTAAATGACCGCCGGCGCTTAAATCCATACCTAATATAGCGTCGCCTATATTCAATAAGGCTTTATAAACAGCTAAATTAGCTATAGAACCGCTATAAGGTTGTACATTAGCAAACGATACGCCAAATAATTTACAAGCTCTATTAATACAAATTTCTTCTATATTATCAACTATATTACAACCGCCGTAATATCTTTTATTACAATAACCTTCTGCATATTTATTTGACAAAACGCTTCCTAAAGTAATTGATACATCATCTGAAATAATATTTTCAGACGCTATAAGATTAATTGTCTCTTCTTGTCTTTTTATTTCGCTGTTTATTTCTTTTTCTATTCTTTTATCGTTCATTTATATTAATTATAAAAAATAACTACTTTAATTAACGTATAACAATAAAAACACTCGATTAGGTAAGTATAAATTTTCTAAAATGTTGTTTTTTATTTTTTCTCTGTTGTTTTGTTCCTATTCTCGCTATTCTTTATTTGTTCTGCCAATTCAAAATTTAAACAAATAACACTCTACGATTATTTAAAATGGTGCCGAATACAGGAATCGAACCCATATCTTTTGATTACAAAACAATTGCTCTACCACTAAGCTAATTCGGCTTAATATTTAAAATATGGTGGATATAACTGGAATCGAACCAATGGCCTTTTTTATGTGAAAAAAACGCTCTACCACTGAGCTATATATCCAATCAATTTTATTTGTTTAACTAATCTATAAAAAATTGGTGGGCTATGGAGGAATCGAAACTCCGACTTTCCGTTATCAACGGAATGCTTTACCACTAAGCTAATAGCCCAAAACAAAAAAACAACTATTACCGATAGCTTGCTACTTTATGATTCTTATTATAAATTATAATCTAATTGAGTGTCTTTCTAAAAATAAAATTAATTCTTTCGTCGCCATTAAATAATTTTTCTGTTTGTGTTTTAATTAATTTTAAATTTATTTTATTTAAAATTGTCTGACTATCACTTAATTCAGCAAAAGCTTGTTTACTTTTTAAAACGATTAAAACATTATTGTTATTTAATAAATGTTTTGTTAACATAACAATTTTATTTAATTTTGCTAAAGCGCGCGCAATAATAATGTCATATTTACCACTTATTTTTTCAACTCTTTCCCAAATAACATCAACATTTTTTAAATTTAATAATTTGACTAATTTTCTTAAATAATTAACTTTTTTATAAACGGAATCAATCAAAACAAAATGAGCATTTTTGTACATTATCGCAAGCGGAATTCCTGGAAACCCTCCTCCACTACCGACATCTAAAATAATTTTATTATCAAAGTTATAAACTTTTGTAATAAGCAGCGAATCATAAATATGTTTATCTAAAATTTCATTTTCATCAATAATCGAAGTTAAATTTATTGTTTTATTTGTTTCTAATAAAAAATTAAGAAACTTTTTAATTTTTTTTAAATTTAAATTTTTAAAATTTTTTGTTAAATCTTCATAAGTCATTGTTTCTTTCTGCTGTTTTTTTCTTGGTTATATTTTTTTATATCAATTATTAAACCCAATATGTCACTATAGTTAACCCCAGAAATTCTGCTTGCTTGCCCAATTGAAACTGGCTTTATTCTATCCAGTTTTTGTCTAGCCTCAAAAGCAATATTATTTAAATCAAAATAATTAATATTTTTAGGGATTAAAAGATTTTCTTTTTTTTGAAATTTTTGTATTTCTGCTTTTTGTATTTTTATATATCCGGCAAATCTTATCGCGTTTTCTATTTGATTTTTAGCAATATTTGATAATTTTATATTTTTTAATTCCTTTATCTTAATACGTTTTTTTAAAAAATCAATACTGCTCCCGTTTTTTATTAAATCGCTCGCAAAAATACGTCCATTATCATTAGATAAATATTGCTTTAACTTTGGTAAAAAAAGATTAATTTCTTTCTTTTTAAAAGTTAATTTGTTTAAAATAGCAATAACTTTTTTTTCTTGCTTTTCTTTAATTTTAAATTTTCTATAGCGTTGTTTGTCAATTAAACCCAATTTATATGCTTTTTCCGTTAAACGCAAATCAGCATTATCATGTCGTAACGATAAACGATATTCAGCGCGAGATGATAGCAATCTATATGGTTCTGTTATGCCTTTCGTAACAATATCATCAATCATAACACCAATATACGCTTCGTCTCTTCGCAAAATAAATGGATCTTGTTTTTTTATCAATTGTGAGGCATTTATGCCGGCGATTAATCCTAATGCAGCGGCTTCCTCGTACCCTGATGTCCCGCAAATTTGTCCAGCAATATATAAATTTTCATATTTTTTTACACGCAATGTTAAATCTAATTCTAATGGGTCAATAGAATCATATTCAATCGCGTAAGCATATTTTAAAAAAATAGCTTTTTCTAAACCTACAATAGAATGAACCATCTGTTCTTGTATATCACATGGCATAGAAGTTGAAAAACCTTGTAAATAAATTGAATTTCTATCTTTATACTCTTGTTCCAAAAATATATGATGTTGTGTTTTATCGCTAAAATTAATAATTTTTTCCTCAATTGATGGACAATATCTTGGCCCAACGGATTTTATTTTTCCGCTATAACGGGCGGATTTTTTAATATTTCTTTTAATTATCTCATGTGTTTTTTCATTGGTAAACATTAAATAACATGGCACTTGATTTTTATAGCTAACAAATTTATTTGTTGTATATGAAAAAGCATATTTTCCACGTGTTCCGGGCATAATTTTTGCTTTTGTAAAATCAATAGACTCTTTTGCAATACGTGGTGGAGTACCTGTTTTTAAACGAATAACATTAATCCCCATTGATTTTAAAAAATCACTAAGACCATTACTAGATTTTTCGCCGTCTGGGCCAGAATTCTTCTTGTCACTTCCTTGATGAATACATGCGTTCATATAAGTTCCGGTCGAAAGTATTAATGCTTTGCAATAAATGATTTTATTATTGTTGTCTTTAATGCCAAAAATTTTTTTATTTTTATACAATATTTCTTTTATTTCGCATTCTCGAACAGTTAAATTATCAGTACTCAAACATAAATTCTGCATATACAAAAGATATTTTTCTTTATCACATTGTGCTCGCAAACACTGTACACCTGCTCCTTTGCTCGTATTAAGAACTTTCATTTGCAAATAAGTACTATCAGCCGCTTTGCCCATATGACCGCCTAGGGCATCTATTTCCCTAACAACTATACCTTTAGCGCTTCCTCCGATAGAAGTATTACATGGCATATTGGCGATTTTTTTAATATTTAAAGTGCATAATAAAACACTATTTTTCATTTTTGCCGCTGATAAAGCAGCTTCGATGCCTGCATGACCGCCGCCAACAACAATAATGTCGTATTTTAAAATTTTCATAAACTAATAAATTTAAAAATATGTTTTAATTAAACGATTAAATTCAACCGCATATTCTAAAGGAAGCTCATTAGAAAAAGGGGCAATAAAGCCAACAATAATTAATTGTATTGCCTTTTTTTTATCTATTCCTCTGCTCATAAGATAAAATAACTTTTCTTCGCTTATTTTGCTTACAAAAGCTTCGTGTTCAATATAACTTTGATTATTAAAAATTTCATTTTTTGGAATTGTTGAACTTTCAGAACGTTCGTCAAGAAGAAGCGTATCGCATTCTACATGACTAGAAGAATTTAACGCTATCCTACTATGCCTCACTGTACCTCTATAATTAGCAACGCCACCATTACTAGCTATCGATTTCGATAAAATCGTCGAATGTGTATCAGGGGCTAAATGAATCATTCTAGCTCCAGCATCCTGTAATTGTTGTTTTTCTGCTGCAATAGCCACCGATACACAAAAACCAACTGCTTTTTTTTCTTTTAAAATGCACGCTGGATATTTCATATTTATCGCGCTACCAATGTTGCCATCTATCCACTCCATTTTGCCATTTTCATTAACAACGGCTCTTTTAGTAACTAAATTAATAACATTTGTTGACCAATTTTGTACAGTAGAATAACGACATTTAGCGTTTTTTAAAACAAATATTTCAACAACACCAGCATGTAATGAATCATTAGAAAAAATAGGCGCTGAGCACCCTTCTAAATAATGCACCGACGCGCCCTCATCTACAATTATTAATGTTCTTTCAAATTGGCCGAATTTATTGTCGTTTATTCTGAAATAACTTTGTAAAGGTTTATCAATATGAATACCTTTTGGGATATAAATAAAAACTCCACCAGACCACACAGCGCCATTCAAGGCAGCAAATTTATTGTCATTATTAGAAACTACTTTACCAATGTATTTTTTAACTAATTCAGGATATTGTTGAACTGCTTGATCGGTTGAAAGAAAAATAACACCTTTTTTCTTTAAATCATTCATTAAATTGTTATAGATAGCTTCGCTCCCGTATTGTGCTGTAACTCCTGATAAAAATTTTTGTTCAGCTTCTGGTATACCAATTTTATTAAACACGTTTTTTATTTTGTTCGGAACATCACTCCATTTTGTTTTGGCATTTTTCAATTCACGCGAAAAATACGTATACGAAGAAAAATCTATAAAAGATAAATCCGGACCAAAATTAGGCATTTTGTGTTTTTTAAAATTCTTAAAAGAATCTAAGCGAAATTTTAGCATCCAATCTGGTTCTTTTTTAACGGCTGAAATATAACGAATAATATTTTCATCTAAACCTTTACGCATTGTTTTTTTCGGCCTCGCTTTTTATCATGTTATACAATGCGTTAAATCCTATCGTTGCACATTTAACCCTGGCTAATTGTTTAGATACATTTACAAAAACTATTGCCTCTTGTAAAATGTCTTCTTTAAACTTCTTTTCTTCAATCATTTTAAAATATTCTTCAATAATTTGGCATGCTTCTTTCTTTGTTTTATTAATAACCAAACCACACATTATATCAGTGCTAGAAGCTGTAATAACACATGCTTCCCCATCCCAAAAGCATTGCTGTATTATATTGTTGTTTGTTTTTAAATAGATATGTATATTATCAATACAATTATGGCTTCTAGCATGTAAAACAATATAGTTTTGCCTATCAGAAATTTTTTTCTTATAAGTTGGATTTTGATAATGATCAAGCATTATTTGCTTAATCATTTCATTACTTAGAGTAGTAGACATCTAAAAAATTATCCTCTTTTAAAGCGTCGATCAGAATATCAATTTCTTCCGTTGTATTATAAAAACAAAAAGAAACTCGCAACGTCGCGGCAACTTTTAAAAAAGCATCGAGCATTTTCGCACAATGCTTCCCGCTTCTGACCGCAATGCCCCTGCTATTTAAAAATGTTGCTTCATCTTGCGCGAAAACATTTTTTTTATTAAATGTTATTATTGGTGCTTCGGCGCCCATATTGTAAATAACAATATTCTTATTTTTTTTCATCTTGTTAATTGCGTAACAACGTAATTTTTTTTCGTATTCTTCTATATTTTTCATTCCTATTTTCATTAAAAATTCTATCGCCGCTTTAAGTCCAAATATTCCAGCTATATTCAATGTTCCTGCTTCAAACTTTTCTGGCGGATCTAAATAAACAACGTTTTTTTTAATATCAAAACTATCATTCATTCCTCCGCCTGTTAAAAAAGGATTCATTTTTTCTAATAACATTTTTTTTCCATATAAAATACCAATACCAGTAGGACCACACATTTTATGCGCGCTAAATGACAAAAAATCAATATCCAAATCTAAAACGTTTGTTCTCTTATGAGGCACATATTGGGCGCCATCGCCGATAACTATTATATTCTTGCTATGGGCGAATAATGTTATTTCTTTAATTGGAACATAAAATCCTAAAACATTAGTTACTAAAGCAATAGCGATAATTTTTGTATTTTTACTAACCGTTTTTTTAACGTTTTTGATTGTTAATCTCCCATCTTTGGTTAATGGAATAAATTTTATTTTTGCTCCGGTTATTTTAGCAATATTAAACCACGGCAAAACATTACTAGCGTGCTCTGCTTCCGTAAGCAATATTTCATCGCCGCTTTTTAAAAAATACATTCCATAACCAAAAGCAACTAAATTAATCGACATTGTCGTACCGGATGTAAAAATAATTTCTTCCGTTTTGGCGTTAATAAATTTGGCGACTAACCCCCTTGTCTCTAAAATAGTTTTGTCAACGTTATAACAAAGATCATAATCCCCGCGTTGTGAATTGCTTGTTTGCAAAACATAATATTTATTAATATTATTAATGACCGTTATTGGTTTAAATGTCGTAGCCGCATTGTCAAAAAAAACTAGCCTTTTCCCCTGCATTTTTACTTTGAACATTGGAAATTTTTTTCGAATTTCATTAACATTGAACATATTTTTTGACTACCTCATTAATCTCTTCGTTTACATTCTTATCAAAAAAACGGGACGCTTGTCTTAAAAAACCGTTTATTAACATTTTTTTTATATCTGTTGTTTTTAACCCTCTAGACAATAAATAAAAAAAATAATCATTATTAAAATAACCAATAGAAGCATTATGAGTAGCAGAGACATCATTTTCAAAAATTTTTAAAATAGGTTGAATCGAACCAGTAGCTTTTTTATCAAAAATTATAATTTTTCCTTTTTGACTCAATATGTTTTTTTTGGATTTTTTTTGCGCAATGCACGTATTTAAAAAATGGATTTTTGATTGATCAAACGCAATTCCAAAAGAATCTATATTCGTTTTAATATTTTTATTTTTATTATTTAGACAAATATTAAATTTTTTTTGATTATCTTTGAACGACAAACAAAAAATACTAACATCAACTTGTAAACCTGGATTACCAAGATCTAAATTAATGTTTAATGAAGTATTACCTGGCGAAAAATCCGCGATTACATATTTAAATATTGATTTTTCTTTAAAATTGCCAGAAATATTTATAACGTTATTATCTGGTTTAAAAATAACATTTTTTATATATAATGAGCTGTTTTTTTCTAAGCAAAAATTAAATGACTTGCTATTTCTTATAAATATTTCTTTATTTTCAGCTTGATTTAAAAAAAAATTATTCATCGTTTTATTTTTTTTTGAAACAACATTCATCCACTAGATCTTGTTTATCATGCGTGATATTTAGACTGTTTTTTATAAAATCAAATCCTTTTTCGCTTATTTTTTTTATTAAATCTTTTTCCCCTTTCATAACTATTTTTCCATCAATCATAACGACTACTTTATTTGGGTTGATTAATTCAAGCATTTTGTCATAATGCGAAATAATTACAAAAGATCCTTTATTTTTTTTGTATTCATCGTTAATTACTTTTGCGATTACTTTGATAGCGTCACTATCTAAACCGGAGTCTATTTCATCTAATAACGCTATTTTTGGTTTAATAAGTAACATCTGCAAAATTTCATTTCGTTTTTTTTCGCCACCAGAAAAATTTTCATTTAAATTACGATGAACCATTTCAAAAGGAAATTTTATTTTTTTGCAATTTTGATCAAGTATTTTATAAAAATCAAACAACTTTATTGGAACTGTATTTCTAACATCAATAATATTTTTCAAAAAATCGCTATTTATTATCCCGGCGACTTCACATGGATTTTGCAAACCCAAAAAAATACCTAATTTACTTCGTTCGTCGACTGATAATTTTAGAACGTCAATATTATTAAAAAAAATAGTTCCGCTTGTCACTATACATTTTGGATGGCCGGATATTGTAAAAAACAATGTTGATTTTCCATTTCCGTTAGGACCTAAAAAAGCTATCTTATCACCATCGTTAATGGTTAAATTAACACCTTTTAAAATTTCTTTTTTATCAACTGATACATGCAAATTTTTTATTACCAATTTAAATTTATCCGCCATATCGTTTCAACCTTGTGCCTTTATTACTTATTAATATTAGCATTTTTTTGTGTTTCCCTAATTATGATAATGCATGAGTTATAACAAAAAAATATGCCACAAAAACCAAAAAAAGATTAACAACCATAACACATAGTCAGCATGTAAATGAAAATAAAATATTATATAATTTAGATTATAATGTCTTACCAAGTTTTATATAGAAAATATAGGCCGACAAATTTTTCACACGTTGTTAATCAAGATATAGTCGTCAAAATATTAACCAATGAAATTAAAAACAATAAATTATCTCACGCCTATTTATTTTATGGCCCAAAAGGAACCGGAAAGACAACAATGGCGAGATTATTTGCCAAAGCAATAAATTGCGAAAAACAAGAAACAACGATTATTTGTAACCAATGTTCTAACTGCGAACTAGCAAATGAAAATAACCATCCTGATATTATCGAAATTGACGCAGCAAGTAATAACGGCGTTGACAAAATAAGAGCGATAACAGAAAATACCGACTTTTTACCAATTAAAGGAAAATGTAAAATTTATATTATTGACGAAGTTCATATGTTGTCAACAAGCGCTTTTAACGCTTTATTAAAAACGCTTGAAGAACCACCAAAGAACATTGTTTTTATACTAATAACAACAGAAATATATAAAATTATCCCGACTATTGCAAGTAGATGTCAAAAATTTTGTTTTACCAAAATAAACACTAACCAAATTGAAGAAAGACTCATTAATATATTAAAAAAAGAAAAGATAGATTTTGAAGAAAAAGCTGTAAAAATAATTGCTTCGATTTCTGACGGCTGTTTAAGAGATGCGTTAAATTTGCTAGAACAAGCTATGTTGTATGCTGAAAATAAAATTACCGAAAATAACGTTATCGATTTATTCTCCTTGATTTCAGATGATGAAAAAAATCAATTACTAATAGATTTAGGCAATAGTAACATAGAAAGCGTGTTAAAAAAAATAAACTTTTTATCAGAAAAATTTAGTAATTGTAAAATTATAGTATTATCATTAATTAATACTTTAAAAGATGTTCTATTATATAAAACAATTCCTTATAACAATTCTTTATTTAATAATCCAGAAGCACAAATAAGAAAAATCAGTGAATATTTTTCCGAACAAGACATTAATAAAATAATTGATATATTATTATCTTTTTTAAAACAAACAGAAATAGAGCAAAATCATAAATTGTTATTAGAAATAGCATTTTTAAAAATAATTTCTCTTCTGCAAAAAGAAAAAGAAGGTAAGAAGAAAAAAGAAGAAACAAATAACAAAAAAATATTGCTTTTAGAAGATAATGAATTATTGAATATAATTTCAAAAAATAATAAAATTCTAAAAAATAGTATTTGTTCTGAATGGAAAGAAAAAATATCCGCTTTTTTTAAAAAAAATATAAATATCGAAGAAAAACAAAAAAATATATTATTTTTATTAAGTGAAGCAGAACCGTTTATTATTAATAATAATTATCTAATTGTTACACTAAATTTTAATCATTTAGTCGAAAAAATAAACAAACAGGACAATCAGCCAATAATTAAAAAAATTATTCATACAATAACAGATAAAAATGTCTTAACTTACGCTATAACTAAAGAAAAACAAGAAGAACTTAAAAAAAAATTTTTGAATAGTAAATATACAATAAAATAAATATGGAAAAAATTAAACGTTTAGCAAATTCTCTGAAATATCTCCCGTCTATTGGTGAAAAAACCGCTGAACGTTTAGCATTTGAAATATTAAAAATGCCAAGTAGCAAAGCTCTCGAAATAGCAGAGGCTATTAAAATAGTGAAAAATGAAATAAAACAATGCCCTATATGCGGATTATATACAGAAAATAGTATTTGCGAAATTTGTTCAGATGCAAAGCGCGATAAAACAATTATATTAGTCATATCGCGTGCTAAAGACTTTTATATATTTGAAAATAATAAGAAACTTAATTATAATGGCACATATCACGTATTAAATGGTTTTATAAACGACAAAACTAGCGTTAGTGAACTAAATATTGAAACGTTATTGAAAAGAATAGAAAAATTCAATATCAAAGAAATTATCCTAGCCATTAACCCGACTATTGGCGGGGAATTGACAATTCAATACATAGCAAATAAAATTTTAAAAAATAAAAAGATTACCATAACCCGTCTGGCATACGGCTTACCGGCCGGTGGTGATATAGAATTTGCAGATAATTTTACAATTTTAGAAGCGGTTAATGGAAGAAAAAAAATAAAATGTTCATAACATTTGAAGGAATGGATGGGTGCGGTAAAAGTTCCATGATTTCAGCAATAGCCAAATTATTAATAAACGATGGCTATAAAGTATACATAACACATGAACCAGGTGGCACAATAGTTGGCGAAAAACTACGACATATAATTCTTAATAACAAAATGGATCCAATAGTCGAAGCATTATTATACGCGGCATCGCGCAAACAACACGTTATCGAAAAAATTACTCCGAATTTAAAAAAAAACATTATTGTTATTTGTGATCGATATATTGATTCTTCTTTAGCTTATCAAGGAATTGGGAGAGGCATAGGAATTGATAAAATATTAAAAATTAATTCATTAAATAATGACATTTTATGGCCAACATTAACTTTTCTTCTAAATGTATCTCCAGATGTAGCAAAAAGCAGAATACAGAAACGAAAAACAACAAAAAAAACTGATCGTTTTGATAACGAAACTATGTTATTTCATAATAAAATTCAAAAGGCTTTTTTAAAAATTGCCAAAACATATAAAAACCGTTTTATTATTATTGATGCAAATAAAAAAAAATCAGAAATCATTAGCAAAATATTTAAAACAATAAAAAATAATTTATAAAAAATGTCCGCTTTTTTAGAAACGCAACCAATTATTTGCAAACTTTTTTTAAACGCATTAAAAAAAAATAAAGTTGCGCATAATTATCTGTTGTGCGGAGAAAATGAGGCTTATTTAAAAAATGCAGCGTTTTTTTTATCAGCTTCCCTTATTTGTGATAATCCCAGTCCGTTAGCATGCGAAAAATGCGATACTTGTTTAAAAGTAAAACATAATAATTATCCAGATTTAATTTTCATAGATGGATCAAAAGAGATAATTAAAAAAGAAAATACCAATTATATTTTTAAAAAATTTTTAAATTTTTCAATAAATGAAAAGAAAAATAAAAATATTTGCATTTTACACCTAATAGAAAATATGACCGCTGAAGCTTCTAATGCTTTTTTAAAATTTTTTGAAGAACCGCCAAAAAACAGCTTTATTTTTTTAACAACAACTAACGAAAAAGCAATATTACCAACTATTATCTCACGATGCCAAAAAATTTATCTTTATCCAGATAAATATGATAAATTAATTAAATTTTGTTTAAACAATAATATTGAGATTAAAAACGCCGAAATACTATCATTAATTTGTAAAAATATATATGACATTAAAAATATTTATAATGATGATTTTTATAATATTAAAAACGCATGCATTGTTTTTTTAAATTGCATAAAAAATAAAAAAGATCTTATATTTATAACAAACTTTTCCATTTGCAAATACATAAAAAACAAACAACAAGCAATGTTATTTTTTGACATTATTATCGCCTTTTTAAGAGATGTTTTATACAAGAAAATTAATCAAAAAATATATTTACAATCTTATCAAAAATTAATATTTCAATTATCATCGACTCTAAAAAACATCGATAATCTTATTGAAGAAATAGAAATATTCAAAAAAGATTTATATTTGAATATAAACATAACAAATATACTAGAACATTTAGCTGTTTTTATAATTAAAAACAATATAAAGTAAAATAAAAAATATGGACTATGTAGTATTAGCAAAATTTTTCAATATAGAGCCGCCACGTTTTAAAACATCAATTAAAAATTTAAAAATAAACAATTTTGTTATCTATGATAACAAAATAGCTATTGTAGTTTCATCGCCTTTTTATTTAAATAAAAAAGAAATCACTTCGTCAATGCCAATTATTTCTAATTATGCAAAAAACAACGATATAGAAAAATATAAAAAAAATATTGTCAAAAGTGATCAAATATTAAATACAGCAAATTTAGAAGCTAAAAAAAATAATTCAGATATAAATTTTTTATTTTGCCAGCCTAATTATTATAACAATCACTATATACTTTTTGTATCTTACAACAAAAAGAATAATTTTAATCTTCTTTTTAAAGAGATCGAAAGCGCTTTAAACATGCAAAACATAGATTTTCAACAAATTACGCCACGCATCAGAACAAAAATTATTGGCGATATAGGAACTTATAGCAAAAAAATATGTTGTAATACTTTTCTTAAAACCAAAAATTTAATTCAAATGGGAAAAACAGGAGAAAAAGACAAAACAAATGCCAATAATAAAAAAGCAATCGGTTTTTTTGCAATCGTTTAAAATGCTGCATGTTATTCGAATAATAATCTTATGTTAAATAAACTATATTTAATTTCTACACCAATTGGAAATTTGCGAGAAGTTTCTTTTAGAGCGTTAGAAATAATTAAATCGATGGATTATATTGCTTGTGAAGATACACGAATAGGTGGAAAATTGCTTTTTTCATACAAAATAAAAAAAAAATTTATTTCTTGCCATAAATACAACGAAATTAAAGCGAGCGAAAAAATTATTACATTGTTAAAAAACAATAAAAAAGTTGCTTATATATGTGACGCTGGCACTCCATGTATTTCCGATCCTGGGCAAATATTAGTAAAAAAATGTATTAAAAATAATATTGATGTCGTACCTATAAGCGGCTCAAGCGCGTTACTAAACATTGTTGTTGCCAGCGGATTTGATGTAAAACATTTTTATTTTCATGGATTTTTGTCAAGAACAGTTAATAAAAGATTACAAGAATTAAGAGAATTATCAGATAAAAAAGAAGCTTTGATTTTTTATGAATCGCCGCATCGTTTAAAAAACACTTTAAAAAATATGTTAGAAATATTTGGTAATCGCAATATTTGTATTGGTCGAGAAATGACTAAACTACATGAAGAATTTATTCGAGGGGCGTTAAGCGACGTTTTAGATAAAATTAATTCAAAAATACTACGCGGGGAGTTCTCGATAATTATTGAAGGTCAAAAAAATAAATTAATTGTTTCAAATGTAACAGATAATATTGATCAAATTATCGATAAAATTAAATTTTTCAAAAATTCTTTAACAACTAAAGATGCAATTAAAAAAACTAGCCTACTATACAAAATACCAAAAAACAAAATTTATTCTTTGTATCACAACCATATTAAAAATAAATAATTTTATTTATCGCCGCCATATAAATTAACGCCTATATAATCGCTTATTGGCAACGCAAAAGCAATTCCTTGGCCGCGTGAATTTAACCCGGCTTTTTTATTTATTGATAGTAAAACTGCCTCACTTATTTCTTTACGAACAACAATAAGAACTATCTCTTTTTCTGGACTTATCGTAATTCCATAAAATTTTTCTAACGCCTTATTGCCTGTGCCTCTTGCGTTTAAAATAGTTCCGCCACAAGCACCAACTTCAACGGCCGCAGACATAACAACATCTGCAAACCCATTATTAACTATGCAAAAAATAGCAATTGCTTCTTCTTTTTTTTGTTTCTCTTTAGTTTCCATGTTCTAATACCTCATTATAATCAGATAAAAATTTATATGTTGAAACACCAGCAATAGAAGAAATATCAAACACTAATAACATTCCATTCATTGATGCTTTTTCAAAATCAAAAAGATTTTTTAAAAAAAAATAAATTATTTTGTATTTTTTGTCATCGACAATCGTAAAAATAATATCTCTATTTTTTTCGTCGCCTAAAACATCCATAAAATAATTTTTTTTAATTCCTTCGGCAAAAAAATTAACAACTATTGCCAAACCATTTTCAATAAGAAAACGATTTATTGTTTCTGCATGGCCCTTTCTAACCAAAATAAATAAAACCTTTAATTTTTTTAATTCATTCATAAAATTTAATAATTTGATTATCTTCTCCTTTGTGCATTTTCCGATATTCAACAATATTATTATAGTGATTTGCTATATATATTACCAAACCAAATATTTGAATAACAATTAATGGCGCTAAAGCAATTAACGAAATAACACCAAAAGCGTTTTTTAAAACAAATTCTCTTGCAAAATCCAAACCATAATTTTTTTGCAAACAAGTATAGTTAGCCACGCCAATTATAAAAGGCAAAATGAAAGCGCTTGATAATGACCCGCTGGTAACACCACCAGAATCAAAAGCTATACCAAAATATATATTCGGCGTAAAACAAGATAAAATCATAGCTAAAATATATCCTGGAACTATATAATACAAAACAGAAAAATCACAAACAACCCTTATTACAGATAAAATAACTGCCAAAGAAATACTTAAAGATAACGTTATTAACATATTCCTTTTTTTTATTGCTCCATTACTGACCGATTCTATTTGATTAATTAAAACTTTAACGCTTGGTTCACATAATGTTATCGTAAAACCAATTATTCCGGATATGATAAATAACAATAATTTGCTTTTAGAAATTAATAAATAACCTAAATGTTCAGCGATAGGAACAAACCCAATTTCTACACCTGCTAAAAACAAAGATAAACCAAAATATACGTAAACTATACCAACTATTATTTTAAAAATATTTTTTTTTGGCAATTTTAAAAAAATAAAATTGTAAATGAAAAAAAATACAATTATCGGAATTATAGACAACAAAACTTCTCGAAAAACAATGGAAAATTTCAATAATATATATTTTAAAGAACCATAATCAACTATTGTATTTGAATTATATTTTTGAAACTTAATAAAATGTGTAAAAAATGGCAAAATGAATAGCGGTCCTAAAGAACAAAAAGATGACAAACCAAAAGAATCTGAATTGTTTCCAGTACTTTTTGAAACTCCTAAACCCAACGATAAAATAAGTGGCACCGTAATTGGGCCGGTGGTCATACCGCCGCTATCAAATATAATTGGTATAAATGATTTATTAATTAAATTAATTAACGTAAAAATTATTCCGTAAAACAGCAAAAGCAAAATTTTTAAATCATATTTAAAAAGAATTCGAAAAACGCCAATAACTAAAAATAAACCAACTCCAATACCAACTAAAAATAAAAATAAATAAACTTCTTTAATTGATAATTGTGACGCTAAAACCATTAAATCTGGCTCAGCAATAGTTGCAAAAAGGCCTATCAAAAAACAAACAATAATTAATAATAAAATGTTTTTTCGTTCAATAATTGATGATCCAATGTATTGCCCTATTTTATTTATAGAATGTTCAATACCTATCGAAAAAAATGTTATTCCAATAACCAAAAATAAAAAAGATCCAAAAAATAAAATATTTTTTTCAAAAGAAACAAAAGAAAATATATTAAATATATTTAATATTTCAACCAATAAAAAAACTGGAGCCGACGAAATAATGGCGTTTAAAAAACTCTTTGTAAATATTCCATTGCTCATAAATTCACAAAAATTATTTGAATAAAATAGTCTTAATAATTCTATTTAATTATCATTTAAATCACATTTTTTTTTGCAATTACAACAATCACATTTTTTTTTAAAACAAACATGGTAAGCCAAATATAAAAAAATTATTGCCGAAAACAAAATGATTAAAATTTCAACTATATTCATAAAAATAATCCCCACATGCCTATTAAAGTAGCAATAATCCAAGCAAATGATAATTCAAATATCATTATAAAAAAAACTTTTTTAACAGATCTAAGTTCTGATGATATCGCAGATAACGTGCAAAAACACGGTATAGTAAACAAATTAAATGTCAAAAACGCAAAAGAAGCCAAAGCATCCTTTAAAAAAGATATTTTTTCAAAACCTATTATTTTAATCGATGAAATAATTTGTTCTTTATCTATTAAACCGTATAAACTAATAACACTAGCCGACCACTCATTTCTTCCACCAAGCATTAAGTAAAAAAACCACGAAAAAAAATGTCCGATGTTCGCTAAAATAGAATCGTCAACATTGCCATTCGTAAAATTAAAATGCATATTAAAAGAAATTAAAAACCATAAAATTATTGAAAAAAATAAAATTGTTGTTCCTATTTTTCTTGTAAAAAAAATCATTTTTTTAGCCGACTCACGAAAAATATATCTAAAATTTGCCATTTTATACGTTGGCAATTCATCGACATAAATTTCGCTGTGTTTTGAAAAAAATATTTTTTTAAAAATTAAAGATAGGAAAATAGTAAAAATAATCGACTCTAAATAAAATAATAATATGAATAAAAAGCTTAATTTATTAAAAAACGCAATAGACGATATTAAAAACATAATAACGGCTAATTTTGTATTACAAATTATAAAAGGTAATAAAACAATAACTTTTTTTCTTTCAGAATCGTTGCCGATTGTGCGCGTATTAATTATTCCAGAAACAGTACATTCCATACTAACTATAAATGGTATTATGGATTTTCCATTTAAACCAAGTTTATGCAATAAATAATCAAAAGAAAAAGCGATACGCGAAACATATCCGGTAGATTCCATAACCAACAAGCAAAAGAAAAAAATAGTAATTTGCGGAATTATAGTCGCAATAACAGACATGCCTGGTATAATGCCGTCAAGAACAAAAGATGTTACGATGCTAGAAATACCAAAATCAATAAATTTTTTTTTAATAAAATTTGATAAACTAAAAAAAATTTTTTCAATAAAACTTCCTAACAAATGTCGTGTAAAGATTGTCGAAATATAGAATATAGTGCTCATTACGATCAAAAAAATAGGAATTGCCAAAAATTTATTTAAAACAATTTTGTCTATTCGATCGCTTAAATTATTTTTTGCTTTTGGTATGGAAAAAAAATTACATGTTATATTTTTGGAAACATAATTATATCGCAAAAAGGCGACTAATTCTTCAGCGTCTAAATTAAATTTGTCTAAAATATTTTTTCTTTGACTAATTTTACTATCATCGTTAATATTTTTGCAATATTCTAAATCATTTTCAAATATTTGCACTGCCTTAAAATAACTATGTTTTTTGTCTTTGAATGTATTAGCAATATCATCAAGAACAGCCAAAACATCTCTTGGATAAATTTTATTAACCACAGAATTACTTTTTTTTAAGTATTTTTTTTGAATAATTGTATCGACTAGATCACCAATTCCACGATTTTCAGCTGTAGAGATAGGTAATATCGTTACACCTAATTCTTTTTCAATTGCATCTATATCTATTTTTATCTTTTGTTTCTTAACGATATCATACATATTTAGAACAATAATTACATCGACGTCTAACTCTAATAATCGTGTTGTCAGATATAAACTTCTTTCTAAAACAGTTGCATCTAAAACATTTATAACAAGGTCTATTTTTTCTTTTAGAATAAACTCGCACGAAATCTTTTCCTCAAAAGAATACGGCGAAAAAGAATAAATACCAGGTAAATCAAAAATTTTAAATTGTTTTGTTCTATTTAAACTTTCGGCAATATCTATAGTAACGCCAGGCCAATTACCGACTTTTTGATTATTACCAGTCAAAGCATTAAAAAGAGAAGTTTTCCCAGAATTTTGATTGCCTACTAAAGCTACTTTTAACATATTTAATTTATTTTTATTGAACTAATGATAAATTAACAAAATCTAAATTGGCTTTATCAATACATAAATAATAATTTCTTAAAAAAATAACAAAACAATTTCCAAATGGGGCTGCTTTTTTTATTTGAAAAATCGTCCCTTTTACAAGCCCCATGTCTAAAAGCTTTCGTCTTAATTGTAAATTACCGTTTTTAAAACCTAAAACAACATATTTATCATTAATAGAAAATTTCATTTCTCTTTTTCTCTACAATCAAACACAGAACATCTATTTTTAGCGACCTTTTCAAGGGCTTTCATAGCAATACCCATTATTTTTCGATATGCATAAACGTTCTTATCGCTAGCTAAAAAGTTTCTAATTTCATCTGCGAAAGCTTGCTGAAATTCAGTATTAACATTTATTTTTGATATTCCATTTTTAATCGATTTTCGTATTTGATCGTCTGGTATTCCCGAACCGCCATGCAAAACGAGCGGTATTTTAATTAAATCGCTAATTTTTTTCATCCTATCAAAATCTAATTTTGGTTCGCTTACATAAATACCATGAGCGCTTCCTAAAGCCGGCGCTAAAAAATCAATCCCTGTCTCACGAACAAAAATCTGACATTCTTCTGGGTCTGCGAGAACGCTAACGTTTTCTTTTCCTACTTCTTGCGTGGAAATATGCCCAATTTCTCCTTCGACCGAAACATTTCTTGTTTTTGCATATTCAACTACCTGTTTAACAATTGAAATATTTTGTTCAAGCGAAAAGCTAGAAGCGTCAATCATAACACTTGTAAACCCAGCATCTATAGCATTTTTACAACTTTCAAAAGATTTTCCGTGATCAACATGTAAAACAACTGGAATTGTTATATTTTTAAAACTAATATAATCTTTAACAATATCCGCAACTAATTTCCAACCGCCAAAATATTCAGCTGCCTTTTCCGATACTCCTAAAATTACTGACTTGTTCAATTCTTGCATTGTATCCAAAATTGCTTTAACCCATTCTAAACTGTTTATGTTAAAATGCGGAACAGCATAATGCTCTGCATACGCTTTATTTAAAATTTCTTTTGCATTCACTAACATAATTTTTATTCTTTATATTTTTTTATAAACTCCAAACATCATCAGAAAACGAAAATCGTCCATCAACTGTTAACTGATTATAAAAATCAACTTTTTTATTTTTTTTTTCTTCATTATCAAATGCAAATTCTTGAACTATTTTATCCCAAATATCATTAAAAGATGCTTTTTTTTGTTCTTTTAAAATTTCATAAGCAAAATCTATCATTGATTTATCAACATATTTCATCTTACACCTCTATTAATATTTTTTTTTACATTTGCGTCACTGTCTTTATGCCTAAAATGTCCAACGCGTTTTCTAAAACAATTTTTATCGCTGCAATTAAACCCAATCTACTTGATGATAATGATTTATTTTTTTCGTCGACAATACGATATTTATTATAATATGAATGAATTAATTTTGCCAATGAGAAAACATAATTGGCTATTAAATGAACCTCATAATTTTTCGAAACTGTTTTTATAATATTGGGAAAATCATACAAAAATTTTACTATTTCTTTTTCTTCGGCTGTTGTTAGTAAATTTCCTTCATAATTTTTTCTAATTTTTTTTTCTTGGGCCATTTTTAAAACGCTATGCAATCGAACATACGCATATAAAATATAATGAACTGGATTGTTATTATCGTTTTTTCTAGCTAAAGAATAATCAAAATCGACATGAGTATTATTGTTTTTTGATATTAAAAAATAACGTATTGAATTCATTGATATCTCATCACTTAGTTCTTTTAATGACACCATTTCGCCTGTTCTTTTGCTCATTTTATATTCTTTTTTGTCCTTAATAAAACGAACTATTTGAATAATCTTGACAATTAATTTTTTTTCATCAAATCCACGCATCATTAAAGCACTTTTCAAACGATTAATATATCCGTGATGATCAGCTCCTAAAACATCTATTAATTTATCGTAACCTCTTTCGATTTTATTGTAGTGATATATAATATCCGGAAAAAAATAAGTAAATAATCCGTCTTTTTTAATAACGACTCTGTCTTTATCGTCTAAAAATAATGCAGTTTTAATAAATTTTGCGCCATCTTTTTCATAAATATAATTATTTGATTTTAAAAAATTTAAAACGCTTTCAATTTTTGCGTTCTTACAAATATCTGTTTCGTGCGTAACAACATCAAATTTTTTTACATTGAATTTTGATAGGATGTCAAAAATATTTTTTAATTCTTCTTTAATAGCAAATTTAGAAAAAAAATCAATCTTTTTGTTAAGAGCCTCATCGTTATAATGTCGCTTAATTTTTCGCGCTACTTCAATTATATCTTTGCCTTTGTATTCTAGCTCTAAAGTGGCTTTTTTTTTATTAAAAAATTCTAAATATCTATAGTAAACAGATTCGCCTAATTTTTTAATTTGATTACCAGCATCATTAACATAATATTCTCTAGTTACATCATATCCTGAAAAACTTAATACCCGCGATAAAACATCACCATATGCCGCTCCTCTGGCGTGCCCAATATGAATTTCACCTGTTGGATTAGCGCTTACAAATTCAATATTAATTTTCTCGTTCTTTTTTTTATCGCTTCCGTATTTTTTGCCATATTTAATAATTTTTTTAATTATCAAAAATATGCTTTGTTTGTTAATAAAAAAATTAATAAAACCCGGTTTAACAATTTCTATTTTTTTAATATTTTCATTATTAAACAATGCAACAATTTTATTTGCTAATTCATACGGATTACGTTTGTTTTTTTTCCCTATTATAAAAGCAACATTAGTCGTTAAATCGCCGAATTTATTATTTGTTAAAACACTAACATTAACATCGCCAATAGAAAAACTTACATTAATGCTTTTTAAAATTTTAATAATATCGGTTTTTATATTTTCAATCATTTTTATTTTTTGTTAATAAAACAATAGCGCTAACAACGATCGATTGACCTTTTCCGACGGAATCAAATCCTTCATTAGTGCAAGCTTTAACAGAAATTTGTTCAACGCTTATATTAATAAGTTTAGATAAATTTCTTCTTATTTTCAAAATATATGTTGATAAATTTGGTTTTTCTAAAAAAATAGAAGCATCAATATTATTTATTGAGTATTTTTTGTCGGCCATTTTTTTACATACAAAATTCAATATTTTAACACTATTAATATTTTTGTTTTCTTTACTATTAGGAAAATGTCTTCCTAAGTCACCAAGAGCCAAAGCTCCAAGAATAGCTTCACTAATAGCATGGATTAAAACGTCACCATCACTAAACGCTTCTTCTCCTTTAGAAAAATTAATTTTTACACCACCCAGTATTAATGGACGATTCTTTACTAATTTATGAATATCGCTGGAATAACCTATCCTTAACATTTGTTTTAATTCTAAACGTTAAACCTAAAAAATATAATATCCCCATCTTTTACTTGGTAATTTTTTCCTTCTAAACGCAATTTGCCACTTTCCTTAATTTTTTGTTCGCTACCCAACAATTTAAAATCTTCATAATTATAAACTTCTGCTTTTATAAAACCGCGCTTTATATCGCTATGAATAATTCCAGCACATTCTTCAGCGGTAGAACCATTTTTAAAAGTCCAAGCCTTACACTCATCGCTTCCCACAGTAAAAAAAGTTGATAAACCAAGTAAATTATTACAAACCATTGTTAATTTATTTATGCATGACATTTCATTATTGACACCTACTGATTCCAATAAAAATTTTTTGTCGTCCTCAGAACAGGTCGAAATTTGTTGTTCAAAATTACAGCATATTGGTATAACATGTGTTTTATCACCAACAATATCTTTTATTTTTTTAATAAAATAATCAGTATTTTTTAAATCTTCCAAACTAATATTGGCCACAAAAACTATCGGTTTTATTGAAAATAAACGCAGTTCATGAAAAAAATAATTGTATATTTCGCTACCAAAATCGATGCTATACAACATTTTAAAATCGTTAAGATATTTTTCAGCAAGATTCAACGCTTCCAGTTCAAATAAACTTTTTTTATCATTTGTATTTTTTAATCGCGATTGATTTTTATTTATTTTATCGACAACAATTTCAAGATCTGCCATTATTAACTCTAATTCAATAATTTTTATATCTCTTTCTATATCTACATTACCTTCAACATGCGTAATATTAACGTCTTTAAAGCACCTAACAACTTCAACTAAAACGTCACATTCGCGTATTTGGGAAAGAAACCGATTTCCCAAACCTTCTCCTTTTGATGCGCCTTTTACTAAACCAGCTATATCAAAAAATTTAAAAGTAGCATACGTTTTTTTTTCAGGTTTAAAAACTGATGATAAATAATCTAAACGATCATCAATTATCGGAACCACTGCAATATTTGGATCAATTGTTGCAAACGGATAATTGGCAGCCACCACATTTAACTTAGTAATGGCATTAAATAAAGTCGATTTGCCTACGTTAGGCAATCCTATAATACCTGTCTTAAGAGCCATAATTTTCTAGCATATTAACGCGTTTTAAATGTCGCCCCCCTTCAAAATTAGTATTTAAAAAAATATCAATTCTGCGTTTACAATCTTCCAAAGTCATAAAACTTGATCCAAACGCTATTGCATTAGCATTATTGTGTTGCCGCATTAAGCGAACAACATCATCATCATACCCAATTCCACATCTAATATTTTTGAAACGATTTGCCGCTATCGAAATACCAATTCCAGTTTTGCAAAATAAAATAATAAAAATATTTTCTTTATTTTTATAAGTAGAAAATTTTTTAAAAACATCATCAACAATTTTTGGATAGTCACAAGAATCACTAAAAAAAGTGCCGACATCATCAATTAAGTAATGTTTACTTTCTAAATATTCTTTTATATCATTTTTATATGCAAAACCGCCATGATCGCTAGCGATAATTATATTTTTTACATTTGTGTTATTCATTTATGCTTTTAATAATAATCTTTTTCAATTTCATTTATTTTGGTCATGTATTATCGTAAATTCTTTCAAGAACGCTTGACGATATTTTTCCATGCCTTAGCACTCTTATTTTATCATTTTCAAAAGTTATTATCGTTGAAGCTTTATCACTTAAAATGGTGTTTGTTTTTACAATTGCTTTAATTTGATTGTCAAAATTCTTTTTTATTTCATCTATGCTGTTTAATGGCTTTTGGCCGCTAATATTTAATGATGGAGCTAAAATAGCTTTATTTATAAAATCAATTATTTTTAAAATAATTTTACATTTTGGTATACGAATGCCGATTGTCTTATTACAAATTAAATTACTAGGAACAGATTTTTTTGCTGGTAAAATAACTGTTATTGGACCTGGCAATATTTTTTTTAAAAATTTTTTTATCTTTTTGTTTGAAAAAATAGCATATTTGTTGATATCACTAAACTTTGACAACATAAAAGTATATGGCTTGTTTTCGCTTCGCTTTTTTAGAATATTGAGTTTTTTATAAGCATTAAAATTATCATAAACACACCCAACACCATAAACAGTTTCCGTTGGAAAAGCTACTAAATAACCGTATTTTAATAATTTACTGGCTATTTTTAAATTATTTTTTTTTAATGGATCTAGTACTAGCATTTTTGTCTTTTTATTATTAAAACTAAAAATCGTATTTTTTTTGCCATATCTTTGTGATATTGATATTCGTAATCATATTTCTTTAAATATTTAAATAATAAATTATTCAAAAGATTTACACAATCTTCAGAAATTTCAAATATTACCAATGCCGGGAGTGATAAATAGCTTACATTTTTTAAAATCTTTTTATAAACATTATTAGTCTTTGTAATAAATAAAGCTTTATGAGGCTCATGTTTTAAAACGCTTTTTTCAACTGTCGTTTTATCATGTATATATGGCGGATTTGATATTACTACATCGTATTTTTTATCATTATTTTTTCTTTTCGGAAATGTATCAGCATAATAAAAAAAAACATCTACCTTAAGATTACTGGCGTTTTTTTTAGCAACCTTTAAAGCCTTTTTAGAAATATCAACCGCATAAACATTAAATTCAGGAAATTTTTTTTTTATTTCAATTGCGATAACACCACTGCCTGTTCCGACATCTAAAATATTCAAATTTCTTTTTTTATATTTTTGTATAAAGTAGTTAATTTTTTTAAAAAAAAGATCAACAAGTTCTTCGGTTTCTTGTCGCGGTATTAGAACGTTTTTATTAATAAAAAACTTATTTTTCAAAAAAAATGTTTCATTTAAAAGATATTCAATTGGAAAATCTTTTATTTTGTTAAAAGCTTTTTCTATTTTTTGTATATGTTTGACCTCATCATTAATTTTTAAATAGAAAGATAATATAGGGTCTATATTTTGATAAAAAGAGATCAAATGGCGGATATCAAATTCACTAATTTTATAGTTATATTTATGCTTTTTGTTTATTAACGCGCTATATAACTCAAATATTTTCATTTTCTATAATATCAATGAGGCAAATATGTTAAATTATAACGATCAATTTAACTATTGTTATGTAATAAAAGCGCATCGATTACGATATCCATATCGCCATCCATAATTGTATCTAACTTTTTGACAGTAAAATTAATACGATGATCGGTTACACGATTATCTGGAAAATTATACGTCCTTATTTTTTCGCTGCGCTCACCACTTCCTAACTTTAATTTTCTTTCAGCTTCGTTTTTTTGCTGTTGTTCTAACAACTTTTTTTGATATATTTTAGCCATTAACATTTCCATGCATATTTTACGGTTCTGCAATTGACTTTTTTCTGTTTGACAATAAACAACTATACCCGTCGGTATATGCGTAATTCGAACAGCCGATTCTGTTTTATTAACATTCTGTCCGCCTGCGCCTTGACTACGAAAAGTATCGGTCTTTAATTCACTTGGTTTAATAGAAACATCTATTTCTTTTGCCTCAGGCATTACAAGAACTAATGCTGTTGATGTATGAATACGACCGTTTGCCTCTGTTTTCGGAATTCTTTGAACCCTATGTACGCCTGACTCATATTTTAATTTTGAATAAACATCTTCGCCTATTATTTTAAATACAACATCTATTCCGCCAATACCATCATGTATAGCGCTTAAAATTTTAGTAGACCATGATTTTTTTACTGCGAATTTTGTATACATTCGAAATAAATCTGCAGCAAATAAACTTGCTTCATCACCACCAACAGCCCCTTTTATTTCCATTATGACATTTCTACAATCGCTATCTTCTTTGGGATAAAATAAAAAATTTATATCATTTGTTATTTTTCCAATAATTTCTTTTTTGTGCTTATACTCGCTTCTGGCCAAAGATGAAGTTTCTTTGTTATCGTCATTAAACAAACCCTCTAAATACTTTAAATTATCCATTTCTAAGCAATAATTAGAAAATAAAGATAAAATTTTTTCATAAAGTGCCCTATTTTTTAACAATTCTTCAAATCGTTGTCTATCTTTTGCAATACTTACGTCCTGCAAATTTATATCGATTTCTTTTATTTTTTTTTCTACGTTTTTTATCTTATCTATAATCGCAGCGCTTAAAAATTCTTTTTCCATAATTTCCTATATTCATTTTATATTTTTTAATTTTGATTTTATTTAAATTTAAATACTTCGCAAGTGACACCAAACAAATTATCTTTGATTACAAACAAATTTTGTTTTTAATTTTCGGTTCGACACGCGTATTTAACCTATATTTAATAACGTATTTTTATTTAAAAAATTTTTTTTGAACATTGTTTATTGTCTGCGTATTCTAAATAACGTTTTTATTTCATTAAAAACGATTACTACATTAATATATGTTGATAAATGAAGTTTTATAATTTTATACAGTTTTTTAAGATATAATTAAAAAGTGTGTGTTGTTGCCTAAATAGTTTCAATTATAGAAAACTTTAAATCGCCATTTAGGTAAATTGAGCACATGAGATTAGAATTAGGATAAAAATTATAATCTAACAGCAAACAGTAAACAAGGAGTTATATCATATGATAAAAATTGGAAAATACTATGTGTACATATCAAACAATCGTGAACTAATTAGCACAATATTATTGACATGTTTTTTTGTTTTTTTAACATTTTTAGCTATAGAACCGTTGATTAATCTACAAAAAACATTCGCATTCAAAAACAATGTTTATAATTTGTCGCATGATAATACCCATGTTCCAAAAGACACAGAAGAAGAGAAAAATAAAAAAATAATTGACAAATATTGTGAAAAATACGCCGACCAAATCAATAAGTTAGCAAATTATAAAATAAAAATTGAAAAAGAGACGGCAAAACAACAATCATTAGAAAATAAAACTAATTTCGATGACGAATGGGCAACAATATTATCTTCTTATAATGTTAAAAACGATCATGAATTAAAAGAAGAGATTAAAAATAGATTAAAAATATCTTATTTTTACGATGATTTTTATAAAGCAAAACATAATAGTTTTCTTAAGAATTACATATCTGATTTAACACCGTTTCACATAAAGGAGATATTTATTAATATAAAAGAAATGGGGGGAAATGGCGAAGCAAGAATCTCAGATGAAGAATCGATTAAAATTGCCAACGTAATCGAAATGTTATCCGAAGGAAAAGATTTTGAAATTGTTTCTGCGTTATTTAATGAAGACCAAACATTAAAACAAAATAATAGTAATCGTATTGTCGATATTTTATCGAACGATATCGATGATAATGTTAAAGTTTCAATTTTTCTTTTTATCTCATTCTTTAATAGTGATTTAACAGAAGAAACTAAAAAAATAGCAAAAAATATTTTTTTTAAAAAAAATAAAAATTACGCTGAAAAATTTTTAAATTTTGGAATAGGGAAGATTTACATCCAAGACGCTCTTTTATTAAGCAATAAAAAGAGTACAATTGTCGAGTCTGAATATGGTTTTGCAGAAAATAATGATGATATTAATGGGATGCATCCTCGCGATATAATATTCAACCATTTTTTTATGACCAACAATGTAAATTTGGTTTGCGCAAACAGTGAAAAAATTTATAATTATCCAGGTTTTAGAGCAATATCTCTATTTAATCTTAATTATACTCTTTGCGACTCAAAAAAAAATCCAATTCTGATAATTTGCGGAAAACACGGGTTGCATTTTATAACAATAAATGCGAATCCTTTTCTATGTAAAACAAACTATTTCACAGTGCAAATGCCATCTAAAAACAATAAAAAAACAAATATTGAAACCTATATTACAAGCGACAATCTTGATATTCAAATAATGAAAAATAAATCAAATGAATTAAAAAATCATATCGAACAATACTGCCAACAATATATAGACCCAAAGAAAATGTTTAGCGTATTATCTGATATTAATAATAAAAAGGATTATTCTTTAATTCTCAAAAAAATCAAAAATGGCGATTTTGAAAAAGGGAAAGAAGAAATATTAAAAAATAATTTTAAAAATTATTATTTTTCGTTTATTGACAAACAAAAAAATTTAGATAAATTTAGAAAGTATTTTGACGAATTTGAAAAAAAATATGATTTGGAGTAAATATATGTTTACATTTACAATAAAAAAAATTTTTATATTTTTGTTACTAATTTTTTGTTTGAGTCTTACGGTTAAAATTTATGTTGGTGATAAAAATATTTTTACAGAAGAAGAATATAAAAAGATTGAAAAACAGCTTACTTATGAAATGGCTAAAAATACTTTTGGATCTGCAACAAGCGATAACGTTTCCAAGGAAAAAAATAATGATAATGAATTGACTTTAAAAGAAATTTTTATTAATCACCACAAAAATTATAAAGTTAAAAAAAATAATAATTATGCTAAACAATTAGATATTTTTGTAAAAAACCACGAAATATACCGAACAAATTCGCTAGAAAATTCTGAAAAAAAAATTGCTTATTTATACAGCAATTTAATTGTTAAAAATATTTATAAAGATTTTTATTTCAGTATTAGAAGACAATTTAGAGCAATTAATCAAGATAAATTCAATCACTTTCAAGATATGTTCGAAAATTATTTTTTTGATACTTACAACAAAAATATTTGTTCGCGATATTCTATAGATCTTGAAAAAGAAAATTGGAAACAAGCAAATAATACAGAAAATTATTATAACGAAGATAAAAACTATAATAAACCTATTAATATTATAAAGAACCGCGAAAATTTTAAAAAATATATTAAAGAAATATGCATTAATGGTTATTGTGACAGTTTGCTAAATGCCTACATTTTTGAAAATATTAATGATTTTGCAAAAGATCAATTATTTTACAAAATAAATATGTTTACCATAAATTTTAATCAAAAAAATAAGAAGGATGTTTTTGACACTATTGATTTATTTTTGGCCAATAACAACGATTTATTCCAACTTAGTAATATTATGAAAGGTTTTAAAAAAAATCCAATTTTTAATCAATTGGAGCCAGTTAAAGATGAAAAAAATAAGAATTTAAAGTGGAAAATTTTAAATAATTTTGTTTTTGATAACAAAAAGGAAGAAGTTAAAAAAAATGAAGAGGTTATTGTATACGAAGGAACTTCGTTAAACGAGCTTTTTCAAGAATGCTTAAAATACTATGATTACTACGAATCCAACATTATGCCAAAAAAAATTATCAAGAATGAGGATAACTTACAAGCTTTTTTAACCATCAAAGAACTTGAAATAATGGAAAAAAGTTTTTCAAAAACGCTATGGGTTACACAGCAAAATGATAATGATTTATTATCTAATTTAAATAAATGGCGTTTGTTTGATATTAAAGACATTAATAATAACGATAATATTTTTAATTATAAAAATAAATCTTTTCTTACTAAAAAATACAAATCCCAAAAGAAAGACTTGATTTTTAACGATGACAGTAAATTATACATAATAGAGCTAGTATCCTTAATAAATGACAAGAAAATTTCGTTTTTTAACAAAAACAAGAATCGTAATATTTCGATAAATGATATATTAGAATTATCAAACTCGCTGATCGAAAATAACAAAAATACCATCAAATATAAATCCTTGAATTATTTTATTAAACAAAATATAAAAAATAAAAATATTAAATTTAAACATAAAGGTTTTGAAAACTTATTGAAACGAAAATACGCTATCTAATGTCGAATTAAAACGTTGTAATTATGTGTATATTTTGTCAATTAGCCAATAATGACTCAAAAAAAATATATGCCGATAAAGATATTTATGCCATTTTTGACAAATCTCAATCTTATTTTGGCCATATTTTAGTCATACCAAAAAAACATTATGAAAATATTTTAGAAATACCAAAAAAAATACATAATAAACTGACAAACATGGCTATTTTAATAGGAAAAATAGAAAAAAATATTTTTAACGCTAATGGCATAAAAATTTTAATAAATACCGGCAAAGAAGCAGATCAAACAATAATGCATTGTCATATTCATGTAATCCCGTATAATTTAGTTAAAAAAGAAAACTATAGTAATAATAAAAATCTTAAACGCAAAATTATCGCAAATATAACAAACAAAATAAATCAATTTATTAAAAAAATTAATTAATGTCTAAAACACGCCATTTATTAAATCGTTTTTTATTGTTTTTTTCATCAAACATTTCAGAAAAATTAGAATCATCTTCATTATCAGGCTCAATAAAACTATCCAAATCATATATTTTCTGAACATTATTATTTTTATTAATCATTTTTTTTAAGAAACTTTTGCTTTTATCGTCAAGAAGTTCAAATTGTACAGTTACAAACGTTTTATAATCGTAATTTATGTTTTCGGTATCTATCGGACTGAATTTATAAAAAATAGTAACTAAAAAAGAAATTAAAAACATAAAATAATATGTAAAAAAACGCCATATCAATTGAGACGCTTTTACTATTTTTTTATTAATATAAAATTTTTCAAATAATTTCACGAAAAATAATTCTGATACGCCTGCGGTACCTGGGATAGGAATTAAATTGACCGACAAATAATGATAATTAGACATTAAACACGCATTAATAAACCCGCTGAAAGACACATTGCCAAAAGTATTTTGATTAAAACCATTTAACATCATGCCTATAAACCACGGCATTGAAAAACGAGATACTAATTTAAAAAAAATTAAAATAGCTAAAGTTAATGTTAAGCCGAAATTTTTTATAGAACGCTTCAATTCAATTCGAAAACTTTCCATACGTATTGATAAATTTTCTTTTAACTGATCAGCATTATTAATTAAATTAAAATATTTTAAAACACTTGCGAGCAAATTTATAAAAAAGTTCTGAGCTATATATGAAAAACACATAAAACCAATCAACACAATAATAATTAAATTAAAAAAGAACGCCGTTATACTATATGGATATAAAGATAATTTAAATCTGCCTAGCGAAATACCACCTATATTTGTTAATAAATCGGTCCTAAAAAATAGTGTAAATATTCCTAAAGCAAGCATAACTATCTCAGTTAATATAATGCTTATAACCATTAATGATGCGCCACATCGTAATGGAACACCCTGTTTAGACAAGGTATAAGCTTTAGCTATTTGACCAGAACCGCTAAAACTTGGAGCGATACTATTAAAAAAAGTTCCTATAAAATTTGTCACTAATGCACTGAAAAAAGAATAATTTTTTAAATATGAATTTACAAACATCTTAACTATTAAAGCGTCTATCGTTAAAGAAATTAATATACTTGCCAAAAGTAAAATAAGCCAAAAAACATTACAATTTTTAATATAAAGTAAAATAGAATCAAAGTCTTTATATAAAGAAATAATATTAGAAATTAGCGTAAGAAAAATAATAATTAAAATACTAAAAATATACTTCTTAATTTCGCCTAATTTTTTCATAATTAAAACTCTATATTTTTATGTTTTATTTTTCTTGTATATTTTTTTTTATCTTTATAAATTATTATTTTTCTTTTTCCCCACATAGATTCGGCGCTTAAATCTCTTAAAGTTATACTATTTTTTTGTTTTTTTTTCATATAATTTAATAAAGTAAAATAACAATATTTTAATTTAAATAAAAAAAATTTATTTGTTTTTTAATTTTATTTATGCTTTTGCTATCTTTTATACTTGAAAAAAATATTTCCTCATTTTTAACGATTTTAAAATTTTTATTAATATCACGTAAAACAGCATCGTATTGTTGTTTATCTATTTTATCTTTTTTGGTTAAAACGATAAAGAATTTAATATTTTTGTCAATTAAAAAATTATTATAAAAAACTTTATCGTTTATCATTAAATTTCTTCTGCTATCTAAAACAAATACAACACATTTAGTAATATATTTAATTTCTACAAAAAAAGATTCCATTAATTGTGTAAAAGATGTTGGTTTAGATGAATACCCATAGCCTGGAGTATCTACAAAATAAATTTTTTTATTAATCAAAAAATAATTTAAAGAAATTGTTTTTCCTGGTTTTGAAGATACACGCGCCATTTTGCTATTTTCACATAAAGCATTTATTAACGACGATTTTCCGACATTTGATCTTCCAACAAAAATAACAGTCTTTTTATCCTTTGGAATCAATTTTGCGTCAAAAACGCTTTTTAAAAATTTAGAATCATGAAAATTAAGCATTATTCAAAGCAAAATTAACAGCATCGTTTATTGAGTCCATATAGAAAATTTTAAGATTTTTCTTTAATTCGTCCGGCAGCTTTTCAACATCGCGCTTATTTTTTGCAGGAACAATAATATTTTTAATCTCCGATCGAAGTGCGGCTGAAGCTTTTTCGCGCAAGCCACCTATCTGCAAAGCGTTCCCTAATAAATCTATTTCTCCTGTTAATGCAAAATCTTTTTTTACGCTTCTATTTGAAAAACTCGAAATAATAGCTAAAGCTATCGCTACTCCAGCACTTGGGCCGTCTTTAGGAATAGCCCCTTCAGGAAAATGTATATGAACATCGTTCTTCGAAAACTTACGCGGATCTATTGAATATTTATTTGCTCTTGCTTTTACATAGTCAAAAGCGATAGTTGCTGATTCTTTCATCACTTCGCCAAGTTTACCTGTCAGTAATAACTTACCTTTTCCAGAAAAATAACTCACTTCAATCGGCAGTAACGAGCCTCCATATTCGGTATATGCTAAACCAGTAACGACGCCAACCTGATCTTTTTCGGATTTTTCTTCTAAAAATACTTTTTTTTCTCCCAAATATTTTTTTACATCATTAGTAGTTATAGTGATATTATTAATATCCGTATTATTATTTAAAGATTCAACAATTACTTTGCGAATTATTTTGTTAATCGCTCTCTCTAAATTTCTTACACCTGACTCTAAAGTATAATGCTTAATAATATGTTTTATTGTTTTATCTGGAAAAATAATCTTATCTTTGTTTAAACCACACTCTATTAATTGTTTATTAATTAAAAAATTTCTAGCAATGACAACTTTTTCCGCTTCTAAGTAAGAATGAATCTCAATTATCTCTAATCGATCTATTAATGGAGATGGTAAATCATCTATTTTATTTGCTGTTGCTATAAATAAAACATCACTTAAATCAAAAGATTCCTCAACAAAATTATCATTAAAATATTTATTTTGCTCTGGATCTAAAATTTCGAGTAATGCTGCTAAAGGATCACCTTTTGCTACATTTGAAAATTTCGATATTTTGTCAATTTCATCAAGTAAAATAACCGGATTACGTACTTTACATTTTTGTAAAGCCGTTATTATTCTACCAGGCATAGCACCAACATACGTTCTTCGATGGCCTCTTAATTCTGCCTCGTCTGACATGCCTCCTAAAGAGATCTTAAAAAACTTTCTATTTAATGATTCTGCAATTGATTTAGCAATTGAAGTTTTTCCGACGCCAGGCGGACCAAAAAAACACAATATTGGCGACTTCAAATTATTTTTCATTTTTTTTATTGCTAAATATTCTATTATTCTTTCTTTTACGTCTTCCAAACCATAATGACTTTTATTTAAAACGTTGGCGGCATTTTTTAAATCGTCATTATCATTTGTTTTTTGCCACCATGGCAATTCCATTAACAAGCTAATATATTGTTTAATAAGACCAGATTCTAAGGACATATTTGACACTGTTTTTAATTTTTTAAATTCTTTCTTTAACTTTATCTTTATCGCTTCTGGAAACGGCTGCGTATCAATTTTTTGTTGCATTTCTTCTTCGTAATCGTCAAAATCGCCAACTTCTTTTTGCATGGCTTTTATTTTTTCTCTAATAAAATAATCTCTTTGACTTTTATCAGCAGATTTTTGAACTTCAGCTTGTATTCTATTGTCCATGTCAACGAACTCTTTCATTCGCATAAGATTTTTATAAATTTTTAATAATCTACCGCTAACTAAAGCAATTTGTAATAATTCTGCTCTATCTAATGCCGAAATCATTGGCAAATTACTAGCTAAAAAATCTGCGAATTCGCTTGGATCACTTAGAGTTAATACAATATTTACTAAGCTCCTTTTAATTCCTAAAAAACTACTCATTTGCAATTCTTGCAAAACATTAATTATTTTTTGCATCAGCATAATTTCTGCTGTTTTTTTATCGCTAAATTCATTTTTTATAATTTCGACATCACAATAATACGTATTACTATTTTCATCGAAAATAAAATTTTCTATTTTTGTTCGTTCCAAACCTTTAATTTCAACATGATAAACTTCGTCTATCTGATCAACTTTCAAAATTTGGCAAAATGTTCCGACATCAAAAATATCATCATTTTTTGGAAAATCAATGTCAGAAACTTTTTGTGTTGCGACAACAACTGGTGTTTTTTTTGCTAATGCTTCCTTAACGGCATTAATTGAAAAATCTCGCGCCACGTCAACAACAAAATTATTATTTGGAAAAACAACTACTTTTCTAAAAATTAAAACTGGTATTTTCTTTTTATTTTCTTCCATAACTAAACCTTTTTATTGTATTTAATTAATAAATCTTGCATTTTTTTATTAATAATTTGCATTTTTAAAAAACTTAAATTTTTAGCCATAAAACCTTTAATTTTTTCAACATCCATTTTATATAAAGAAGCCATTTTCTCATATTCGTTATTTACGTCTTCATCTGTAACCGTTATTTTTTCTGTTTCAGCAATTGTTTCGAAAATAACAGTCCTAGTAATATTTTCTTGTGCTTCTTTATGAAACTTAGCTAAAATATCCTTCTCACTTTTTTTAGTATCGCTTAAATATTTATTCCATGTCTCATTATTGCCTTGCGATATATTATTTTTCATTGCATCAACTTCTTTAAGAATAAATTCTTCAGAAATAATTACTTTGCTATTTTTTGTTATATAATCCATTAATTCCCTAAAATAAGTAAAATCTGCTTCTCTGTTTTTATTTTCGGTCAGAATTCTTTTTTGATGTTCTATTAACTCACCTTTTGTTTTAACCCCTTCAATATTAAATTTGACTATATTTTCATCATTTAGTTCAGGAACCACCTTTTTTTTAACATCGTGTATAAAACAGTGGAAAACAGCCTTTTTTCCCTTTAAATTATCAACATGATAATCAGCAGGGAAAACAACATTGACTTCCTTTTTTTCATTATTTTTAACGCCTATTAATTGATCTTCAAAACCTGGTATAAAACGTTTGCTACCAAGTACTAATTCATACTTTTCTGCCTTTCCTCCATCAAAATTTTTACCATCAATAAATCCTTCAAAATCAAAAACAATCTGATCGCCATTTTCTGCCGGAGCATTTTTTGAAACATACTCTGATTTTTGGTTTAATAACTCATTAATACTATTATCGATTTCTTCTTTTGTCACAATAATCTTTGGATATTTAACATCATTAATATTTTTGTAATCGCAAAGTTCCGTTTTTGGCAACGTAAAAATTTCAAACTTTATAACAAGATTAGTTGTTGAAAATTTTTCAACATGCACATGCGGCTGAAAAAACGGCCTTATTTGTCGTTCTTTTTTTAATAATGTTTCAAAAACAACAGGTAATATATTATTTATCGCGTTATAAAATATATTTGAAGAATTAACATAATTTTTGGCAATATTCTCTGGAACTGTTCCTTTTCGAAAACCGTTTACCTTAACGTCCATGAACGCTTTTTGTTTTTCTTTTTCTTGAGCTTGTATCCAAAAATCATCATTCACTTCAACAATTGCATTAATTTTTTCACCACCAACATAATCAACATTAATTTTCTTAATTATATTTATGTTTTCCATTATAGTTGTACCTCGTTATTGTAATAATTTTAGCACTTTAAAAGTAAAAGTGTTAAAAAATTTTTTTAATCGCCCTTAATTTAGCACTTTTAGCACTATGATTATTTTGTATTTCTTTAATATTTGGTGTAATAACACGTTTGGTTAATAACATATATTCAAATACTTTTTTTGCTGTTTTTCTTTGATCGTCGTTTCGATCGCCAAAACAACGTGTACAATTATTAAAAAAATATTTAACTATACGGTCTTCTAAACTATGAAAAGAAATTACTGCTAAAACACCATTTTTATTCAAAAAATTTAATAATTTCGGCAATGTATTATATAAAATATTCAATTCATCATTAACTTCTATTCTGATCGCTTGAAAAACTTTTTTCGCTGGGTGTTTGTTTATTTTTCGAAATATTTTACTTTTTTTAATAATATTTACTAATTCAAAAGTGGTATTAATATGCTTTTTACTACGGATTTTTACTATATTTTTGGCTATTTTATATGCATCTTCTTCGTCGGCGTTCTTAATAAAAATCTCTCTTAATTGACGTTCAGAATAATTATTAACAATAAATTCAGCTGTTTTTAAATTATCATTATTTTGATCCATACGCATATCTAATTTGCTGTCGATATTATAAGAAAATCCTCTGGAGCCGTTTAATTGAATTTGCGAAACGCCTAAATCCATTAAAATTCCATCAACTTTGGTTATTTTTCTTTTTAATAATTCACTCTCAAAATCATTATAATTACTATGAATAATTTCGTAATTTTTAGATATTTTGCTTAAGATTTTTTCGCTTGCTTTAATTGCCTGATCGTCGACATCAAAAGCAAATAATTTTCCTTGACCGTTTTTAATAATTTTTAAGATTTCCGAAGAATGCCCACCATTACCAAGCGTTAAATCTAAATAAACTCCATTTTTTTGTATATTTAATATATTAATCGCTTCATTTGTTAAAACAGAAATGTGTTTTTGATTCATTTTTATTCGCGAAGAAAAATATTTTTTTTACTTAGACTATCAATTATATTTTTCATAAAATCATTAACTTCATCATTAGTTAATGTTTTTGCATCGTCTAAAAAAATTATATTAAAAGCAATCGATTTTTTATCTTTGAAATCTTTACCTTCGTATACATCAAAAACTTCAACGTTCTTTATAAAATTGCCACCAGATTTTTTTATAATATTGACAACTTCTGTGCTAGACATATTTTTGTCTACTAATAAACACAAATCTCTTTCAACAAATCTAGAATTTGGTATTTTTTTAAATTTAATTTCAGAATTTTCAGCTAAAGAAAAAATATTTCCAAGATTAAGTTCCATAACAAATGTTTTTTCTTTGATTCCATATTTAATACTAATATCCTGGTGTATTTCACCAAAATATCCTATTAAATTGCCATCTAAAAAAATGCCAGCGTGCTTTCCTGGATGCAATTCATTTTTAGTTATATTTAATTTATTTAAAAAAAACTTATTTTTGTCAATATTTAAAATGTCACATATGGAATTAAAAATACCTTTTAAATAAAAATTAGAATATGGTATTTTAAGCATTTTCCCTCGTAACATATTATATCCAGTTAAAACGACCGACAGAAAAAGTTTTTCTCCTTCGTGCGTATTAATATTACTTATTTCAAAAATACCAAAATTGTTATTTTGTTTTATAAGATTATCGCTAACTATTTTTAACAATGACGGAATTAAACTTTTTCTTATACATGATCGTTCGTTAATGATTGGATTAATTATTTTATATTTTTGTTCATTTAATAGTAAAAAATCAAACAATTCACTATCTTCTTCACTAACTAAAACATAAGTTAAAACTTCATACAAAAAAGCATGCAAATGATTTTTTATTTTTTTTATATTGTCTTCTTTTTGACTTAAATTATTTAAAGACATATTTATTTTTGGTAATTCGTTTTTAATAGATTCAAAACCTAAAAAACGTAAAATTTCTTCGGCAACATCATTTATATTTTGAATGTCACTACGTTTTTCATCACAATAAACTATAAATAAATCTTTTTTTACTTTTTGCACACTTGAAAAACATCTTTTTAACGTTGCAAAAATAACATTTGATTTATATTTTGTGTTTAAAATGCTATTAATTTTCTGAACACTAATAGAAATTTTGTTTTTCTTTTTTCTAGAAATTTGGTTTTTATCAATTTTTAAAACATCACTCACTAAACAGTTGTCATTGTCTTTTTTAATTAAAGCGGCGAGAATTTTTATCGCTTTTTCATAATAAAAAGAGTTATCTATGCCTTGAATAAAACGCTTTGAAGATTCAGTTAATAAGTTTAAACGCAAAGATGTTCGACGAATAGCTAAAATATCAAAATTACCTACTTCAATAACAATGTTTTTCGTTTTTGTTGTGCATGAATAATCCAAAGAACCAATTATGCCACTTAAACAAATGATTTTATTATTAGAACTAGCGACAATATCATTGTTATTCAATAAATATTTTTTATTGTTTAAAGCTAAAAAATCACAATTACTTTTATTATTTTCAATAATTATTTCTTTTGAAGAAAATTTATCATAATCATAAATATGGATTGGACATCCAGTTAGTAACATAACATAATTAGCATAATCAACTACATTATTTACTGGCTGCATGCCAAAAGAAAATAGTATTTTTTTTATTTCTTCGGAAGACTCGCTAACAATTACATTTTTAACAATGCAAATAGCAATTAAACTACATTTATCGCTTGTATTCTTCAATATAAAATCATTATTTATGATTGTTTTTATTTGTGGAATTTTTAAATTTTTAAATTTTTTTTTAAATAATTTAGATAACTCTTCGGCAAAATTTAATATTGACATTAAGTCTGGTCTGTTGTAAGGTAATTTTACATTAAAGATAATGTCGGCAAAACCAAGTTTTTTTAAAATATTTTCCTCGCCAATACTTATTTTTTTATCAACTTCATAAATACAATTTTTATCTTTAACAAATTGTTTGTCTATTCCTAATTCTTCTAAAGAACAACACATTCCACACGATTTATGGCCTTTAATTGTCATCTCCTGTATTTCAGCTTTTGGCAATTTAGCGCCAGGTAAGGCAACAATAACTTTAATGCCGTTTCGCATATTATTGGCACCACAAACAATTTGCTTTACACCGTATTTATCGCCTAAAAAAATATTACAAACATTTAAATGCGTATCTGGTATTTTATTGCAATTTATAACCTTTCCAACAACTAAATTATTAATATTTGTATCCGTAACATTTTCAATTTCAAAACCAAAAACATCCATTTTTTCGACTAAATCTTTTGGTGAAAGATTTTTAAAATCAATAAACTTTTTTAAAAAATTAAAAGAAACCAACATTTAAATTTAACCCTTAAAATCTTTTAAAAAACGTATGTCGTTCGTATAAAATCGTCTAATATTATCGATGCCATATTTTAAAATAGCAATTCTTTCAATGCCAATACCAAAAGCCAGGCCAGAATAAACTTTACTATTGTATCCATTCATTTCTAAAACTTTGGGATTTACAATGCCAGCTCCTAAAACTTCAATATATCCTGTATTTTTACATTTATAACAACCAACGCCGCAACAATTATCACAACTAATATCCATTTCAATACTTGGCTCTGTAAAAGGGAAAAATGAATTTCGTAACCGCATTTTTCTATTTTCGCCAAACATCTTTTTCACAAAAATTTCTAAAATTGCTTTTAAATTACCTAAATTTATATTTTTATCAATCATTAACCCTTCTATTTGCATAAATTGATGCGAATGGGTTAGATCATCATCGTCTTTTCTAAAACATTTACCTGGAGAAATAATTTTCAACGGTTTTCCTTTGGTTTCTTCCATGGCGCGCCCTTGAGCATGGGATGTGTGTGTACACAACAATAATTTTTGATCGATATAAAACGTATTTTCCATATCGCGCGAAACATGATTACTAGCAATATTCATTAAAGTAAAATTATAATATTCATCATCAATATCATTACTGTGATAAATTTTAAAACCCATGCCAAAAAAAATATCTATTATTTTTTCTCTTATTAAATGAATTGGATTAATTCCTTTTACCGATAAATCAAACGCAGGCAAAGAAATATCCTCGTTTTCTTTTAATAATTCGGCATTTATAATACTCTTTTTTTGTGCTTCGAAACACTTTTTAACTTCGTCAAAAAAAGAATTTATTTTTAAAATGGCGGTTTTTTTATCAACTATACTTTTTGATTTTAAAATATTATTTTTTTTTTGACTTAAAATGCCATTACTAGCAATATACTTGTTATAAATATCTAAAAGCTCACTTTTATCTTTGGCGTTTAAAATTTTTTTCTGAACATCATCCGATATCGATTTGATTTCTTGAAGTAAATAATCATTATTCATAATTATTGCTTCGACGTTTAATAATAAGATAATGCAGTATACGATAGAAAAAATATGTGTAATCCATATATATCCTATAAGCAAAATACTGTACTAAAAAATCATTATCCTCGTTAGAAACAAAACTATTAGATACCTCTGAAATTTGTTTAAAATCATATATTGTTGCAAAAATAAAAGCAAAAGCAAATAAAAAACCAAAGATACTATCCAGCATTTTACTATGATAAGAATATCCTATTAAAAACAAAAAAATAGATATTAAAAAGAATATAAAACCTATGAAAAACATTCGCGCAGCAAGTTGGCCAAAAAAATCTGTTGTTTTTTTATCGATAGTTTTGCTTACAATAAACATCAAAAAAAATAGTACAGTTGTCAACGCAGCAGCCAAAATAACCGTTGATATATCTGCTAAAAAAACGAACATCGATAACAAAAAACCAAAAAAAACACATATTGTCTTAAAAAAAACAAATTCTTTTTTGTTAGCAATAAGAAAAATATTATTCGTTATTGATAAAACAATTATTGAAAAAACAGAAAAAATTATTAAAGCAATTCCAACAAACAAATACTTCTTTAATAAAAAAATATTTAAACAACATGAAACAGACGAAATTAAAATCATAAAAAAAGTATGCAACAAAACATTAGAAAAAAATTTTTTGTTTTTTGTAATTGCATTAACATCGCTTGTATCTATGTTTATAGACATAAAACTCCTTTAATTTTTTTATTAAATTAACCAGACATTTATTTAAAAATGCAGCACAAAATTATTTTAACATATTAAAAAAGATTTTTTTAAATTCGCTTAATTTTAAAGATGCGCTGCCAATTAAAAAACCGTCTATATCAAAAAAATTTAAATATTCATTAGCGTTTTTAGAGTTCACACTTCCACCATAAATAATGAAAATTTTTTTTGATACTTCTTCTCCAAATATTTCTTTAATAATTTTTCTAATAAAAATACAAATTTTATTGGCCTCTTTAGCTTCCATATTATTACCACTTCCTATTGACCAAATCGGTTCATAAGCGATTATAATTTTTTCAGCGTCCTTTTTTGCAATATCATTTAAACCTTCGCATATTTGTTTTTTAATAAAATCGCACGTTTTCTGTTTTTTATATATTTCTAATGGTTCGCCACAACAATAAATAGGAATCATATTCATGGAAAGTAATTTTTTTATTTTTAAATTACTTGTTAAATTATTCTCGTTATAATAATTACGCCTTTCAGAATGACCAATTATTGAATAATTAACCCCTATACTTTTCAACATTTCAGCTGAAATTTCTCCGGTATATGCACCGCTATCTAAAAAATGAACATTTTGACTTATAACCAATATTTTTTCACCTGCTATCTTACAAACATCAAATAACGATAAAAATGTCGGAGCTACACCTACAAGAACTTTATTATTTTTGTTTTTTTTAATTACATCTAGAATATTTTTTACAAATTTAACGGATTCTTCGTTATTTTTATGCATTTTCCAATTGGCAAATAGTAATTTTCTACGCATATTTTTTTAATCTAAATTATCGATACAAGGAAGATGACCGTTATTTTCTATCATTTCCAAAGAAGCGCCGCCGCCTGTAGATATAAAAGAAAATATATTTTTATAGCCAAATTTTTTAACTGCTGCTGCTGAATCTCCGCCGCCACAAACACTAAAAACATCATTATTTAAATTGCTAATAGCTTTGCAAATTGCAATAGTACCATCTTGACAACCTTCTTTTTCAAAAACGCCCATTGGGCCATTCCAAAAAATAGTTTTTGCTTTTGCTATTTCTTTCGCAAATAATTCTTGCGTTTTTATACCGATATCCATTCCAAAATATCCTTCCGGCATAGCATCGACGCTAACATTTTTCTTATCTGTCCAATTATCAAATTTATCAGTAACAACGATATCTACTGGCAAAACAATTTTATCTCCGGCTTTTTTTAAACATTTTTTCGCATATTCTATTTGGTCGCCTTCAACTAAATAATTAATTTTATTATTTAAAACGTTTTGAAATGTAAAAGCCATGGCTCCGCCAATTATCACCTTGTCACACTTATCAATGAAAAAATCAATAACTTTTATTTTATCGCTAACTTTTAAACCGCCTAAAATAGCTATATATGGCCTATTACTATTATTTATTGAAATACATCTATTTAAATTATTAATTTCTTTTTCTACTAAATAGCCAATTGCTAAAATCTTTCCGGATTTTTTCATAATTTCAGCAACGCCATAAGTAGAAGCGTGTTTTCGATGGGCGCTACCAAAAGCGTCCATAACATATATATCAGCTAATGAAGCCCAAAAATTCGATAATTCATAATCATTTTTAGTTTCACCAAGTTCATAACGTGTATTTTGTAATAACAAAATTTCTCCATTTTTTAACTCATTTATTTTATTTTTAATCTCTACGCCACAAGCTTGATCAGCAAAAAAAACAACATTTTTCAATAACGATTTTAAATATTCAAAAACAATAAACATATTGTTTTTTTTCTTTTGCTCATTTATAGTATTTAGATCTTTTTTAAAATCTATTTTTCCTAAATGAGAAAATAAAATTATTTTCGCCTCTTCTTTTATTAATTTTTTAATTGTTGGTAACGCTTGAATAATTCTATTATCGTCTTCGATTGTTTGATCTTTAATGGGAACATTAAAATCTACTCTTACTAATATTTTTTTTCCGCTAATATTAGTTAGTTTGTCTAGCGTTAACATTATTCTATTTTAAGAATTTTAGCCATTTTTTCAGCTAAACGAATAAATTGACAAGTATAACTATATTCATTATCGTACCATGAAGTAATTTTAACCATTTGCATACCTTCTGGTGTATCAAAAACTGTTGTTTGTGTTGCGTCAAAAATAGAACCGCTAGTATTGCCGATTATATCGCTGGAAACTATTTCGTCGCTATTATATGATAAAACTTCTTTTAACTCATTTTCGCTAGCGTGTTTCATTGCATCGTTAATTTCGTGAACTGTTGTTTTTTTGTTTAAAAAAAGCGATAAAACAACCAGCGAACCGTCAGCTACCGGAACACGCAATGCATCTCCTTTTAATTTTCCTTCTAATTCAGGAATAACTAAATGTATTGCTTTTGCCGCTCCTGTAGTTGTTGGAACGATATTACTTGCTGCTGCCCTACCTCTTCTTAAATCTTTTTTGGCTAAATCCAATGTAGTTTGATCATTTGTAAAAGCATGCACTGTCAACATATATCCAGCCTTAATTCCAAAATTATCACATAGCACTTTGCAAATAGGTGCTAAACAATTAGTTGTACAACTAGCGCCAGAAATAATTTTTTGATCTGAAGTTAAATTATCAGTATTAACACCATAAACATATGTCGGAGTTTCTTTATCGCTCGGTGCAGATATAATAACTGCTTTAGCCCCGTTATCAATATGAACTTGAGCGTCGTTTTTTCCTTTAAAACGGCCTGTACATTCTAAAACAATATCAACTCCATAATTTCCCCACTTTAAATCATGCGGATCTTTTTGACCTAAAACAGGAATTTCTTTATTTTTATATATTAAAACATTTTTATTTTCGTCATAACTAATATCATCTTTTTCCCATGACTTATGCACGGAATCATATTTTAATAAATAGGCTAACGTTTTTGCATTAAATAAATCGTTAATCGCCACAACTTCAAATTTTCCGCTTTCATATGCTCTTCTAAAAGCTAATCGGCCTATTCGACCAAAACCATTAATTGCTATTTTTATCATCAATACTCTCCTTATATTTATTATTTTCTAATCCAGCAAAAATGTTCTATACAACAAATAAGTTTCATATAAATCTGCTTTTGATATTACTTCCATTGGTGCGTGCATATTAAAAACAGGTATTCCGGCGTCGATAACATTCATATTATAATTAGCAAAAATATACGCAATTGTGCCGCCGCCGCCAATATCAACACAGCCTAACTCATTGCTTTGATAATAAATATCCTTTTTGTCTAATTTATTTCTCAAAAAAGCTATATATTCAGGATTGGCATCATTGGCTCCAAATTTACCTTTATGACCGGTGTATTTATTAAAACACGGTCCGTACCCTAAACGAGCCATGTTATTTTTGGAACTAACTTCTTTAAATAACGGATCATCTGCAGCAGTAACGTCGCTCGACAACATTATTGAATTTTCTAAACATATTCTTAAATTATAAAAAATGTCGCCTTGTTGCTTGTTTTTCTTTAAATATAAATCAATTAAACGACATATAGTATTCTCAACAAAATAAGATTGAGCGCTTGTGGCGCCTTCGCTACCGATTTCTTCTTTGTCAACAAAAATTGCACATAAGGTGTCTTCTAGCGGAGCGCTAATATTCAAAAAAGCTTCTAAACTGGAAAAAGCACAACATCTATCATCATGCCCATAACTGGCTATCATACTTCTATCAATGCCAAAATCCCTAGCTTCAAATGCTGGAACTGCTTCGATTTCGGCGCTAGTAAAATCTTCTTTGGAAATGCCATATTTTTCTTCTAAAATTTTAATAACATGTTTTTCAATGGCACTATCTTTTTCATTGCTTAACGGAATACTTGCAAATGTTATATCAAGTTTTTCGCCGTCAATCGCTTTACTTAATGGTTTTTCCATTTGTGTACTAGATAAATGAATTAATAAATCATTAACGCCAAAAATAGGATCTTTTTTATCTAAACCAATATTTATATTTACTACTTCGCCATTTTTTTTGCATACAACACCAACTAATGCTAATGGTATTGCTGTCCATTGATATTTTTTAACTCCGCCATAATAATGTGTATCTAATAAAACTACATCACCATCTTCATAAATAGGATTTTGTTTTAAATCTAAACGCGGTGAATCAATATGCGAACATAGTATTCGCAAATTATTAAACATTTTTTTTCCGATAATAAAAGCAATTACGTTTTTGTTTTTGTTAACTGCATATAGCTTATCGCCTACGTTAATCAACTTAACATCACTAATTTTTTTAAAACCATCTTTTATCAATGCTTTTTCTATTTCGCTGGCGGCTAATCTTTCAGTTTTTGAATTATTTAAAAATGTTTTATATTTATCTGCAAAATCATCTAGTATATTTCTATTTTGCAAATATTTATTCCAAACATTCTTGTTATATTTATATTCAGCCATATTTTCTCCTCGTTCTTATCCATTATTCCCAATATACGCAAATCTTAATTCCAAATTACTAAATTGATTTACGCAAATATATAATAATTATATTACATATACCACTATCAATAGATTTATAAAAATTGTGTTTTCTAGTTAAAAACCATTAAAATAGGCTAAAACTTGTTTATAGCAAGTTACTATATTTAATTTTTTTAAAATTGTCTTTAAGCAACAAATTTATTTAACAATCTACATTAATAAATTCACACTCACTTTTAAAAAATCTAAACCTATATTTTTATTAAATTTAAAAATTAACTATTTTTTAAAATACTTTAAAAAATTGGTGGAGCAAACGAGAATCGAACTCGTATTTCTTTCATGCCATAAAAGCATTCTGCCATTGAATTATTACCCCAGATCATCCAAATCAAATCCGTAATATTTCTCAATAAATCCTTCTAAAGCAACGCTTTTATTATTTATTTCTTCCATTCTGCCCTTATTTAATCTAGAAATTGGTTGCATTAAATTATACACTAGCGATTCATTTCTTGATATTTTATTCTGTAACCTCATGTTAATATATTTCCGTGTTTCCTCTTTTCTAAATTTTTCTTTCTCTATCAATTGATAAAAATCGTTTTTTCTTTTTTCGTCAATAAAATTAAAAAAAATATTTCGAGAATCATTGTCCAAATTTTTATTCATTTTATTTTTCAAAAAAAATTCTTCTAATAATTCCCATTTACTTCTTAAAATTGGACTAGCTTTTGCTGCTGATGTTATTTTTGCATCTTCTTTATTTTCGTAAAATTTTTCTCTTTTATATTTTTCAAATCTTTTAAATATTTCCTCTATAAATTCGACACCAACAGTATGTTGTTCTACAAGTTCTGCTTCATAAACTATTTCATCATTAATTTTTATAGAATTTTCATTATTTAATTCAAAAATTGTTCTTTGTTGTTCATATACATTTTGATACCCGCAACTATACGCATTAAAATCATCGTCACTAATAATTTCTTTATCTTTTGAAAATTCTGGAAAGGACGATAACATATGTTTTGCCCTTAAAAATTCATTAAATAATAAAATAAATTCTCTTTCTTTCCCTTTAGTTATAGAGACGTTATAGTTAATAATTGGAAAGTTTTCAGTCATTTTTTTAACTATGTTGATGTAACCGTCATGGTATTGATTTTTTTCGTCTTTATATCCATCTTTATAATAGGCATTAAAACTTTTTATAAGTGAAAAACTGTTTTCTGCTCCATTTCCGCCAAATAATAGCCACGCTTCATGTTCTGCATCACGTAAATCTCTAAAACAAACAATGTTACCAAACTGTTTTTTCTTGTTCAAAATTCTATTTGTTCTTGAACATGCTTGCAATAAACTATGGTTTTCAAGGTCTTTATCAAGCCAAAGCGTATTTAAACATGGAGCATCAAAACCTGTTAAAAACATATTAACGACGATTAATAAATCAATTTCTTTATTTTTCATTTTTTTAGAAATGCTTCTATAATAATTTCGAATATTACTTATGCTAAAATTTTCTGAAAATGTACTATTATAATCTGAAATAGCTCTGCTTAAAAAATCGCGGTCATTCTCTAATAATCCAGAAATATCATTATAATCTTCATCACCTTTTTGATTTTCATAAGAATAAATGATAGCTATCTTTATCTGCTTTTTTTGCTCTAAATTTTTATTTTGTTTTTTAAATTCTTCATAATATTTTCTTGCAGAATTTATAGATTGTGTAGCCAAAATAGAGTTAAAACCTTCTATAATTTTAGAATTTTGACTGTCTTGTATTTTTAATACAACACTATGGTTGTTTCTATACGTTTGACTATCAAAATTCTTTAAAATATAATCTACAACACAAGAAATTCTTTTAGGATTTTCATATATGGTTTGCTTATCTAATGATGTCGCTTTTTCATTGCTAATATTATTATTTATTTTTTCAAAAGTATTAACATATGAAAACTTAAATGGTAAAACATTCCCGTTTTTTATCGCATCGTCAATTGTATAACGATGCAATTCTTCAAAAAACAATTCTTTTGTTGTTTGCCCGTATTTGTTATTAGCGTTTTTTTCAAAAATTGGTGTTCCAGTAAAACCGAATAAACAATTTTTTTTAAAACTCTTTGTAATTTTATTGCGCATTTCGCCAAATTGGCTTCGATGGCATTCATCAAAAATAATAACTGTTTTTTTATTATATACCTGCTGATCGTCGTCTTTGCTTATAAAATCGCTCAATTTTTGTATAGTAGTTATTATTATTTTAGAGGAATCGCTTTTTAATTGTTCGGCTAATTTTTTCACTGAGCTATTTCCTTCTGCTGAACCTTTTTCAAAACGCTCATACTCTTTTACTGTTTGATCATCTAAATCTTTTCGATCAACAACAAATAAAACTTTTTCAATATACGGCAACTGCATTATTAACTGAGCAATTTTAAATGAAGTTAACGTTTTTCCGCTTCCGGTAGCATGCCAAATATAACCGCGCGCATTGTATTTTCCAAAATATTCACCATTATTTACTGCAAAAACTTTCTCCAAAACTTTTTCTGCAGCAAAAATTTGATATGGCCTCATCACTAAAAGCTCTTTATTAGAAGTAAAACAACAATATTTAGTTATTATTTCTAATAAAACTTTCTTTCGCAAAAACGTTTTTGAAAAATTAACTAAATCTTTAATGGCATTATTTTTAGAATCTGCCCAAAAAAAAGTAAACTCAAAACTATTATTCGTACCACTTGTTTTTAAAACATCGCTATTATCAATTGTATTATTTCTTGTTGTATTAGCATAATACTTTGTTTCATTGCCGTTTGTTATTATGAATAATTGTATAAATGCAAATAAACCATTATTTGAGCAAAAATTATATTTTTTATAATTATTAATTTGATTAAAAGCGTTTTCAATATTAATACCAGGTTTTTTAAGTTCTATACAAACCATTGGAATACCATTAATCAATATAATTACATCACTTCTGCTACTATCATCTATTTGATATTGATTAATAACTTGCAAATGATTATTTAAAATGTCTTTTTTGTCGATAATTTTTACATTGAGTTTCGTTCCGTCATCTAGTAACAATTCATAATAGTAATTTTTTTGTATTTTTTCCGTTTTTTCTTGATAAGAATCTCTATCTTTACTAATATAATTATTTAAAAATCTATTCCACTCATCATCTGTAAAATTATAGTTGTTAAGTTTAGACAGTTGACCACGTAAATTTAAAATTAATTCATTTTCGCTATGAATTTTTTTATATTCGTATTCCTCTTCTTGAAGCAATTTTATAAATTTTTCTTCAAGTGCTTTTTCGCTACGAAAAAGATAATAATTTGTTTGAATAAAATCATGTTTGGAAACAATTGCGTCTATATTTTCTGTTTCTGAAATAACTTTATAAAATAATTTTTCTGCCATTTTATTACTATAATTGTTCTATTATTTGTTTAATTTGGTCTCTAATTTTATTAGATTCTTCAACTATAGATTCTAATTCTTTATTTAAATTTTGTATGTTTATTTCTTGTTCTTCGTTAATATCGTTGAAAATATAATTGCCAACAGAGAGATTATAATCGTTATTGGCAATTTCTTCATTACTGACCACTTTCGAAAAAGAATCAATTTCTTTTCTCGCTTTGTAAGTGTCCAAAATTTTTTTTATGTTTTCTTGTGATAATTTATTTCTGTTGACGACTTTAACACATTCATTGCTAGCGTTAATAAATAAAACATTTTTATTTTCTTTACTTTTTCTTAAAACAAGAATACACGCAGGAATTGATGTGCCATAAAAAAGATTTTCTGCCAATAAAATTACGCTATCGACAAAATTATTATTTACCAAATATTGCCTAATTTGTTGTTCCGAACCACTTCTATATAAAATGCCTGGAAAACAAACAATGCTCGCTACACCATCAACATCTAAAAAGTATAAAGAGTGCATAATAAAGGCCATATCTGCCTTATTTTTTGGAGCTAACGACCCCGCGGGCATAAACCTGTCGTCAGCATCTAAAACTGGATTATCTTTCCCTTCCCATTTTATAGAATATGGCGGATTAGACACTATTACATCACATTTTCCAATTATATCTTTGAGGATTTTATTTTCTTTCGGAACAGTTGTAAGCGTATCAACGTTCAAAATCTTAAAAGACGCGTATCCGACGCGATGTAAAATCATATTCATCCTACACAAGTTAGCAGTTGTTAAATTAATTTCTTGACCATAATAGTACAATGATGTGTCTGTGGAATTTTGTTGTTTTTCTAATATTTTTTTTGCTTTCAAGAGAAGTGAACCAGATCCGCATGCTGGATCATATATAATTGCAATTGCTCGTTTGTGTTTAAAAACGGCTATTTCCATTAAAAGTTCTGACACCTCTGACGGTGTAAAAAATTCTCCTCCAGATTTTCCGGCTGCAGTTGCATACATGTGCATTAAATATTCATATGCTGTACCGAACGTATCAAGTGTAGAGTTATCAGATAATTCCATCTTTTGAACTCCTCTAACCAACGCTTCCATTCTTTGGATTCTTGCCTGTAAATCTTTTCCTAACTTATCAGAACTAAAATCGATTTCTGTAAATAAACCATCAAAAGCTTCAAATTTCGAAATTTTTTTAAAAATTCTATCTAAAACGAGATTGATTGCCTCCCCCTCATCCGTTTTATCTTTGCCTAAATTTTTATAAACATTACAAAACAATTCGCTTGGTAATAAAAAATAACCTATTTCCTTAACAAAACCTTCGCGCCATTCTTCCGCTATTAAGTCATCTACTTGATCATAGCGAAGATTTTGTATCGCGCTATTGCTATCCTCTTCGTTTTTGTGAAAAGTATATGCTATATTCTCGGATATAAACCTATAGAATATCATTCCTAAAACATATTGTTTGAAATCCCAACTATCAACTTTATTTCTAAGATCATCAGCGATATCCCAAATTGATTTATAAATTTTATTTTCTAACATTTTTTTGTTTTCACTCCTTATGATTTAATATATTATAACAACGATAATATTAAAAATAAACAACAAAATTTTTACATAAATTATAAAAATCGTATAAAATCAAAAAAATTATTAATTATTAAAATGACTAAAAAAGATTTTGCCTAACGCTTTGTTTAAACTAATAATATTTCTTTCTTCATACTCGTTAAATTCCATTTGATATCGAATAGTAAAATCGCTGTAAAACTGTAAAAATGATATTTATACGTTCGGAATCTTTCTTGTACAATAACTATATTTTGTGAATATCATCAATTAAAAATCTGTCCACAACATTATGCATGTCCACATTAGTTGATAATTTGTTATTAAAATTTTGTGGAATCCGTTCCAAATCTCCATAAAGTATCGATACAGATAAATGAGATGTACATAATCAGTAAAATTCTCTATCATGTTCATAATGGCCCAATATCAATTTTTTATCAACTCCTCTACGTATCTTGTTTCATTCACATCTAAACCAAAATATAAATAGAGGTCAGAATCATCCCGGACTTTATCAACGTACATAAATGGCACAAAAGAATAAACAGCCTTTGTTTCGCGTTGTGTTGTTTTAATCAGCCCAACTAAAAGTCTGAAAAACTTTGTATTAATATATGAAATAACATTTTTACATTCTTGTTCGTTTTTAAATGGCTAAACTTCAAGAAATGTTTCAGCGAAAAGCGTTCCTGGTTTGCCAATAACTGGATTTGTTGACCCTTCGCCCATGATGTCACAGCCAAAACTTTCAGGTATAAACACTTTAAATTTATTTAAGTTGTCAGTTTTTGGCAGCAGATAGGAATTAGAAATATATTTATAAATTATGTGCTGTTTTTCGCCAAAACCAATAATTTTATAACCGCTCGAAATTTCACTATCGCTAATCTTAGGAAGTTTGTATTTAGATGAATCTTTGAAAAAATCCACACTCAGCCCATAAGGTTTACAAGAAGACACCACTTCTTGCGAATGATTTAATAGCAAGCTTCCAAACCTTTTCTTGAACAGATAGGAGCTCTGGCTTCCTAATAAATATGCTGTCTTTTCCATTTGACAAGTAACATTTTGCACACATTACTTTTTTGCGATCATAATGAGTGAATATATCAGCTTCTGTGCTGCGCTTTTTATCCCAGAGAAAATAACAGACGCCACCTTTGATTTCTACATTGTCAAAGCATTCACTAGCATCAAAATAATCGTGAAGTACGGCAATGTGTTTATCGTGAGTCATTGTGCCTCTATAACGATCAAGACCTTTTCCTGCAATCATCCATCTATACGGCATAATCATTGAAAAATAATCCGGGCCAATCTTTTTTGCAAGCATCCACAAAATAATTGTAGATAGGCATTGAACTAGACTGCGCGCCGACGTCAATCTTTTGATACTGGGAATTACCTACGGCTGCGTTAATTTTTATATCACTAACTTATTTAATACTCTCGTATGATTTTATTTTAGTTTTAATTCGTTTTTATCATTATTTTCATTAGATCGATATACTTTTCCAATCTTTTATTTTTGCATAGACACAGTTGTATTTTTTATTATCGCCAGTTTTGCATCCTAGACGTTCTTCTGTTTCTGGTTTATGGCCGGCAATTTCTGAAAATAATGATAATTTGACAAGATTGCGTTTTTTTTCTATAACAACTAAATAGCACAACATACTTGAGTCCGTCCATCTGAAATATGTTCCAACTAAATTATTTTAGAAATTTCTAAATTTTATCTTCGCTTGGTGTCTGACAAAATTTATTTTATACAAATAATTATCTATAAACGTAGAACAATAGATTTTCTCTAACTAAAGTACATTATCATCCTGATAATCAAAGTCATAAATGCTTTAATAAGCAAAAACAAACCATTTAAACCACTCTTCTTCGTCTTCAATGTTTTCATTGATTACTCTAAGTTTTATGTCTAAAAGACCGATTCTCAATTTGACATCCAAAAAGCACCGACTGTCGCAGGCAACTTCCATACGCACTGCTATTACATATTCTTTCCAGCCTTTTTATTCAAAAACAACCTTTTCAGAAGGAGCCCATGAATTATCTTCATTCTCAAAGTTGAAGGCACCTTGGTATCCCAACCGCTGCTCATCGATCAAATTATTCTGTTTGTTACGAATCCGTGAAGATGTAAAAACTTCCGCCATATCTCTAATGCACTTATATCCACTAATCAATTTTGAAGAAATACACTGATCACAGCAGTAATTCTTGCCATGAACAGCATAATTATTGGTTGCCCATACAATATTTTTTTTCAAATGAACGATCGCACAAAAGAATATCTAAAACCTTAAGCATTTTCTTAAAATATCATACTCATTACATTTCAACATTCTTTGTCATTTTACCGAGATACAATATTTTTCAAAAACAAAGCAAGTTTTTCTTTTTTTCTTAATAGTTGGTTCATAATGTCCACATTCCAATCTATTGACGCTCACGAAAACAACACCAAATTTCTCTGCCGTCTCTGTTTAGAACAAGAACGTTCTTGTTCTCGGCGCCTTTATGGATTCGACATATGTCATCTTATTTCTCTGTTTGAGTGTTCGAAGTTAAAAAATCATTAAAAATAGCAAAATATTAAAAAATAACCAAATACACAACATTGATTCAGCTTTTCAAAAATGGGGCGAATAATGGGAATCGAACCCATCCTCACTGTTCCACAGACAGCGGTGCTACCACTACACCATATACGCCATTATACCAATATATTTTACCATTTGACGAAAATTAAATTAATTTAATTCAAATAAAAAAATCAGTAATTGTAAAAACTAAAAAAATTACTCAATATTTTTATATGGTTTAATATCTTTTTTAATCTTGTTAGCCATTTTAATACCAAAATGGCGCTTTAAAATAGCAAACGCAAAATCAAAAGAATAAAACATACTTTTTGATGTTATTATATTTTTATCAATAACAACGTTTTTGTTTTCAAATAATCCCTTGATATTTTTTTCAAAACCAGGATAACATGTAAAATGTTTATTATTTAACAATCCAACTTTTTCGAGGATACATGGAGCTGCGCAAATAGCATAAATATCTTTTTTTTGCTCATTAAAATCTTTAATAATTTTCAAAATCTTTTTATTGTTAATAACAGTTTTTATATTTCCGCCTGGAATAACTAAAAATTTATAATCATCTATTTTTTTTATGTCATTTAATGATAAATTCGTAAAAACATCTAATTTTTTAGATGTTGTTACAATTTTTTCGCTACTATCTGAAACACTTATAACATCAACGCCGGCTCGAATTAAGATATCACGCGTTGCAATTCCTTCTGTATCCTCAAAACCATTAAAAAATAAAATAAGACATTTAATTTTAACCATACTTTATATTTTAATTTAAAATTATTATTGAAATGACAAAAAAAATTATTAATGAACCATTTGCAAATTATTTTCGACCGCTTTCGTTTAACGACATAGTAGGTCAAAAACATCTATTTTCAAATAACAATATTTTTTTAAAAACTATTAATAATCAAGAAATACCAAACTTAATATTTTATGGTCCGCCCGGAACAGGGAAAACTTCTGTTGCGGAAATTATTGCTAAAAAAAGTAATAAAAAAATTTTTAAACTTAACTGTACAACAGCTAAAACAAATGACATTAGCAAAATAATAAAAAGTCTGGATACTGATAAAAACAAAAAAATTTTGTTATATCTCGATGAAATCCAATATTTTAATAAAAAACAACAACAAACAATATTAGAATTTATTGAAAATGGAAAAATTACACTAATTGCGTCAACAACAGAAAATCCTTATTTTTATATTTATAACGGCTTATTAAGCCGATCAATGGTTTTTGAATTTAAATTATTAAGAAAAGAAGACATTAAAAAACGTTTAGATTTTATAATTAAAATATTAGAAATAGATATTGATGCTGATGCAATTGATTTTTTAAGCGTCGCTAGCAATGGAGATATGCGCAAGGCAATAAATTTTATCGAATTTATCTACAAAAGCGATGAAAAAAAAATAGATTTAGAAAATTGCCAAAAAATAATTGATAAAAATTACGCTAATTTTTACAAAAATGGCGACATTTTTTATGATTTATTAAGCGGCCTACACAAATCTATAAGAGGTAGCGATGTAAATGCTGCTTTATTTTATTTGGCAAAGTTATTGGATAATGGTAATTTAATAAGCGCGTGTCGTCGATTGTTATGCGTTGCCAATGAAGACATTGGTTTAGCTAATCCTCAAGTAATCGCTCTAACAAAAGCCGCTGTAGACAGCGCTTTAATGTTGGGAATGCCTGAAGGCAGATTACCGCTTAGTAATATAACAATTTTATTAGCCAGCTCGCCAAAATCAAATAGCGCTTTATCAATTGATATGGCACTAAAAGATGTTCGCGAAGGAAAGGGAAAGAAATTTCCACGCGCAATCCAAAATTGGCATTTTAATGGTGACGATGATGCAAAAAAACAAAATTATAAATATCCACATAATTATGAAAATCATTATGTGCAACAACAATATATGCCTGATGATTTAAAAGATGTTGTTTATTATCGCCGTGACATTAACAATAACAAAATCGAAAATAAATATGCAGATTATTTAAATAAAATTAAAAAAACTAAAAATAAGTCATAGCACTACGTTTTAATTTTATAATTCCAATTCTTTTGTGTTGGTGATCTTAACGGGAGTCGAACCCGTGTCTTAGCATTGAGAGAGCTACGTCTTAACCGTTTGACTATAAGACCATTACGTTTCTTTAAATTAAAATTTATTTAATTTAAACGTTTTTATTATAATTTAGCAGACAAAGTTAGTCTAATTATTATCTTTATTGTTTACTTTTTATTTTGCACCTAATTGCAAAATATTTTTTTGAACACGATTAGCAACTTTATTTTTGCCTAATATTTTCAGCACACAATACAAATTCGGAGATATTTTACTCCCGGTTATAGCAACACGAATTATATTAATAAAATCAGCCATATTGCCAACAAAATTATGTGAATTTTCTTTATATTCTTTGTTGTTAATGGCAAAATTATTTTTTAAAGCAATTGTTTTCATTAAGTCAAACCATTCATTTTCTAAAATTGAAACATTATTTACTTCTAAAAAATCTTTTAATGCATCAATAACAATTTTTTTATCAATTTTTTCATCAAATATAATGCCGTTTTTAAACATAGTATCATATTTTTCGTCGTAAAAAAAAGCAATAGTTTTTTCGATATATTTAAATGCAAAATAATCTTTTCTTGGGTTATCTTGATTTCTTTCGATATTCATTATTTGTGTAAAAAATTTTTTATCTTTTTGAATTAATGCTTCCAAGTTTTTATCATATGTTTGCGCATATTCTAAAACTCTTTTTGTCATTTCTTCGGCGGAAATAGTCGACAAAAATTCGCGTGAAAAAAATTTTAACTTTTTTATGTCAAATAATGTACTATCAAGATTTATCTTATTTATTGAAAACGGGAATGAAAACATATCTTTAAATTTTTTTTTCAACACCCATTCTTCAAAAGAATTATTTATAATGCTCATTAAATAGGCTAATACTGATTCAATTGGGTAACCTTCTTGCAAAAAAAAATTTACTGTAGCTTCTGGATCAAAACGCTTACTCAATTTACGTTTTTTTCCATTATCATTTTTACTTATTAAAGGTAAATGAGCATATTTCGGCATTTTCCAATTTAAAGCACTAAATAATTGGGCATGAATTGGAAAAGAAGAAATCCATTCTTCGCCTCTTATAACTGTCGTTGTGTGCATAAAATGATCGTCCACAACATGAGCAAAATGATATGTTGGCAAACCATCCTTTTTTAATATAACTATATCGATATCGTTTTCGGCAATACTTATAAATTTGCGAATTTCATCATAAAGTTTTATTTTATTTTCATGGTTACCATTGCTTTTAAAACGAATCACATAATGTTCATTGTTTTTCACTCTATTGATAACTTCATCAATAGATAAATAACGACATCTTGCGTAATTACCATAATAACCGGTAATTTGTTTGTTAGCTTTTTGAATATCTCTTATTTCATCTAAATCTTCAGCGGTACAAAAGCACACGTAAGCTAATTCTTTCTTAATTAATTCTTTAATAACTGTGTGGTAAATTTTTATTCTTTCAGATTGTTTATACGGAGCATATTTTCCACCTTCTTCAATTCCTTCGTCGGCTATAATATTAAAAATTTTCAGCTCTTTTAAAAATGAATTTTCTGAATTTTCTACTTTACGCTTTGTATCTGTATCTTCTAAACGAATATAAAAAACGCCATTAGTTGTTTTGGCAGTCAAAAAAGAAACTAAAGCAGTAAATAAACTACCTGTATGCAAAAATCCGGTTGGCGACGGGGCAAATCTGGTAACTTCAGAATTTTTATCAATATTACGTTCAGGAAATTTTTTTTTCAAAACATCAATCGTTTCAGAAATATCAGGAAAAAGCAAATCTGCTAAAATATTTATTTTTTCGTTTTTATTATTATCCATAATTTTAATTTGGTTCTTTTCTTAATTGCCTAATTATTTTAATTTTATGATACAATAAAAGCGCTTAAAAAAAATAAATAAATTTTTTTAGTTTGCAGGCATAGTTTAATGGTAGAACGTTACCTTGCCAAGGTAGAGGTGTGTGTTCGATTCCCACTGTCTGCTCCATTTTTGTTTTTTTAGTAAATTTACAACCTTCTTAAACTATAATTAAGCTACTATCGTTTTACTTTTGGCTCTCGATTTGTCGCAGATAATCTTTATTGATTTATTCGATTGTTTCGCCATATTTTGTTATTAAGAATTTTTAGTTTATTATCTCTTGCGCTTTAAATTTTAATTATTTAAGTGTTATAACTAATTTTCAGTTAAATTTAGAAAATTTCGCAAGAATCAGCGAAGTAATATAATTTTTTCAAACAGACACTAAGAAAATTAAGCCGAATAACCAATATATCGAAGAATTGATTATTATCGTAGTATTTATGAATTTTGAACAATTATTCGCATATTTGTTTTGACAGCAAAATAAGAAAATTATTAATCCGAAACCAGACGCTAGATTCATCTAAATAATTTTATTAATATCATACAATTCGCAAAATTATGCTAGATAAATAAGAAATTTAAAGATGCCATTTTGTTAACTAAATTATGGAGCAAACAGCGGGAATCGAACCCTCATCCTTAACTTGGAAGGTTAATGTTTTACCATTAAACTATGTCTGCGAATTTTAATCTTGCTTAATCTAAAAGATAATTTTACTATAAATCATAATTTTTAAGTAATTTTATATGTTGTTTTAACCATAAAAATAAAATTTATTTAAAAACTTTTTAAAAAATGTAAAATTATAAATTTTAGAAACATATATAAATAAAAAATATGAAATATATGGTTAATAATATTAAAACTAGAAGAGCAAAATTTCTTGAAAAAATAAATAATAATTCCATTGTAATATTATTTTCAGGAAAGCATAATCCTAATACTAACGACGATTTTTTTGTTAATCGCAATTTTTTTTATTTAAGCAATATTTCGCAAGAAAACAGTTACCTCGTTTTTCTAAAAAAAAATAATAAATTCGAAGAATATATTTTCATCGATAAACAGGATAAAAAATTAGAAAAATGGTTCGGTAAAAAACTATCTTCTATTGATGTTAACGCTATAAGTGGCATCAAAAAAAATAATATCTTAACAAATGACATTTTTGAAAAAAAAATCAATTTTTTGTTACAGGAAAATAAAATAGAAAATATTTATCTTGATTTGCATAATAATGAAAACGTTATAAACGAAATAAAAACAAAATATAGTAATTACAAAATATTTGACTGCTACGCAATAATTAGCGAATTAAGAATGATTAAAGATGATTGCGAAATTAATAACGTTATTAAAGCCATTAATATTACTAATTTAGGATTTAAAAGAATAATTAGAGAATTAAAGTTAAAAAAAAATAATAAAAAAGAATTCGAAATTTTTAATGCCTTTAACAATGAAATTTTAAATCACGGAACACATGAAATAGCATTCAAAAGCATAATTGCTTCCGGAATTAACGCGTGTTATTTGCATTATCCTACGCCATACGCAACAATTTTAAAAAATGATCTTTTATTATGCGATGTTGGCTCGGCATTTAACCATTATGCAAGTGATATAACTAGAACGATCCCGGTTAATGGAAAATTTTCACAACAACAAAAAAAAATTTATGAGATTGTTTTAGCGTGCAATAAAAAAATTATTGAATTAATTAAACCAGGAATAACAATAGAATATTTACAAAAAAAAGCAAAATCATTTCTGTCACAACAATGTTTAGAAAAAAAAATTATCAAAAAAAAATTTGAAATTAATAAATATTATTACCATAACGTTTCTCATTATTTAGGATTGGATGTTCACGATGTCTGTGTAAAAACAAAATTAAAACCAGGAATGGTAATTACTGTTGAGCCAGGATTATACATTAAAGAAAAAAAAATCGGTATACGCATAGAAGACGATATTCTAATAACTAAAAACGGTCATAAATGTTTGTCTTCAATGATTGCAAAAGAAATAAAAGATATTGAAAAATTGTATCTATAAATTTTAATAAAGTTCTAATAATTTCTAGTAATTTTATTATAATATTATTTATAATTAATGAAATATAAGAAGAAAAACGGGAATTTATAATTATTATACAAATATCGAATTAAGTAGAGTTTAGACAAAAGGAAAATTATGGCAGTTCCAAAAAGAAGAACAAGTAAAACAAAAAAAAGAAAACGCCGCACAAATATTAAATACTACGGTGAAAGCACATTAAAACATAATTTAGTAACTTGCAGTAACTGTAATGAAATTATTATGGCGCACATTGTTTGTCCAAAATGTGGATTTTATAAAGGCGAAAAGATATTATGAAAACGCTTTGTAGCACAAACAAACCAAACATAAATATAAATGAATACATTGACCACACTTTACTAAAAGCAAACGCCACAAACAAAGAAATAATAAATTTATGCGACGAAGCTAAAAAAATGCATTTTAAAAGTGTTTGCGTCAATCCTTCTTTTATTTCTTTAGCTAAAAAACAGTTAGAAAAAACAAATGTTAAAATTTGTTCTGTCATATCATTCCCGCTTGGAGCAATGACTAAAACAACCAAAATGTTCGAGGCAAATGACGCCATTAAAGAAGGTGCTGATGAAATTGATATGGTTGCTAACATATCGCATATAAAAGACCACGATTACCAGTATGTAGAAGACGAAATAAAAAGCATTCGAAAAATAACAAAAGATAAAAAAATAATTTTAAAAGTAATAATAGAAACTTGTTTGCTAACCCAAGAAGAAATTTCCCAAGTATCGCTTATATGCAAAAAAATCGGGGTTGATTTCGTTAAAACTTCAACCGGTTTTTCAAAATATGGAGCAACCACAACAGATGTAGCTTTAATACGAAAAATTGTTGGTAAAAATATTGGCGTCAAAGCTAGCGGTGGTATTCATACATATGATGAAGCCATGTCGATGATTAAATCCGGGGCAAATCGTATAGGTACAAGCAGCGGCGTTACAATAATTAATTCCAAAAAATGAAAAATATTTCATTTGATAATGAAAAATATTTAAATATTCAAAAAAAAGCTATTTTAGAGCGCATCAAAAAATTTAATAAACTCTATATCGAATTTGGCGGTAAATTATTTGATGATTTACACGCTTCACGCGTTTTACCAGGATTTCAGCCAGATATAAAATTAAAATTACTTTTAAATCTTAAAAAAGACATTGGTATTGCAATTGTCGTTAATAGCGATGACATAATTTCAGGAAAAGCACGAAATGATACTGGCATAACGTATTGTGACGAAGTTAAACGATTAATAAAATGTTTTCAAAATGTTCAATTAGAAATTCTAGGTATTGTTTTTAATTTTTATAAACCAAATTTAGTCATCGATAACTTTATTGGTTTTTTAAAAAAAAATAAAATAAAAACATTTAAAAATTATAAAATCGATAATTATCCCGAAAATGTTTCATTTATAGTAAGCAAAAATGGATTTGGAAAGAATGATTATATAAAAACAACTAGATCTATTATTGTCGTAACTGCACCAGGACCTGGAAGCGGCAAAATGGCATTTTGTTTAAGCCAACTGTATAACGATAATCAAAACAATATAAAAGCCGGTTATGTAAAATATGAAACCTTTCCTACCTGGAATCTTTCTTTAACGCATCCAGTTAATTTAGCTTATGAAGCGGCAACGGTTGATTTAAACGATATTAATTTAATTGATCCTTATCATCTTAAGGCGTATGGACAAATAGCGATTAATTACAACCGTGATATTGAATCGTTTCCGATTCTACAAATGATTTTTAAAAAAATTTATGGATCATCGCCATATAAATCACCAACTGATATGGGTATTAATAAAGTTGGTTTTGCCATTGCTGATGATAATGCTGTTCGTCAAGCGGGGAACGACGAAATAATACGACGTTTTTTTAAAACTTTAAAAAAAAATTTTTTAGGTAAATGTCCTGATAGCGAAGTAGAAAAAGCTAAAAATATTTTATTTAAAGCTAATTTGAATATTTTTGACCGTCATTGTGTAAAAGTATGTTTAAAAAAAGAGAAAGAGGTTAATAAAGCGTGTATTGCTTTGGAAAAAAATAAAAACGAGTTTATTTTTGGCAAACAAAGCCCAATTATGACCGCTTCAGCATCATTATTAATAAATGTTTTAAAATCTTTTGCCGAGCTCGATGAAAAATTATTATTTCTCTCACCAGAAATTCTTAGCCCGATTAATAATTTAAAAATAAAAATTCTCAAAAATAACGAAGCCCAAATTAATATTAAAGAATTGCTAATAATATTGGCATTATTATCAAAAACAAATAAAAACGTTCAAAAACTTTTAAAGCAAATAAACAAGCTAAATGGATTACAAGCTCATTCTAGTGTTATTATTTCCGATGACGAGTTAAATATCTTTCAAAAATTAGGAATTGATATAACCGAAGAAATAAAATATGCTGAAAAAAATTTCAATTTTAATTAATATTTGATATTATAGAAATTTAAATTAAGGAGAAACAATATGCCGAAAGCAACACTTCGAAATCAAGAAAATTTTGAAGATCTTTATAAAAGATTTAAAAGAATTGTAAATAAAGCGGAAGTTCTTAAAGAATCGCGCAGGCGCGAAGAATATCTTCCTAAAAGTTTGCAACGAAAGTTAAAAGCGGAAGAATCTCGACGCAAAAATAAATTTTAATAAATCTTAATATAATAAAATTTTCCACGCCCTTATATGAAGCTTATTATTGTTGAATCCCCAAATAAATGTCATACAATTTCCAAATATCTTAATAACAAATACGAAGTTATAGCGACAAAGGGCCACATAAGAGACTTAGCCATATCTGGTAAAGGCGGTCTAGGAGTCGATTGCGAAAATAATTTTACTCCTCATTACGAAATATTAAAAGACAAAAAAAACATAGTTAAGGAAATTAAAAATAAAGTTAAAAAATCTGATGAAGTTTTTTTAGCAACTGACCCAGATCGTGAAGGAGAAGCGATAGCATGGCATGTTAGTGAAGTTTTTAATTTGCCCAAAGATAATAAACGTCTTGAATTTCATGAAATAACCAAAAAGGCTATTCAAGACTCATTAAAACAACCGCGTGTTATAGATTTAAATTTAGTAGCTAGTCAAGAAACAAGAAGAATACTAGACCGAATACTGGGGTTTAAACTATCAAAAATACTTCAAAAAACCAATAATTTAAAAAGTGCCGGTCGTGTTCAAAGTGCTGTTCTCAAATTAATCATTGATCGAGAAAAAACAATAAAAAATTTTAAATCAGAAAAATATTGGGAAATTACAGCTGTTATAAATACTAACAATAATAATTTTAACACATCCTTTTACGAATATAAAAACAAAAAAATAAAACTAACAAATAAAGATGTTGTTGATGATATTGTTAAAAAAACTGATAAAAAGATAAAAATTATCGACATAAAAGAAAAAATTATTTCGACAAAGTCTAAACCACCATTAATAACATCAACATTACAACAAGAAGCTATTACTAAGTTTAATATGCCATCATTTAAGGTTAACAAAATAGCCCAAGAACTTTATGAAGGTATTAAAATTAAAAATGAATTAATTGGTTTAATAACATACATTAGAACAGATTCTCAACGTTTAAATGACGCATATATCGAAAAAACTAAAAATTTTATTTCAAAAAAATTTGGCAAAGAGTTTGTGGCCAAAAATCAAAAACAAACAAAAATAAAGAAAAAAAACATTCAAGATGCTCATGAAGCCATTAGACCAACCGATAACAATCTAACGCCAGAAAAAATAAAATCATTTTTAACAGAAGAACAATATAAAATTTATAAGCTCATTTATGAAAAAACTTTTGCTTCGCTAATGTCAGAAAAAAAAGAGCAAATCACCGATTATATTATTGGTAATGATTTTGTAACTTATAAAATTTCAAAAACGAAAATTATTTTTCCTGGTTTTGAAAAAATATTTGACAATATTAAAAATCAATCAAAGGAAGAAAACCAAAATTTTAATGGAAATATAGGGGATGTTTTAAAAATTATTAAAATCAACATTGACGAAAAAGACACAAAACCGCCTAGCCGTTTTTCAGAAGCTAGTATCATAAAAGCAATGGAAAAAGAAGGAATTGGGCGACCATCTACATATAGTTCGACAATAACAACGTTATTAAACAGACTATATATTATTAAAGAAAATGGGGCTATATGTCCAACAAAAGACGGGCATACTGTTATTGAATTTTTAGAAAATAAGTTCCCCGATATTGTTAATGTAAAATTTACGGCCATTTTAGAAAATGATCTTGATAAAGTTAAAAACGGCACAAATAGCAAAAATAATATAATTAATAAAATTTACATACCATTTATACAATGCTGTAAAAAAATAGAAAACGAAGAAATAGGAATATGTCCTGAATGTGGCAATAAATTAAAAAATATTCATGGAAAAAATGGCTATTTTATAGGCTGTTCAAACTATCCAAAATGTAAATTTAAAAAAACAATAAATAATAACAATAATGAAATTTTAGATCGAAAATGCCCTGAATGTGGCAGTTTTTTAGTAAAAAAATTAAGTTATAAACGTAAAAAATATTTTATAGGCTGTTCAAACTATCCAAAATGTAAATTTATCGAAAAATCAAATAATAATAACAATAATGAAATTTTAGATCGAAAATGCCCTGAATGTGGCAGTTTTTTAGTAAAAAAATTAAGTTATAAACGTAAAAAATATTTTATAGGCTGTTCAAACTATCCAAAATGTAAATTTATCGAAACAAACAAAAATAAAAATGTTGTAAAATAAAAATAATTTAAATAAAGGTAAAAAAAATGAGTGGAAACGAAAATATAGCACAAGAAAAAGAAAAAACAAAAAATGAAGAAGAAAATAAAAACGAAGACAACATAATTAAAATACAATCTGTAACATTAAGAAATTGTTTAAGCGCTGATTGTCATTTTGGTACTACTAATAGAAAACGAAATAAAAAAATGAGTAGTTTTATTTGCGCATTTGTTAATGGCATTAATATTATTAATTTAAATAAAACTATAATTAAAATGAAAGAAGCTTATCAAGCGGCTTATGATATTACCAAAAACGGTGGAAAAATACTTTTTATAAACAAAAATGAAAAAGCAGAAAAAGAGATTATCGACGATGCTGACCGATCTGGATCGTTCTATATAGTTAAAAGATGGTTAGGTGGAACATTTACAAATTTTAAAGTAATTAGAACGTGTAGTAGAAAATTAAAAAAACTTGAAAGAGACATTGAAGATAACGCTATACAAGATCTAAGTAAAAAAGAACAAGCTTTAATACACAAAAAAATATTCAAAATGTCTAAAAATTTAGAAGGCATTAAAGATATGATTAAATTGCCGCAAGCGGTCTTTATTACTAATCCTAACGATAACAAAATTGCCGTAAAAGAAGCAAAAGATATGAATATTAAAGTTTTTGCTATTGCAAATACCGACTGCAATCCTGATAACATTGATTTTATTATTCCTGCTAATAATAACTCTGTAAATTCAATTAAATTGATATCCAATCTAATATCAGATGCCATAGTTAGCGCAAAATGTGGATTAAAAAATATAACTTTCGAAGAAAATAACAACAATAACACGGTTCGACTTATAACAATAAGAGATGCAAAAGAGAAAATAGCTAAAAAAATTTCAGCAATAAGAGCGGCAAAAAAAGAAAAACATGAACATATGTTAAACAAAACAAAAATGAGAAAAATTAACGACCAAAAAAAAGAAAATGATTCCACAAATGAGTCCGAAGAAAAAAAAATATCCGAAGAAAATGGTAATGAAAAAAATAAACAATAAACAAAAAATTATAATACGATTTTAAGGAAATTAATATTTTATGGACAAAGAATTTTTAAAAAAAGTTCAAGAATTAAAAAAATTGACACAAGTCGGGTATAATATATGTATTGAAGCGCTTAAAAAAAATAATAACGATATTGAAAAATCCATTGAGTGGTTAAGAATACAAGGCATCGTTAAAGCGACAAGCAGGGAACATAGAAAAGCAAAAGAAGGCATCGTTAAATGCTTTTGCGAAGAAAATACGGCTGTAATTTTTGAAATCAATTGCGAAACGAGCTTTGTTGCAAAAAATGATTTATTTTGCGAACTAGCGAATAATTTTGCCAAAGAATGTTTAAAAAATAAAAATATTACAAACTTTGAACAAGCTGAAAAAATCTTTGCTCAAATGTCTGCTTTACTATTAATGTCAATAAAAGAAAAAATTGTATTAAAAAGATTTGAAAAAATTAGCAAAAAGGAAAATGAATGTTTTGGATTCTATAATCATATGGGTAATACCGCATGTGTTGTAATTCTCGAAAAAAATAATCCTGAATTAGCAAAAGAAATGGCTGTACATATCACAGCAAATGACACACGATATATAAATTTTGAAAATGTCGAAAAAACATTTATTGATAAGGAAAAAAAAATAGCCTTAGAAACCATTAAAAATGATAAAAAATTAGCAAATAAGCCAAAAAAATTGATTAATGATATTATCAATATGAAAATACATAAAAATATTGACCCTTTTGTTTTAAATGAACAAAAATTTGTTTATAACGAGGAAGAAAAAGTATCTTGTTATTTAGAAAAAAATAAAAACAAAGTCGTTAATTTCTTTAAATATACAATTAAATAACATACACCATGTTAAAATATAAAAAAATTTTAATTAAACTTTCGGGAGAGAGTTTATCAAACGAAAAAAATATTTTAAATGAGGAAAATATTAACGAAGTAATTAAAACAATAAAAGAATTAGTTAAATTAAACGTTAGTATTGCTATTGTTGTTGGCGCTGGTAATATTTGGCGCGGGTCTAATAATCTCTTAATTAAAAATAAAATAACCAGCGATTACGTTGGAATGATGGCGACTTTTATTAATGCCTTAATATTGCAGGAAAAGATTAAAGAAGAAATAACTAACGATTGTTATGTCATGTCTAAAATAAACTGCAGCTTATCAAAACAATATTCACAAAATAAAGCCATATCATACTTTAATAATAAAAAAATAATAATCTTCGCCGGCGGGACTGGCAATCCGCTATTTACAACAGATACAGCTGCTAGCTTATTTGCTATCGAAATAGGAGCCGAAGCTATTTTTATGTCGAAAAATAATATTAATGGCGTTTATGATTGTGATCCAAATAAATTTAAAAATGCTAAATTCATCAAAGAAATTACTTTTGATGGAGCAATCCAAAAAAAATTAAGAGTTATGGATTTAACAGCCTTAACGTTATTAAACGATTGGCAAAAAATAAATATGCATGTTTTTTCTTTAAAAAAAGATAATTTTATTAAAACTATACAAGGTAAAAATGTGGGCACATTTTTACATAAATAAAAAGGTTTAAATTATGGAAGAAAAAGTATTAGAAATTACTGAGACGGAAAAGGAAATAAATAACGTAATTAAAAAAGTTTCGGATAATTTTGGAAAGTTAAGAACTAATTTAACAAATCAAAGTATATTTAATGAGGTCTATATTGATTATTACGGCAGTAAAACGCCAATTAATCAAATATCAAAAATTTTACTAAGCGGCAATAATCTTTTTATTATTGATCCATACGAACAAAATAAAGATATTTTAAAAAATATTAGTGCTGCCATTTCTAAAAGCAATCTCGGTTTTACACCAAATATTAAAGATAATAAAATCGAAATATATATACAGCCATTAACCACAGAAACACGAAAAAAAATAGTTGGCGAAGCAAAAAAATATTATGACACTGCTCAACAAGAAATACGAATTATTCGTCAAAATATTTTAAGAGATTTAAAAAACAGCGAAGAATATTCAGAAGATTTAAAAAAACATTTACAAAATAAAATACAAAAAATTATTGATGATGGTGAAGAAAAAATAAGAATTATGTTTCAACAAAAAGAACAAAATATAATGAAAATTTAACTTAATAACACATATTTTTTATGAATATTTTTTTTTATAATTCATTGACAAAGAAAAGAGAATTATTTAAAAGTATCAAAAAAAATAAAGTTTCTATTTATGTTTGTGGCCCGACTGTTTATGATCATTTACACATCGGAAACCTCCGACCGATAGTAGTATTTGATGTATTGCATAGATTCTTTAACTATTTAAAATATAAAGTAACTTTTGTTTCAAATTTTACTGATATCGACGATAAAATTATTAATAAAGCTTCCATTGAAAAAAAAACCGAAAAAGAAATAGCTGATTTTTACATAAAAGAAGCTCAAAAAATTATTAAAAAAATTAATTGTTTAAAAACTGATTTTTCTCCGCGTGTAACAAATTATATTGACAAAATAATTATTTTTATTCAAAAATTAATTGAAAATAATAATGCCTATGTCAATAACGATGGAAATGTTTTATTTGATGTAAAAACGATTAATAATTATGGGGAATTATCAAATATAAACATTGAAAAATTAATTAAAAATAATGATGATAATATTGAAAAAAAAAATAATCTTGATTTTGTGCTCTGGAAAAAGACTAACGCTGGTATTCAATGGGATTCTCCTTGGGGTCGTGGCAGACCTGGATGGCATACAGAATGCTGCGTTATGATTAATGATTTGTTTTCAAACAAAAAAATTGACATTCATGGTGGCGGTTTTGATTTAAAATTTCCCCATCACGAAAATGAAATTGCTCAAAATAAAGCCGCATATAAAAATAAATTAGCTAATTATTGGCTTCATAACGGTTTTATAATGATAAAAAATAACAAAATGAGTAAATCATTAAAAAATTTCATTTTTGTTAAAGATCTCATGAAAAAATATGATAGTAATTCTATTCGCTTATTGTTGCTTCAAACTCATTATCGATCTCCGTTATCTTTTGATGAAGAAAAATTAATTTTGTCTAAAGAGCAAATAAAAAAAATAACTAGTACTTATAATAAATTAGCTATTTTTTTACAAAAAAATAACATTGATAATATTGAAAAAAAAATTAAAAATATTAAAACAAGTCTTGAACAATTTTTACTTTTTTTAGCTGATGATCTTAACATGTCGTTGTCTTTATCGTATTTATATGGCGTTTTAAAAAAAATAAATTTAAATATAAAAAATAGAAATTTAAATAAATGTCTATGTCTTTTTAAAGAAATAACAGATATTTTTTATATTCTTGGATTTAAAATAAACTATTATCATATAACAAAAGAAGATAAAAAAATGTTGAAGGATTTTGAAAACGCTCGAAAAGATAAAAATTTTGTTCAAAGTGACAAATTAAGAAAAAAATTAATTAAAAAAGAATTGCTATGATTATTTACGGAAAACATCCGGTGCTTGAAGCTATTAACAACGATCAAGCCACTAAAATTTACATTTTAGAAAATTTTAAAGATCCTAAAATTTTATTACTATTATCAAAAAAAGATATTAAAAAAGAAATATATAATTTAAAACAATTATTTTTTTTAACAAAAACCTATAAAAATCAAGGTATTGCTGCAGAAATAAAGCCATACAAATACTACAAATTACAAGACCTAATCAATGATGGCAAAAAACAAAAAAATCCAACAATAGTTATGTTAGATAAAATTGAAGACCCTCATAATTTTGGGGCTATTTTACGTATTGCTGATGCTTTCGGAATTGTTGGCATAATTATAAAAGAAATAAAACAAGTTCAGTTAAATGCTACCGTTGCTAAAGTTTCTGCAGGAGCAATAAATTTTATTAAAGTCGTAAGAGTTGCTAATTTAAATAACACAATTTCTTATTTGAAAAAATTTGGTTATTGGATTGTTAGTACAGATAGCAATAGTAAAAAATACTATACCGATATAAAATATAATTTTCCTATGGTTATAATAATTGGTAATGAGGGAGCAGGGATATCAGAATTATTAAAAAAAAATAGCGATTTTATACTAAAAATTCCTATGTTTGGACATATTAATTCTTTAAATGCAAGTAACGCTTTGAGTGTTATCTTAACGTACGCATATATTGCAAAAAATAATATTTTTTAAGATAATCAAAATATTGTTCTCTTAGCTCAAGCGGATAGAGCTACGGTGTCCTAAACCGCAGATAGGTGTTCGAATCATCTAGAGAACACCAAAATAAGAAAATTAATTTTTTTTGAGAATACTGGATATACTTTTTTTTGCTATAAATATTATTGGTAATAATACAGAAACAAAAGATATAACAAACCAATAACCAATCATAATGACTATCCTAAAGAGATTTTTTAACGATAAAAAATCAGATAAAATTCCAAACGTTTCAATTAAAAAAATTTGCGATATTAAAAGCGCTAAAAACAATATAGAAGCAAATTCTAAAAAATATATAGCAAATATACTAAAATGACTTGCGCCAATAGATCTTAAAATACCGATTTTTTGTTTATTATTTCTTATAACATGTCCAATAGAACGTGATGACATAAAAATAGAAAACAATATTATAATACCTGTAATTAAAATTAACCATTTTATAACAGTTGCAACGTTTTCATCATTAAAATCAATAGCATTATTTTTTTCTATTTGCGGAAGCATTTCTTCCTTGAATTTAATCGCTAAAATAAGAATTGAGCTTAATATAATAAAAATTAAAGTATGTTCTACTATTTCTATAACCGTGCGTACCTTACGATTTTTTAAATTATCCAATATAATTTTAACCATATATTTAACAGGGATAATGGCAAAACGATAATTGTCTATTTTGATTTTTTCACTAAAAATATCATTAACTATATTTTCTATTATATTACGTTTTTGATTTATTTCGCTGTTATCATCTAGAATCATTTTTTTTAAAATTTTTTTTTGGTTATCTTTTTTTAAAAAATCATCAACTATATCTTTATCTTTAAATAATTCTACTTTGCTTTTACAAAATTCTAATTTACCATTTTTTAATAAAATGACATTATCTGCTTCATTAATTATTGATAAATCGTGTGAGACAACAACAACTAATTTTTTGGCAGATAATTGTTTTAAAAATTCAATAACAATTTCTTTTGTGTTTTCGTCAAGCGATGAAGTTGGCTCGTCGGCAATTATCATTTTTGGATTACGATAAATTGCTCTAACTATTGATGATCTTTGAATTTGCCCACCACTCAAATTTATTATTTTTTCATCAAATTGATTATTAATTTTTAATAACTCTAAAATTGGCAAAATTTTTTTATCTTCAAAATCACGATTTTGTATAAAACAAGCCAAATTAACATTTTCTTTTATTGTTAATTCTGGAACTAAATCTAGAACAGAAACATTTTGCGAAATAAAAGATAAATAATTACACCTAAAATCATCATACATTTTTGAAGAAAAATCATTCATCGAAGTACCATCAACAATTATTTCCCCGTTTGTAGGTGTCTCAAAACTTCCTAAAATGTTGATTAATGTAGTTTTTCCGCAACCAGTTTCTCCAATAACAATATAAAAACCAGAATTAGGAAACTGTAAACTTACATCATCAAGAGCCAATACTTTTCTCTCACCTGTTTTATATTCCTTCGTTATATTTTTTAATTCGATCATGATAAACTTCCTAAATTTACCTAATTATTATATGACATTTACGACAACGCGGCTCATATTTTTCGCTAGCGCCTACGCATATAATTGGATCGCTATATTTAGCTATTTGACCATTTATTATTCGTTGCGACCTTGTTGCTGGGTTACCACATTTTAAACAAATCGCTGTCAATTTTGTTATCACTTCTGCTTTACAAAGTAAAATAGATGTTATTTTAAAAGCTTCTCCTCTAAAATCCATATCTAACCCACTAACAATAACCCTTTTTCCGTCGTTAGCCAAATTTTCACATATTTCAATAATATTTTCGTCAAAAAATTGAACTTCATCAATAATTACAGCATCTATATCATCATTTAAAAATTTTAAAATTTCGTTAGCTTGTTTTATCGAAATTGCATCTGCCTCGTTTTTAATATGAGATACTATTTTATTTTCTTCATACCTATTATCTATTTTTGGCTTAAAAACTAAATATTTTTTCTTAGCATATTTTAAACGTCTTATTCGTCGCAATATTTCTTCGCTTTTTCCAGCGAACATAGGACCAACTATAATTTCTATAGAACCATTTTTATCATTCATAAATCAAACTCTATTTTCTTTAGCCTTTTTGACTCTACTTCATACCTTCCGGCTTTAGCTTCTTTAATACCATCAATAGATACTAAATCGCCAGTAAAATCTATTCTATTATCCGATATTAAAGCGCTTCCCACACCATAAATATCAACCGGTATTTTTAATTCTACCCATTTTTTAATTTTTTTATAATCAAAACCGGAAGAAACAATTATTTTTATATCTTTAAAACCGTGTTTATCAAGCTCTTTTCGCAATGCTATTATTAATTCTTTGCAAACCCCATGCGGATCAAAACCGTCTATATTTTTGTTTTCGAAATATTTATCTATCAATGTTTTAGAAGTATCTACACGAACGGCATATAACTTATGGCTAAATTTTTTAGCAACAAGAAGTGAATCTTCTATTACATTGTTATTGTAATCCACCAACGCAACAACTTTTTCTTTTGGAAATGTTTTTATGTATAATTCAACAGCTTTTATAATATCTCCTCGACACATTTGAATTAAAGCGTGCGGCATAGTTCCTGAACCATTTTTATTCCATAAAAATCCCTGAGCATCTGTTGAAACTTTATCGATTCCAGCTATATAAGAAGCATAGCCATCGCCAATTTGTGTTAAATAATCATCTTGTCTATCGGCCATCGAAAAAAGCGAAATATTTTTATTTTTAAACAGTTTTTTTATTTTATATACATTCGTTGCAATTCGCGTTCGCCGTGATAATATTCCGTCAATGACTGACTCTAAAAAACCAAAATCTTCATATTTGCCAATTATTTTTAATACAGGTTCGTTTGCCTTAATTATATCCCCGTCACTGAGAGAAAATATTATAACTTTATTACCAACGATTTTTTTAATAAGAGCTATTACTTCGCTTATACCACAAAGCATAACATTATTTTTTCTTTGAAAAAATTGCATTTTAACTATATGACCGGGCATTTCATTTTTAATTATTTTACATGTCTTTAAAAAATATTTTGCACTATAAAATCCATGCTCAATCTCGTCAGAAAAATAAAAATTAAATTTTACATTCATACAACAAAATTAACTATTTTATTTTTAATAACTATTACTTTTTTAACTGTTAATCCATTTAATTTTTTCTTTATAATATCATTATTTAAAGCAATATTTTTTAGCTTATCAACATCTAAATTATTGTCTACTTCAATAATTGTTTTTAACTTACCATTAATCGATAAAACTATTTTAATTTTATCTAGAATAATTTTTTTTTTGTCAAATAACGGCCATTTTGCAAAATAAATTGATTCCTTATTGCCAAAAGATGAATACAATTCTTCACTAACAAAAGGACAAATACAACTAAACATTTTTAAAAAATTTATCATATATTCTTTATAAATTTCTTTTGCATCGTAAACATTATTAATAAAGATCATCATTTGTGAAATTGCTGTATTAAAATGCAAATTGTTAAAATCATCGGTTATCTTTTTGACAGTCAAATTATAAATATAGTCTAATTCATGATTATTAATGTCGGTCCATTTTAATCTTAAATCTTTATCTGTAAAAATTTTCCAAACACGATTGATAAAATTGTTCGCTCCTTTTAAATTAGCATTTTTCCATTGTGAAACAGAATCGAGCGGCCCCATAAACATCTCATACAATCTTAAAGTATCTGCACCATATTTTTTAACTATATCGTCTGGATTAATAACATTGCCTCTAGATTTTGACATTTTTTCATTATTTTCGCCCAAAATCATTCCTTGATGAAACAATTTTTTAAATGGCTCTGGACAATTAACTAATTTTAAGTCATACAAAAATTTATGCCAAAATCTTGCATAAAGTAAATGCAAAACTGCATGTTCACTACCTCCAATATACATATCCACCGGTAGCCAATGCTCTAAGAGTTTCCTTTGACAAAATGTTTTATTATTATGCGGATCGAGATATCTTATGTAGTACCAACTTGACCCGGCCCATTGTGGCATTGTGTTAGTATCGCGTTTCCCTATTTTACCGTTTTTTAATTTAACATTAACCCAATCAGAATTATTTTCTAATGGAGATTTATTATCTGCATTTGTTAAAAAATTATTAATTTTTGGTAATCGTAATGGTAAATCTTTGATATTAACTGCTCTTAATTTATTGTTTTCAAAAATTATTGGTATTGGTTCGCCCCAATATCTTTGCCGTGAAAAAATCCAATCTCTTAATTTAAAAAAATTATAATAACATCCTTTTTTCAGAGAAATTAATTTCTCAGTTATCTTTTTTTTAGCGTCATCAATATTTAAACCATCCGCAAAATTGCTATTTATATGAATACCATCCGATAAAATAGGCCCTTTTTGTATGTCGCCATGTATAACACAAATAAACGAAATCTTATATTTTTTTGCAAATTCATAATCACGTTCATCATGAGCAGGAACGCCCATAACTGCACCTGTTCCGTAGTGTGGCAAAACATAATCGGCAATATAAATAGGAATTTCTTTATTATTTATTGGATTTATAGCATAACGACCAATTAAAACGCCTGTTTTATCTTTATTTAAATCGGTACGATCTAAGTCATTCTTGTTTAATGTTTTTTTAACATAGTCATCAACTTCTTTTTTTTTTGAAATACTTGTAATTTTTTTAACTATTGAATGTTCAGGGGATAAAACGCAATAAGCACAGGCAAAAATAGTATCTATACGCGTTGAAAATATTTCAAACTTTTCATCACTGTCTTTAACATTAAAAGTAGCTTTAGTGCCGAATGATTTACCAATCCAATTTTTTTGCATTTCAATTGTCGATTTAGGCCAATCAATCTCATTTAAGCCATCTAACAATTTATCTGCATATGCTGTTATTTTTAAAAGCCATTGTCTCATATTTTTACGTATAACAGGATAACCACCTCTTTCGCTCTTTCCGTTTATAACTTCTTCATTGGCTAATACAGTATTTAATTTAGGACAAAAATTAACCGGAATATTATCTATGTATGCTAGATTATTCTTAAAAAACTTCAAAAAGATATATTGCGTCCATTTATAATAATTTGGATCAGCTGTTGAAATTTCTTTACTCCAATCGTAAGAAAAGCCAAGCATTTCTATTTGTTTTTTAAAATTTTTAATATTTTTTTTTGTGAAAATATTTGGGTGAACGTTGTTTTTTATTGCAAATTGTTCTGCCGGCAATCCAAAAGCATCCCAACCCATTGGATGCAAAACATTAAAACCTTGCATTTTTCTCATCCGTGCAATTGCATCACTTGCTGTAAAACCTCTTGGATGACCAACATGTAATCCGTTACCGCTAGGATACGGAAACATATCTAAAACATAATATTTTGGTTTTGAAAAATCCCAAATATCACAAAAAAAAACTTTATTTTTTTTCCAAAACCTAATCCACTTTTTTTCTATTCTATTAAAATCATATTTCTTCATAATTTTTTGTTGTAATTATTGTAAATTATAATTAAAACGCAATAATAAAATTTAAAATTAAATTATTATTTTAAAATACAAACGCACAAAGATTGGCGATTAGGCTATAATATAATTATCTATAATAATAATTATTAAAAACCATAAGTAAAGAACATGGTATTTTATATTATAAATCGAGGTTTTATGTCAAGAAAATGTCCAATCAGTGGTAAAAAACCATTAAGTGGTAATAATAGAAGTCATTCTATGCATGCGACAAAAAGAGTACAAAATGTTAATCTTCAAAGTTTTATTATTGAAAAGAACGGAAAAAAAGAACGAGTAAAAATGAGTGCAAGAGCACATCGAAATTTTATAAAACAAAACTCTTAGAGAAATACTCAAGTGGTCGAAGAGGCAAACTTGGAAGGTTTGTAGGTCCTAAAGACGCCAGGGTTCGAATCCCTGTTTCTCTGCCAAAAATTTTTTATCTGCTTTAAACAATATAAATATAACAAATCTTAAAAAAGTTAGGTTAGATCTTCTTTTATTTTTGCTTTCAAATATAATGTACAAATTATCAGATTTTAATAAAAGACTTTCTTTAACAATTTTTTTGTGTATCTTTACTAAAGTTTTCTATAAAGTTCGTAAGTTAGTGTCTGTTTGTCGCATTTGCTTAAAAAATAACACGCTCAAAAAATAACACTTACCTTACTTCTTTTCTTGAAAATTAAGTAATTTATTTTGATAATAAAGATAACGTTTCTTATTTAATTCAATTTCTTTTGGTAATTTACCCGTCAAAGAAGAAGAAAGTTCCTCAAGTGAACTTAAGAAATGAACAATCTTTTCTT
>JAGCZS010000004.1 GCA_017959905.1 Bacilli bacterium
CAATATGAAACAAGAAAGATAATTAAATTTCTTTTTGAACTTTCAATTATTTGAATTATTGCCATAATATTTATTATCAACTTACTTTATTATAATCAAATAAAAAAAAGAAAGTTTAATTAATTAAATTAATGGCGTTCACTATTTATGCAATTTATTCTTTTCTCCTGACCCATAAAACTGCTTTTTCTTTTCTTCCTCTTGCATAAATTCCCCATAACTAAACATAAACAAGAAACATGGCCATAAAATTAACATAAGAAGGAAAATTAAAAAACTTCCAAAATTATTAAAATGATTTTTCCAATAATTTTTCCAAAGATACCAATAACGATTCTGGGAAGTCCATTTAAAAATTAAGGCTAATTGTAAGCTGAGTATTCCGTGAACGAGTAAATAGAAAAGCCATTTCTTGATTATTGTTAATCCGCCGTTTTTAACCATAAATAGACAAAATTGAAAAGAATTATCATCTTTCATATCTATTCTATTTATCCCATCTTGGCCAACGTTTTCGTCTTTTTGGCTAACGTTTCCGTCTTTTTTTTTGTTTTTCTCAATTTTATATTTGTCAAATGATTCTTTCATGTTGCCTGACTGTGTTGTCCACATGGTCGCAATTAAAAAAACTGTATCGATTAAGCATTGTAATCCAATCATTGTTTTCCGATTATCTAAAAAAAAGGTTGGATAAATAATTAGTTCTTCATTACTATTGTTTTCGTTTTCTTCAGCTGCTGGATTATCGTTGTTTTCTTCGTTTTCTGTTTTTTCTTCTTTTTTATTTTCTTCTTCTTGCTGTTGTTTATTGCCTTCTTCTTTCTTTTCTTCTTCTTTTTCTTCATCTATTGGATTATTAACGTTATCGATTGATGGCTTTTTCTTAACTTTCGTGATTGAATAAATGCCATAGGTTATTAGACTAAGAAGGAGACAATATGAAACAATAAAGATAATGAAATTTCTTTGAGAATTTTTAATTATTTGAAATATTGACATAATATTTATTTTAACCTTATTCTTTATTTTACACTGTTTTATTGTTTTTTAAAATAAACAACCACTTAAAATAAAAAAATTTTACTATAAAATTTTAAAAAATGATGCCATTATACAAAAATTATTCTTATTGTTTTAAATTAATGTAAATAAAATCAACACAACACAAATATGCACGCAGCGTAATATTTTATTACTCTGATATTCAGTTGTTATATAATTAAGCAAAAGCAAAACTGAATACTAAATAAATAACAAATTAGATTTGAAATGAACTACTATTTAATATTATAGTCATGAGCTAAAAACGAATTTAAATGTTTTATTCTTTTAACTTAAATAAAATATATTTTTCCGGTGAATTAATTATGTCGTTAATTATAATGACAGTCATATCTTTTTTTTGCTTCATCGTATTTATTTTAGCAAAAAAAACAGACCCATTAAAAAAGCCTCATGGAATAATATCTGTTTTTGAAATAATTATCATAAAAATTAATGATCATTTAAAACAAAATAATGTAAATATAGCGAAATTGGATGTTATTAATAGTTTTTTATTAACTTCTGTAATTTATTTATGTTTCTCTTTTTTTGTTGGTCTAATAGGTTTTACAAATCCTTTAACATATTCTTATATACCTTTATCAATGTCTTTTTGCACGTTTATTATCGTGCATTTTATTAGCATCAAAAAAAATAAAATAAATTATTTAAAAAATTTTTTTAAACCTTTTTTCTTCTTTTTGCCTATTAATATCTTATCAGAACTGTCTCCGATAATTAGTGTAACATTACGTTTATTTGGAAGTGCTTTTGCTGGATGGATTTTATCAAGTCTATTTTATGAAATGATACTATATTTCTGGGAAAAAATAACAATAATAACACCATTTTGTATGATTGTGGCACCTTTTTTTCACATTTATTTTGATATTATAGCTGGTGCAATTCAAATTTTTATTTTTTTCTCGCTTTCGTCTTTATTTATTTTAAATAGTGCCAACTAAAAAATTAATTAAAATTAAATAAATAGTTAACAAAAAATTAAAAAAAGTAACTAGTAATTATATGCTTTATATTACAATATTCTTTTTTGAATAAGTAAATCGTATTATAATTTTAGTAAGAAGGCTTTGAAATTAATAATTATAAAATAAAATAAAGAGGAGAATTATTATGGTAAATATTGGCATAATAGCGATTGCTGCCGCGATTACAATGATCGCTACAATAGCAGTATCCGCTGGAGAATCATACATTGCTGCTAAAGCGCTAGAAGGAATTGCCAGAAATCCAGATTGCGAAAATAAAATACGACCAAATATGATAATGGCAATTGCTATGGTTGAAACTGCCGCTATCTATTGTTTGTTAATAGCATTACTCATTATTTTTGTTCTTGGAAATAAATAAAAAATTAATTTTTTTTTAAGAATATGTTTGGTAAACAATGTTAGAAAATATTATTGACAAAATAATTCCTAATATTCCAGCTTTTATACTACAATTTATTGCTTTTGTTATTTTGTGTTTGATCGTTATGATATTTGTATACAAACCAATAAAAAAAATTCTGCAAAAAAGAAATGAATTTGTCGAACACTGTATAAAAAATAACATTGAAAATGAAAAAAAAAGCGGACAAATTTTGCAAAATCTCGAAAAAAAAATATCATCCGTTAACGCAGAAACACTAGAAATAATTAAAAACGCTCAAAAAGAATCTAAAAAAAAGTCAGAAATTATGATCCAAGAAACAGAAATGTTGTGTAAAGAAAAACTTCAATTGTTCGAAAAAGAGCTCAATAACAAATTAAAAGATAAAAATGACGAAATCCGAAAATTAATTATTAATACAGCTTCTGAAATGTGTAAAAAAATTTTAACAAACGAGATATCAAAAGAAGATGACCAAAAACGTTTTAATGACTTAGTTAATAAATTACAAAAAATAAACGATGAACAAAAAAATAATATCTAATAAATATTTTAACGCTTTATTTAATATTTCAATTAAAAATAATACAACTGAAAAATATAAAATCGAAATAGAAAACGTTAAAAATATTTTGGAGCACAATAAAACATTTTCAGAACTTTTAGAAAATAATTTTTTAACATTAGAGGAACGATTCAAAATTGTTGATGACGTTTTTTGTCATTTTTCAGACAATATTAAAAATCTTCTAAAAATTTTTATAAAAAAACGAATGGTAGATAATTTTGTTTATGCGACAAATTATTTTATTTATTTGTTTAATTGCCAAAATTTGATAACTAATGGCTGTATTTTTTCAAAATTTCCGTTACAAAAGAAACAGATAAATATCCTAGAAAAAATATTAAAAAATAATTTAAACTTAAATTGTTTAAATTTAGAAAATAAAATAGACAATGCCTTAATAGGAGGTTTTAAAATAATTATAAATAATCGTATAATATACGATTATTCGATTGCGAATGAAATTTTCTTGTTAAAACAAAAATTGATATCTTAATTTTTTTATGTTCAAAATAAATTTAGAAGAAATTCAAACTTTAATACAAAAAAAAATAGAACTTTTTCAAGCAGAAATATCTTTAAAATCTGATTATGGAAAAGTTATATTTACAGATAATGATATTGCATTTGTGTATGGTTTAGAAACTGCCATGCTAAATGAAATGGTTATGTTTCCTAACAACGTTGTAGGCATAATTATTGATTTAAGAAATAACTATGTTGGCGTGGCGTTATTAAATAATAATTTTTCTGTTCAAGAAAAAGATGATGTTTACCGCTTAAAAAAAATATTTGAAATTCCTGTGGGAAATGAGTTAATTGGAAAAGTTATCAATCCTTTAGGAATTGATTTAAATACAAAAAAAATTATTAAAGCAAAAAAATATGTACCAATAGAAAAAGAAGCTCCAGAAATTATAAAGCGAGAAAAAATAAATTTTCCAGTAGAAACAGGGATAAAAGTTATTGATAGCTTATTGCCTATCGGTAAGGGGCAAAGAGAATTAATAATTGGAGACAGGCAAACAGGAAAAACTTCAATAGCTTTAGACATAATTTTAAATCAAAAAAATAAAAATACTAAATGTATCTATGTTTCAATAGGCCAAAAAAATTCAAATGTTGCTAATATTTATCAAAAATTAGAGGATAATGGCGCGATGAGTTATACGACGATCGTGAATTCTTCAGCTTCTGATTCGATTACAATGCAATACATAACTCCTTTTGCTGCTATGAGCATTGCAGAAGAATGGCTAGAAAACGGGGAAGATGTAATAGTAATTTTTGACGATCTATCAAAACACGCTATTGCTTATCGCACGCTATCGCTTTTACTAAATAGGCCATCCGGTAGAGAAGCGTATCCTGGAGATATTTTTTATCTTCATTCGCGTTTGCTAGAAAGGGCTTGTAAATTGAATAAAAAATATGGTAATGGATCAATAACAGCAATTCCTATTATCGAAACACAAAACGGCGATATTACGAGTTACATAGCAACCAATATAATATCAATTACAGATGGCCAAATTTTCTTAGCGACAGATCTTTTTAATGCTGATATAAAACCAGCTATAAATATTGATTTTTCTGTTTCTAGAATAGGAAGCAACGCTCAATTTTCTATGATGAAGCAAGTTTCCAAAGCAATTAAAATATCATTGGCTAATTATCATGAAATAGCTGCTTTTTCTAAATTTGATAATTCCCTTTTATTGGATGAAAAAACAAAAAATATAATTACACGCGGAAAAATATTATCGGAATATTTTAAACAAAAAGAATCTCAATTATTTTCTAACGTTAAACAATGCATTAATTTGTTATTAATTAACAATGGCCTTCTTGATTTTGTATACAGCAAAAAAATTAATGAAATTTTAGATGATTTTTTTATTTTTCTTGAAAATGGACATCCAGAAATCATTAACTATCTAGAAGAACAAAAAACGTTTAACACTGAAATTCAAAATAAAATAATAGAAATTTTTAGAAATTTTTCTATAACCAAATTTTAATCTTATGAATCTCTTAAAAATACAAAGAAGAATTAGAAATTTAAACAATATAAATAAAATTTCTAATATCATGTTCTTATTGTCATTAATAAAATTAAAAAAATGTAAAGAACAGTTATTAGAAAATGAATTTTTTAATAGTTCAATAAATGAAATTTTAAAAAAAACAGCTTCACTTTCCACCGCTTATCAAAAAAATATTTTAAATAATAAAAAAAATAATCACCTTTTTGTTGTCATCACATCAAATAATGGTTTTTGTGGAAATTATAATAAAAATATAATAAATTATGTACATAAAAATATTAAAGCAAATAGTAACATCCTAATTATCGGCCAAAATGGGTATAATATTTTAAAAAAATTAGATTATAAAATTTTTGATGATTTTGTTGCATATGACAATAATTTTTTAAATTTATCTAAAGAAATTATTTTTTTTGCTGAAAAAAATGATTTTCAAAAAGTTAATATAATTTTTTCTAAAAATACTAATTTATTTTCTAATGTTATTTGTAACGACCAAATCTTACCAATAGTTTTTGAAAAAAATAACAACGATGTCGCAGGTGACGACTCTTTAATATTAATCGAACCAAATAAAGAAGAAATTTTTAATAAAACAATTCCTTTTTATATCGCTAATAATATATATAAAAAAATATTAATTGCTAAAATAAGCGAACAAACAATTAGAATAAATACTATGAGAGAAGCAAAACAAAATACAGAAAAAATGATTTTTGATTTAAAAAATCAATTCAATAAAATTAGACATTTAAAAATAACTCAAGAAATACTAGAAAATTCTATTTCGTCATTGTTATTAAGAGGAAAAAACTAATGAAGAAAATAGGTCACGTTATACAAGTTATTGGAACAATTGTTGATATTGAATTTAAAAATCAACAAATACCATTGTTATATTCAGCAATCCAAATAAATAATGAAAATACAAAAATAATTTTGGAAGTAGTTCAACATATCGGGGATAATGTTGTTAGATGTGTTGCTTTAAAAAAAACTGACGGTATTTATCGAGGAATGGAGGCTATCGATTTACAACAACCGATATCCGTTCCGGTTGGCGAAAAAATGCTCGGAAGAATGATCAATGCTTTAGGTGAAGCAATTGATAATAAGCCAGAAATTGTTGCTGAAAAAAAACCTATTTATAATGAGCCGCCATTATTTCAAGATCAAGTTGTAAAACAAGAAATTTTAGAAACAGGCATTAAAATTATCGATCTTCTATGTCCTTATTTAAAAGGCGGAAAGGTAGGCTTATTTGGCGGAGCAGGAGTTGGGAAAACCGTTCTTATTCAAGAATTAATTAGAAATGTGGCTATTAAACTTAATGGTATTTCAGTATTTGCTGGCGTTGGCGAAAGAAGTCGCGAAGGGCATGAATTATACAGCGAAATGCAATCTAATAATACTTTAAACAATACTGTTTTAGTTTTTGGCCAGATGGGTGAAACACCTGCTGCTAGAATGGATACAGCATTAGCAGCGCTAACAATCGCTGAACATTTTCGAGATAAAAATAATAAAGACGTTTTATTATTTATCGATAATATTTATCGATTTGCACAAGCAGGGAACGAAATAAGTTCACTTTTAGGACGAATTCCAAGTGCTCTTGGGTATCAACCAACACTAGCCACAGAAATAGGTAAATTGCAAGAAAGGATTACATCGACAAAAACCGGCTCAATTACTTCAATACAAGCGGTTTATATCCCGGCAGATGATTTAACTGACCCAGCTCCAGCAACAATTTTTTCACATTTAGATGCCAAAACAATTTTAAATAGAAATATTGCTGCTTTAGGAATCTATCCGGCAATAGACCCGCTAGAATCTTCAAGCAATGCTTTAACGCCAAAAATTGTTGGTGAAAGGCACTATAAAATAGCCCAAGAAGTAAAAAGAATTCTTCAAAAATATAATGACTTGCGTGATATTATATCTATTTTAGGCGTTAACGAATTAAGCGATGAAGAAAAAACAATTGTCAAACGCGCAAGAATAATACAAAATTTCGCTAGTCAACCTTTTTTTGTTGCTGAAAATTTTTCTAATTTCTCTGGCAAATATGTCCCATTAGAAGAAACGCTTAATTCCTTTGAAGAAATAATAAATGGCAATTATGATAATGTTTCTGAAAATAATTTTTTATATGTCGGCAACATAAAAGACGTCGAAAAATGAGCGAAAAAATTATTTTTTCTATAATAACACCAGATAAAAAAAATAGCTTTAAAATCAGTAAATTATATATTAAAACAATAATGGGTTATTCCACTATACTTCATGGTCATGCTGATTTAATAACTGTTGTTACACCGTCAAAAGGTTTTTTTGAAATTAAAAATAAAATTAATTTTAAAATAAATACCGAAAGTATACTGAATATTAAAAATGGAAAAATTGAATTAATTACTGATAATATTATTATTTATACGTAATTAATTATATTTTTCTTTTATTTCTTTGTTTATTGCTTTCGCCTTATCAGTTTTTTCCCAAGGTAAATCTAATTCTAAACGACCAAAATGACCATATTTTGATACATCAAAATAATTAAATGTTGGCTTATCCAATGAAAAAGTTTTAATTATATTTTCAACACTAGCATCAAAAAATTTACAAATAATGCTTTCAATAACACTATCATCATAATGCTGATTAAATGCTTTAAAAAAAATTTTTTTTGGTTCTGGATACCCGATTATATAAACAATTTTTACTTCTATTTTATCTGCAACGCCTGCAGATACTAAATTTTTTGCAATATACCTAGCGTAATATGCGCCACTTCTATCTAATTTTGTTGCATCTTTTCCAGAAAAAGATCCGCCACCATGCGAACAAGCTACTCCATAAGAATCACACATCAATTTTCTTCCGGTTAAACCAGTATCAGCACTTGGGCCGCCACATACAAAACTGCCACTAGGATTAATTAAAAAATTAAAATCTGTGTTAAAACCATATTTCTTAACTGTTGTAAGCAATATATTTTTATAAATAAAATTTTCAAACTCTTTTTTATTAACTTCTTTATCATGTTGAACGCTAATTAAAATATTTTCTATTTTTTTACAGTTCATAATTATTTGAACTTTCATATCCGGCCGAGCATATTTAAGTAATTTTTTTTTGCGTAAAAAACTAGCATATTTCATTATTTCATTTGCTAAAAAAATTGCTGTTGGCATATAAGCATTATTTTCATTTGTCGCAAAACCAACTACTATCGTTTGATCGCCAGCACAAATTTTTTGTTTTTTTAAAGAAATAGCTTTTTTTAACTCAATTGATTGTTTTTGTATTAAAACTTTAATTTGACAAGTGTTGTATCCTATTCCAATTTTTTGATTTAAATACCCTATATTAAAAAGCACATCACGAACAATTTTTTCGTAATTTAAAACAGCATTGCTAGTAATTTCGCCACCAATTAATACAAATTCTCTTGTTATAAATGTTTCACATGCAACTCGCGAATTTCTATCCTGTTTTAAACACTCATCCAATATTTTATCGGATATTTGATCGCATATTTTATCAGGATGACCTTCACTAACGGATTCAGCGACATCAAAATTATTTTTAATCATAACATTCATAAAATATTTAAAATTAAAGACATTTCTTTAATGCTTGGGCTATTTGGTCTGGACAAGAAGTATTTTTAAAACCGCATTTTATGCCTTCTAATTTTTTTATAGCTTCTTCTATTTTTACATTTTTTAATAAGGCTGAAATACCTTTTAAATTACCATTACAACCACCATGGACAACAATATCCATTATTATGCCGTTTTCATAACTAATTTCAAATAATTGTGAACAAACACCGCTTGGGATATATCTTATAATTTTCATCTTATTTTTTTAAATATTATTATTTTTAATTATTATTCCGTACTGTTCACCAAAAATATTTGCCGCATTAGATTCATCAGTATCAATATGCATAACTGTAGAAAATTTATCGCTCACGCGAACAACAACATCGGAAAAGATTAATGAACGTTCAGGCGAGTCCACTTTAACACTTACTATATCTCCATTGGACAAGTTTTCTTTCTCGGCATCGATTGGCTGCATATGAATATGTCTTTTGGCGACTATCGCCCCTTCGCTTAAATCAACACTACCAGCAGGGCCAATTATTTTTATTGGAGCGCTTCCGAATAAATTACCAGATTCGCGAATAAACGCTTCTATTCCCAGACTTCGCGCGTCAGTTTTACTTATTTCAATCTGATTTGCATTTCTTAATGGCCCTAAAACAGAAACATTTTTTATTGATCTTTTTGGCCCTACGATTTCCAAACGCACCTGACTTGCATAACTTCCTGGTTGACTTAATTTTTTTACTGGAACCAATTCAAAATTTTTGCCACATAAAATATCTAAAGTTTTTCTATCTAAGTGAATATGTCTAGCGCTAGTTTCTATTAAAATCTTCATTTTTTTTCCTTTTAATCAATTTTGAAATAAATTTTTTCTTACTTTTAAATATTACATAATTATATTACATTAAGTAAGAAAGTTAAACTATAATTTTTCACTTCAATCAACAATTTCAACGATAATTAGCAGTAATATATTTTATTGCTGTTTATTGTTATATTATATTATTATATAACAGATATTAAGGGCATGTGGCGGAATTGGTAGACACGTACGTTTGAGGGGCGTATGGCTTTGCCATGCAGGTTCGAGTCCTGTCATGCCCACCATTTAAAAAATAACAAGATTAATACATATTCATATTATTCTTTTATGCGTTTTTTATCGGTTTTTAATCACTGTTATTCTAAAGACATAAAGAACGTTAATCAAGCTATGCCGTATGGTTTGAATAGCATACTCATAGATAAAAAACTTAAAGTGCTATGTGGCAGATTGCAAGGCCGAAAAAAACTTGAAATCCAAACTAGCAAGCGAAATTGTGGACGCTATCAATTATGTTTTTGCAATTGCTGGGATGGGCAATATTGATTTAAATAATGCTGTTCTAGAAAAAGATAAAAATGCATCTATAAAATATCACCATAAATTAAATTTTAGAACAATATAATAATAAACTACATTATATAAGCATGATAGCGACATCATATTAGCATTAAAATAAAAAAAGTTGCTTACAAATTGTATGCAACTTAAAATATAAAAAATATAATATATATGAAAGAAAAAACATCGATTCGCTATTTTAATAAAAACCAATTAGATCGAGGCGGGATGGCAAATCATCTTCTTGGCTTGTTTGTGCAATCGATTTAATTGACGCTGTGGTGAAAACATCTAATCCAAGGATGTATTGTGTGCAATTAAAAGGAGAAATAATGAGTTGTCTACAAATTGTAAGCGGCTGAAGATGACGGCTTCAGATGACAAACGATACGATACTGACTGTTTAACAATTAAAGGAATCAACTGTTTATTGGACATTCTACCAGCAAAACAAAGGCAAGTTTTAAAGGAATGGCTTAAGGGAAATAATGACCAGCTGGATGAACAAAGCAAAAAGAAAGCTTACGATTTAATTGAATCAGGAATTATTAACGATATTGAAGTAGGGACCACAAAGGGATTACAACTAATACACTCTTATTTATTCGATGGTTTATATGATTTTGCGGGTAAGATTCGAAACGAAAACATTTCTAAAGGAGATTTTGTGTTTGCGAATGTTCTTTATCTTTCCGATGTTTTAAAACGTATTGATAATATGCCTGAAAGCGCAATCCAAAAAATAGTTGATAAATATATCGAAATGAACATCGCACATCCTTTTATGAAAGGCAATGGAAGATCGACTAGGATTTGGCTTGATCAAATACTTATTCGCTCATTAAAAAAGTGCGTTGATTGGTCAAAAATCAATAAGTACGACTATTTAGAAGCGATGCGAATTTCACCTAGTAACCAATCAAAAATATTCAAATTGATAAACGAATCATTAACTAGTGATTTTAAAAAAATAGAGAACTTATTATTAAAGATATTGACTATTCATATTACTACGAAGAAAGGGTAGAAAAATGTACGAAGCAACAACAACCTACCTTAAAGCAGTTTGCAAAGATAGCGAGGATCAATAAGAAAAGACTTAAGGATCTATATTAGAAAAAAACAACGTGTTTTATAATCACTATGTTTTAATTATATTAAGCGTTCAATTAAATAAAACGTTTATTAATACATTTTTATTCATGTAAAAAATGATGAATATTATGTGTCTTTTTTAAGAATTATTCTAGACATGGCATTATAATGGCAAAGTTAGCATTTTATACAAAAAAAGGTATAAAATGAATAAAAGAAAATAATACTTATTTAACGCTTATTGACAACACATATGTGGTTTTAAGGATTTTGAAACTCTTCTTATTTCTGAAAAAATGAGCGGTTTTAGATTAATAGAAATTGAAAAATAATGGAAATTTAATGAATGGCAGTTTCCTTATCAGATTTATTTGTTAAAAAAATATTTCATATTTCAGTCTATCTGTTTGAATATGCATGAATCAAATCGCAACTCGATGATTTTTGGGATGTGGTTGCCTATCTTGGCGATGATCAAAAATTATACTGGTGTGCTTTCTATAAAATAATTTATAAAGAAATGAAAAGAACCTCCGAATTTCCCAGAAACATAAGGCAAAACGTGTTAAAAACACTATTTTTTTGAATAAAAGGTGATATCATGTTGGTATCAGCATAAAATTCAAAGCTCAAAAGTTGGTATCGTGCTGGTATTTTAAAGACATAAAATTTTAATTTGTCGAATAATTTTAATAATTAAATCGATATTATTTATATTAAAAAATACTCTGAAATAGATAAGATTATGAATTATGCAATATTATTATTAGCCGGCTCTTCAAATAGATTTAAAGACAAAACGCCTAAACAGTTCTATAAAATTAAAAATAAACCTCTATATTTTTATCCTTTAGAAATTTTAGAAAAATCCAAAAAAATTAACGGAATTATTCTTGTAGTGCCAAAAAATAAAATTTTAGAAATTAATAATTTTACACATAAACATTTTAAAAATAATAAAATTAAAGCGATTATTGAAGGCGGTTTAACTAGAACAGAATCAGTCAAAAACGGTTTAAATTTTATATCGAAAACGCTAAAATGTAAAAAAACAGATTTAATTTTAATTCATGATGCCGCTAGGCCGCTCATTGATGAAAAAATAATTTCTAAAGCCATATCAAAAACAAAAATAAAAAAAGCCACTATTTTTGCCATAAAAAATAATGACACCGTTGTTAAAACGATCGATAAAAAAATAAAAAAATATTTAGATAGAGAAAATATATTCTTTATTCAAACACCACAAACTTTTTGTTTTAATGTAATAAATAACGCTTATAAAAACATAAACATTAAAACTGTAAAAAACTCTGATGACAGCGAATTAGTATTCAAAAAAAACATAAACATTGTTTTATTGGAAGGTGATAAAAAATTATTTAAAATAACATATAAGAATGACATAAAAATCTTAAAACAATTGCTCTCAAAAAGGTAAACCGTTTTTATAGTATAATTGTTATTAATTTTGGGGATATAGTTTAATTGGCAGAATACATGTTTTGCATACATGTGGAACGGGTTCAAATCCCGTTATTTCCACCATAAAAATAGCTTAGTAGTTCAACTGGCTAGAACGCTCGACTCATATCCGAGAAATACAGGTTCGAGTCCTGTCTTAGCTACCAATCTAACGGATCTTTCTTCTAGCGGTTAGGATACTCGACTCATAACCCTGCGACCCAGGTTCGAATCCTGGAAGATCCACCATATTAAATTTTTGAATATTTAAATTGTATATAATTATCACTAAAATACAGTTAAATTTTCTTGGTTAAACGACGAAGTAATAAAAATATTAATAAATTTTAAGGAGATCTATTTCTAATTGGTAAGATAGCAGTCTTGAAAACTGCCGGTGAATAGCCTTCCAGGTTCGAGTCCTGGGATCTCCGCCATATTTATTGTTATACTTTATATATAATTTTTAATAAGATATGAAAAATATGAAAAATGAAAAAAAATTTATTTTATAACGAAAGTCTAAAAATAATCAATGATTTCTATGTACGCTTAAAAAAAATTAATTCTCTACCAAATATAAAACTTTTTAAAAAAAAGATTAACAGTAAATACATATTTTATTATCAAGATAATAATAAAAAACAAAATTTGAAAATCATAAAAAAAGAAGAATTTGAAAATTTACAAAAAAAAATAAAAGAAAGGGAAAAATTAATTAAAATTAATAACAAAGCAAAAATTAAATTACAAAAAAATATCAAAATTCTAGATATTATTGATAAAAACTTGAGCAATTCAATTAAAAACCAATTATTTGCATATAATTTAGACGCAATCCCGATTAGTGAACGTTCTAATATTGTCACAATAATTGTAAAAACAGAACGTTCGCCATTTAGCTTTTTACACGAAAATATAAGTAATTTATCTATTAGTGAAAAAATATTCAAAGATGTCTTTAGTGATTGGGTTCACGGAAAAATAAAAGCCAAAGATATTCCTGTTTTTATTAACAAAAAAATTTTAAATTAAGTCAAAAATGTAATAAAATGCTATAATTTAAAAAGTTTAACATTATGCAAACAACAACAAAAATTAGAAATGTAGCTATTATTGCTCATGTTGATCACGGAAAAACAACATTAGTAAATCGATTATTACAATGTGGTGGTGTTTTTAGACAAAACGAAACAATTATTGATCGTGTTATGGACAATAACGATTTAGAAAAAGAGCGCGGAATAACAATTTTAGCAAAAACAACATCTATAAATTATCATGGTTATCGTATTAATATTTTGGACACTCCTGGACACGCAGATTTTAGCGGAGAAGTTGAAAGAATTATGAACATGGTTGATGGGTGTTTATTATTGGTCGATGCTCTTGAAGGAGTTATGCCGCAAACTCGTTTTGTTTTAAAAAAAGCTATTGAAGCTAATGTAAAACCTATCGTTATAATTAATAAGGTCGATAGGCCTGGCGTTAATATTCAAAAAACAGTCGATAATATTTTTAACCTTTTTATTGAATTAAATGCTCCGGATAATTTTTTAGATTATAAAACAGCTTATACAAGCGCTTTAAAAGGAACTTCCAGTTTAGATAGTAATATCGAAACGCAAGAAAATGGGATGGAAAAAGTACTAGATTTAATAATAAGCGAAATACCAAGCCCGAATGTTGATGAAAATGGTCCATTAAAATTTCAAGTTACGTTATTAGATTACAATGATTTTGTAGGAAGAATCGGTATTGGAATAATTAAACGCGGAAAAATTAAATTAAATGATACCGTTGCTGTTATACGTCTCGATGGAACAATTAAAAAATTTCGCATATTAAAGTTATTCGGTTTTTTTGAATTAAAACGAATCGAAATAACTGAAGCGAGCGCCGGAGATATTATTGCAATCGCCGGTTTGGAAGACATTAATGTTGGCGAAACAATTTGTGATCCAAATAATTTAGAAAAAGAACCACCATTTTCAATAGAAAAACCTACATTACAAATGACTTTTTCATCTAATTCATCTCCTTTTTCTGGAAAGGACGGAAAATTTGTAACTGCACGAATGATTGAAGAAAGACTTTTTAAAGAAGCTCAAAGAGATATATCGTTAGAGATAAAAAAATCAGAAAATGGCGAATCGTGGGTTGTTTCTGGAAGAGGCGAATTACATTTAGGTATTTTAATAGAAAATATGCGTCGAGAAGGCTATGAAATTGAAATCAGTAAGCCTATTCCTATAATTAGAGAAGAAAATGGTGTTAAAGCAGAGCCGTACGAAGATGTAATAATTAACGTGCCAAATGAATATCAAGGCGCTGTTATGGAATCAATTGGATCCAGATCTGGAAATTTAATTGATATGATTGATGATGGAAAAAATACGCGCTTTATTTATGTTATTTCTAGTAAAAATTTATTAGGATATTCATCTGTATTAATGACTTTAACAAAGGGATATGGCGTATTAACACATTCTTTCAAAGAATATAGGCCTATTATTTCATCAAACAAAACACTAAACGAACGAAAAATAGGTGTTTTAGTTTCAACGGCTTCTGGGACTGCTACAGCGTACGCGATAGAAAAAATGGAAAAACATGGTGTTATGTTTATCGAGCCAGGAACGCAATGCTATACTGGAATGATTGTTGGAGAAAATTGTTACAATAACGATTTATCAATTAATCCTACTTTAGAAAAACAAAAAACTAATATGAGGAGCGCTAGTAAAGACACGACAGTTGTGTTGAAAGCACCTCGAAAAATTTCTTTGGAATATTGCCTTAATTACATAAATTTTGATGAATTGATTGAAGTGACGCCACATTTTATCAGAATGCGAAAAAAAAATAAAAATGCTTAATAAAGATGTTAACAAAAGCAATATCTTTTTTAATACCTAATTTTTTTTTGATAGGTTTTATTATTTTTCTTTTATGTTCTACAAAAATAATTAAAAACAATATAGCATTGACTAACGCTGGAAAAGATTATAAAACAAATTATTATTTTGACAATGAAGATTTAAATGAAATTATTTATAGTTACGAAAAACGTCACGTTTTTTTTTATTATTTAACTGCTGCAGTTTTTTTGATAAGCCTAATTACGATTATAAAAATTTTTATTTTGGATATACCCTTTTATTTTTAATTAAAAAAATTTTTAAAACGATTAAAATAGTTGTTATTTCCTATTTTATTATTTTCCTCTTCTTTGAATTCTTTTAATAATTCTATTTGTTTATTTGATAATTTTGTAGGAGTTGTTATTTTTAAATGAACATATTGATCGCCAATAATATTTGGCCTACGAACATCTTTGACTCCTCTTTGTCTTAATCGAAAAATTTCTGTAGGCTGCGTCGACTGCGGTATTGTTAAAAAAATATCCCCATATATTGTAGGAACTTTGACTTTATCTCCTAAAATAATATCAATAGAAGACATCTGTATTTCGACATGAATATCATTCCCTTCACGCTCAAAAAACTCATGCGGTTGAACAAAAAATTCTAAATATAAATCGCCGTTTTCTCCTCCATTAATACCGCTTCCGCCTTTTCCAGATAATCGAATTTGTTGACCGCTGTTTATACCAGCTGGAACTTTTACATCAATTTTTGACGCTGTTTTATTAAATCCTTTGCCTTTGCAAAAAGAACATCTATCAACGATTATTTCACCGCTTCCTGAACATTTTGAACACGTCTCTTGTACTTGAGTGTTCCCAAAAAATGTTTGTTTATAACGATTAACGACTCCGCTTCCGTTACAATTAGAACATATTTGTGTTTTTCCGCCTTTGCCGCCACATACAGAACACTTTTCGTTATAAGTGACATTCATCGAAATATTTGTCCCTAAAACAGCTTCCATAAAAGAAATTTTTACTTGTTTTATGACGTCTTCGCCTCTGCTTGACGTTCTTCTTTTTCTTTTTCTGCCACCACCAAAAAAAGAGCTTAATATATCATCAAAATCCTCAAAATTAGAAAAGTTTGAAAAATTTCCTGACGAAAACTCTCCATTAAAACCTTTATAACCAGAAAAATTATGACCATATTGATCGTAATTGGCTCTTTTACTATCGTCACTAAGGACGTCATAAGCTTCTTGAATTTCTTTAAATTTTTCTTCCGCGTTTGGAGCTTTATTAATGTCAGGATGATATTGCTTAACTAATTTTCTATACGCAGATTTTATTACGTCCTTTGATGCGTCTTTATTAACGCCTAAAACCTCATAATAATCTCTTTTTGTTGACATTTATGTTCTCTTAATTTTTATTTGTTTTATCGGTAAATTCCGCGTCAACTACATTATCTTTTTCTTTAGATGCTGTAGTATCGACATTATTATCGCTATTACCATTTGCATTTTGCGCGTTTTGCATATTAGCCATCATTTGTGAAGCTTGCTCTAGTTCGCCGATACGTTTTTTTAATGTTTCTATATCGTTTTTCGATATAGCTTCTTTTATTTCATCACGTAATTTTTCTACTTGAGCTTTTTGATCAGCACTAACTTTATTAGCATTTTCATTTAATGATCTTTCAAGCATAAACAAATACTGCTCTGCTTTATTTTTTATTTCTACACCTTCTTTACGTTTTTCATCAGCTGCTTTATTTTCTTCAGCTTCTTTTACCATTCGATCGATTTCTTCTTTCGTTAATCCAGAACTATTTTTTATTTCAATGGATTGTTCTTTTTGTGTGTCTAAATCTTTAGCTTTAACATTAACTATTCCGTTAACATCAATGCTAAAAGTAACTTCTATCTTTGGTTCCCCTCTTCTTGCTGGTTTTATACCTGTTAATTGAAAATGGCCTAATAATTTATTATCTTTTGCCATTGGTCTTTCACCTTGGTAAATAACAATATCAACAGCTGGCTGATTATCAACAGCAGTTGAAAAAATTTGACTTTTAGTTGTTGGAATTGTTGTATTTCTATTAATTAATGGCGTTAATACACCTCCTAAAGTTTCAATTCCTAAAGTTAATGGAGTAACATCGAGTAAAACAACATCCTTTACATCGCCAGAAAGAATTCCACCTTGTATAGCTGCTCCTATCGAAACTGCTTCATCAGGATTAACTGACATGTTTGGCGATTTATTAAGAACTTCCTTTATTAATTTTTGAACGGCAGGCATACGCGTTGAGCCACCGACTAAAATAACTTCATCAATTTGGTTCGCTGTTAATTTTGCATCTTTTAAAGCTTTATTAACAGGATCATTACACCTATTTAATAAATGCCTTGTTAATTCTTCAAATTTTGATCTAGTCAATTTTGAACTAAAATTAACAGGGCCATTAGAACTCTGTGCAATAAACGGCAAAAATATATCCGTTTCAAGCGAGCTAGATAAAGCTATCTTTGCTTTTTCAGCCGCTTCTAAAATACGAAATTTAATAGATTTAGCATTTAAAGTAACGCCCTTATTTTCTTTTTCTATTTGCGAAGTAATATGTTCAGCAACAACATTATCCCAATCGTCTCCGCCTAATTTATTATCGCCATTTGTTGAAATAACTTCAAAAGTTCCATCACCAATTTCGAGAATTGAAACATCGAATGTTCCACCGCCTAAATCAAAAACTAAAATTTTTTCATTCTTTTTCGACTCTAATCCATAACAAATAGCTGCTGCAGTAGGTTCGTTAATTATACGAACCACTTCTAAACCAGCTATTTTACCAGCGTTTTTTGTTGCTTGACGTTGTGCGTCATTAAAATAAGCCGGAACAGTAATAACTGCTTTTTTTACTTCTCTGCCTAATACTTTTGAAGAATAATCTTTAATATAAGATAAAATTTTTGCAGATATTTCTTCTGGCGTATAACTTTTGCCATTTATTTCAACTTTTTCAGTTGTTCCCATTTTTCTTTTAATACTTGCAATAGTATTTGGATTCATTGCCATTTGTCTTTTGGCTGAATTACCAACTATAACTTCCCCATTTTCGTTAAATGCAACTACTGATGGCGTAGTATTTGTCCCTTCTGGATTTGGAATAACTTTTGGTTTTCCATCTGCTTGAATAAAACTTGCTACGGAATTTGTTGTTCCTAAATCTATTCCTAATATAATTTCTTTCATATTTTTCTCCTTTGTTTTTCTTTAAAATTTTCCTTTTTTATTATTGCTTTTCTTTAACCTCATCGTCATTTTTAATTTTTTTATTTACTGAAACGGTGACAATAGCCGGCCGTATTAATCTATCGGCTAATTTATAACCTTTAAATCTAACTTCTATAACTTTATTATCATTTTCTTTTCCCTCCATAAAAATTGCTTCATCAACTTTCATAATAGTCGCATCAAAATCATCACCTTTTTTAGGTATAATTTCGTACACATTTTCATTAATTAAAATATTCAATAATTTTTTATGTATCATATCGAAGCCTAGTAGAAAATTTTTTATTTTTTCATCATTATTGTTTTTATAATTTAATGCCATATCAAAATCATCTAAAACTTCTATTATTTCACTAACAAAACCACTTAAACGATATTTTAAAACGCTTATCCGTTCTTTTTCTATTGAATTACGTAAATTAGCGATATCAGCAAAAACTTCATAGTATTTTGTTTTCCATTTGTTTATTTCTGATTGATATTCGTTGTCGGTTTTTTTAATTTTGTCTTTTGTCTCGCTGTTGCTATCTGCTTGTTTGTCTTCATTTTGCTTGATATTGTTTTGCTCTTTTTTTGACATTTATTTTTTTCTCCTCCTAATACATTTAAATAATTATTGATTTCTTTTTTAAGATAATTTAGCAAATTAATCGCTTTATCATAATCCATCCTAGGCGGTCCTAATAGAAATATTTTGCTATTTATTTCTTCACCAAAATAAATCGGCACAGATAAAACAGAAAAAAAACCTTCTTTTTCTTTATCTGATATATATATATCAACATCATTAATTGTGTTATCAGCTGATTTATTAATTTCTAATTCCAATTGAGTAGGATTATCAAATAATTCTAAAACCTTTCTCAAACGTCTAACATCTTGAAATTCTGGGTAATAAAACACCTTATCTTTTCCATAAAATTCATAATGTTTTTCCATAAAATCCAAAAATATTTCTAAAACAGCTTTATAAATAATTCTTTTACCATGCAATAATAACATTGATTTTATCGATTTCATTTTTGGTATTATTTCTTTAATTAAAGTTCCGCTAAAATATTTATTAAATATTTTTATAAAATCTGTTATATCAGCGATATTAACTTCATCAGAAAAAATAAAAGTTTTTTTTTCTGTTCGACCTTTATTTGTAAAAAGAGTTACGCTAACGCTATTGTTTGAAATAGGAGATATAACAATTTTTTTCAAACTTTCGTTATTAGCTTCATTGTTTGACGAAAAAACAACTAAACCAGTCATTTCAGCCAAAATTTTACAACTGTTATTTATCACGTTTTCGACAGATAACATTTTCTTATCAATTATTTCCCTTAAATTTTTTTTAAAATTTTTATCAATTATGTTTTTTTCGTTATGGTTTCGTATGTGTGAAATATAGTATTGATATGCTTTTTTTAAAGGCACTCTTCCAGAAGAATTATGAATTTTTTTTAAAAACCCTTCTTTTTCTAATTTATTCATTTCCGTTCTTATTGTTGCGCTCGAACACTTTAGCTTATTTTTTTTTGCCAAAGTTTTTGACGCTACTGGCTCTGCAGTTTTCACAAAATCTTTTATAATAAACTTTAAAATTTCTTCTCTTCTATTCATTTGACTACAAAAATCCAAAATTTATATTATCAATATTATAATATTATTTTAGCAATGTCAAGATATAAGTGACAACTTTTTAAAAAAAATCCATTATAATACGGTCTAAAACCATGCTTCCGTCATACGTAGCAATTATATTTTTTTTGTTTTTTCTCAAAAATTTTTTTTTTATAAAATATTTAATTTTTTCTTTGTTTTTTTCAAAAAAATCCTCACTGAAAACCTTTTTATATTCGTCTAAATTAATACCTTGAGAAGTTCTTAAGTTTAACATTACATAATATTTTTTATTTTCTGCTAAAGAAATTTTTTCTCGTTCGCAAATAAAATTTTTTTTTAAATATTCAGTCATACTTAAAGTATTTTTATATCTAAAACCATTAACATAACTAGCAGCCCCTAAACCTATGCCATAAAATTCTTTATTTTTCCAATAATTTAAATTATGTTTTGATTCAAAACCTTTTTTTGAAAAATTACTTATCTCATATCGAAAAAAATTATTTTTTGTTAATGTATCGAAAATAATATCAAATTGTCTACATACCAACTTATCGTCTGCCTCTTTTTTATTTTGATTAAAAAAAATAGTTCCTTTTTTTATTTCTAAACTATACGTTGATATATGCTGCACACCTAACGATAAATATTCTTTCAATATATGTCGCAATTTTTTAATACTTAATTCATTAAAACCATATATTAAATCAATGTTAATATTCGAAAAATATTGCTTAATTAATTGCATTTTTTTAAAAATTTGTTCTTTCGTGTGTGCTCTTCCTAAATGCCTTAAAATTTTATTATCTGTCGATTGAACGCCGATAGATATTCGATTAACGCCATTTTTTTTAAATTCTAAAATTTTCTTTTTATTAAAATCGTTAATATCACCTTCAATAGTGAATTCTGTGTTTTTATCAACATATTTTTTTAACGCTTTTAATAATAAAGTTAATTTAACGCTCGTTGGGGTTCCACCGCCTATATATATCGTTTTTAATTTGTGATTTATTTTTAATTTTTGTAGTTCAAAAATTAGTGTTTTTAAATATTTATCGACAATATTGTTAATTAAAAAAAGTTTTGGAAAATCACAATAAAAACATATATGTTTGCAAAATGGTATATGAATATACAAACTATAAATTTTGTTTTCTAAATGAATCATTTATTTTTCGACAGACAAAATATCAATAAAAGCATTTTTCGGAACTTCTATAACGCCAATTTTTTTCAAATTTTTTTTGCCTTCTTTCTGTTTTTCGATTAATTTTTTTTTACGTGTAATATCGCCACCATAACATTTTGCTAAAACATCTTTTCGCAATGGAGATATGTTTTTTCTAACAACTATTTTTCTATTAATAGCAACTTGTATAACAATTTCAAATAATTGTCTTGGCAATAACGAAGACAATTTTTCTGCAATAAAATAAGCTTTATGATAAGCCTGCGAAGCATGGGAAATCGACGAAAAGGCGTCCACTATTTTTCCATTTAAAAAGACTTCAATTTTTGATAATTCAGTTTTTTTATATTCAGAAAATTTATAATTTAAACTGGCATAACCTCTTGTGCAGCTTTTTAAGTGATCAAAAAAAAGGAAAATAATTTCACTAAGAGGCATTTCATATACAATTAAAACCCGTTTTTCATCAATATACTCAATGTTTTTATGAATTCCTCGATTATCTTTGCATAATTTAGTTATCTGGCCAATAAATTCAATTGGCGATGATATTTCGGCCAAAACAAACGGTTCATAAATGCTATTTATATTAAATAAATCCGGAAATTTTTCTGGGTTGTCAACAAACAAATTTTCTCCGTTTTTCAAAAGAACTTTATAAACAACACTTGGAGCAGTCAAAATAAGATTTAATTTATTATCAATTTCTTCTAGACGCTCTTTAACAATATCCATATGCAATAAACCTAAAAACCCGCAACGAAAGCCAAATCCTAAGACGGAACTTTTTTCTATCTCATAGGTTAAAGCAGCATCGTTTAATTTTAATTTTTCTAATGCTTGTTTTAAATTAAGAAAATTATTTGTTTCTGCTGTAAAAATACCAGCATAAACCATTGGTTTTGCCTTTTTACAACCAATTAATGGTTTAGCATCTAGATTATTGCTTAATGTTATCGTATCGCCAATAATAATATCGTCTATATTTTTTATTTGTGCACAAAGATAACCAACTTCTCCAACAAAAATTTTTTCAACCTTAACTTCTTCAGGAACCATTTTTCCTAATTCTGTAACTAAATATTTTTTTTTTGAATGTAAAAAAAATATTTCATCACCAACGTTGATAACGCCGTCTACTATTTTTATCAAAATGACAACGCCACGATATCGATCATAATAACTATCAAAAATTAATGCTCTTAATTTTTGATTTTCATCGCCTTTAGGGGCAGAAATATCACTAATTACACGCTCTAAAACATTCTCTACATTTTTACCTGTTTTAGCGCTAATACAAATAACCTTATTTTTATCTAAACCAATATTTTCAATCTCTTTTTTTACTCTTTCAACATTCGCTGTCGGCAAATCAATTTTATTAATAGCAACGACAACATTTAATTTATTATCTAATGCTAAATACAAATTTGTTAGCGTTTGAGCTTCAACACCGCGTGCTGCATCAATAACTAATATAACGCCCTCACAAGCCATGAGAGAACGACTGACCTCATAATTAAAATCAACATGCCCAGGTGTATCTATTAAATTAAAAATATATTCTTCGCCGTTTTTAGAAATATAATTTAATGTAACTGCTGTTAATTTGATCGTAATCTTTCTAGCTTTTTCCAATGGCATTGAATCTAAAAATTGATTAGTCATTTTTCTTTTATCGATCGCATGCGTTATTTCTAAAATACGATCGGCCAAAGTTGTCTTTCCATGATCGATATGAGCGATAATTGAAAAATTACGTATTTTATTTTTATCAAAAAACATCTTTAAATCTCTTGTCGTTATTATACTAGACTTTACTCTTACTATTTAATTGTTTTGTCTTATCATAGATAAAACAATCTATAACAACAAATAATTATGATTTAAAAAAGAGTATTCAAGTGTAAAATATGCTATATTATATTTATTATTAACGTTTAGTTAATCACATAATAAAATATGGACAAAAATAATATGGAAAAAAATAAAAAAAATAATAA
>JAGCZS010000005.1 GCA_017959905.1 Bacilli bacterium
ATTATGTAGTAATTTTTATAATATAAATAAAAATTTTATGAAATAAATTTAAGTTTAATAATAAAAAAGAAAAATTATAATTGTTATTAACATAATAACTTTAATATTTTTTTATGTAAATAGTTATTTACTTAATTATTAATTTCTTTGAGAAATTTTATCTTTTTAATTAAATAAAAATTTTCTTCTTTGAAAAAAATTTCTGTCTTATTATTGTAATTATGAACAAATCCAAAATCCGAAAAGTTTTTTACTAATCAATGATTTTCTCTTTTATAATCTCTGATTTCTTACGTTTTTTTGTTAATTAGATTATTAATATGACAATTCATTAGATGTTTGGCATATTTTCAAAAATCAAGAATAAAAATATTGTTTTTTTAAAAACAATATTTTTATTGTGTTTGAAAATCCTTAAGGAATTTAAGTCGTTTTTCAGAACGAATTTTTTTTATAACTTTTGTTTCTATTTGACGAATTCTTTCGCGCGTAACTGCCATTTCTACGCCAACTTCTTCCAGCGTTCTTGGCTGATCATCATCTAAACCGAACCTTAATCGAATAACATGATTTTCCCTTAATGATAATCCATCTAAAATTGTAAAAAGATTTTCTTTTAAAATTGATCCAACAGCATATTCAAACGGCGATATATTCTTTTCATCATTTATAAAATTTTCTAAGGGTGTTGTTTTATCGTTTCCTATCGTTTTTTCTAACGAAATTGGGTCAAACGACATTATTTGTATTTGTCTTATTTTTTCTGGCGTTATTTTATTGCCTAACTCTTTACTAATTTCTTCAGCTGTTGGTTCACACTTTAATTTTTGAAACAATTTTTTTTTGGCTTTCATAATTCTATTGATTGTTTCAACGATATGAACTGGCAATCTAATGGTTTTGCCTTGATCGGCAATAGATCTAGCAATAGACTGTCTAATCCACCAAGTAGCATACGTCGAAAACTTAAAACCTTTCTTATAATCAAATTTTGTCACAGCCTTCATTAATCCAATATTTCCATCTTGAATTAAATCTAAAAGAGGCATTTTGCTTTTGGCTTTAAAATGTTTAGCTATTGAAATAACTAAGCGAAGGTTCGCATTTATTAATTTGGCTCTTGCTTCTTCATCACCTTGTTTTATTTTTTTCGCTAACTCTATTTCTTCTTTTTTGTCTAATAACCCTTCTTTGTTAATATCTTCAAAATACATTACAACAATATCTTTGTTAAAATGCTTTGATTTTCTAGAAATTTTTTTTAAATCTACTTCTTCATCGTTATCATTATTATTTTCTTCTTCGTAAATTAAACTGTCTTCAAAATCTGATATTGCTGCATTTTCGTTTATTTTTTCGTTATCTTCATCAATATACTTGCTATTATATAAGTAGTTATCTTCGTCGTTAACATTCATGAAATTCGAAAAATCATCATCTATTTTTAATTTTTCTTTTTTTGCTATCTTTAGCCAATTTTTTTTTAATTTTTTAATTGTTTTTTTTTGTTGTTTTTTTAATTTTTTAATTTTTTTAGGCATAGTTTTACTTCTCTTAGATATTTTTGATGTGCTTGCTAACAATATTATCTTTTATTTTATCATCATCAATTTTCTTTCTTAATTCACATATTTTACGTATATAATCGTTTAAAATATCATATTTTGGACATTCCAAATGTTTTAATTGTTCTTTTTTCCAAATATTAAATAGAAAAATTTCTTTTTTTAACTCTTCTTTATTTTTGGAATTGCTCATTTCAATATCTGAAATTAATAAATTAATATCTATTATACCGGTTTTTTCATATCGGTCTATAATAAAATTTGCTAATTCTCGATAAATATCATTATAAAAATATTCTATCTTTTCTTTATAAAAATTAATTACTTTATCGTACAAAAACATATAAAACAATATTTTTTGCTCAATTTTTGTTAATACTCCTATTATTGTTTTATCAACTTTATATTTATAACTATTATTTTGATTATTAAGTAATAAAACATTATTTTTATTAAGAAAATCTTCTATTTTTTTTTTGATTGCTTGGAAATGAAATTTTGTTAAATCCTGTAATTTCAAAATATAATCATTTAAAATGAGGGGTGATTTAATAGATGAAATAATTGGCATTAAAAAATCAATTATTTTTTCTCTTTTGCTATTAGAAACGTCATTTGTTTTTTGGTTGTTATAATATTTGATCGCAAAATCAAATGGTGTTAATAAATTTGATAAAATTTTTTTAACTTCGCTTAAATCATTATTACTAATTATTTCATCCGGATCCCTATCACTATTATTATTGACGACGCTAACATCAATGTTGTTTTTTACGAGAAGTAACAATATTTTCCATGTAGCTTCTTGCCCGGCTTTATCTCCGTCTAAAAAAATTCTTACCTCAACATTCATTGTTTTTAATAAAAAAATCTGCTGTTTAGTTATTACAGTTCCCATAAGGGCTACTGCATTGGCAATATTTATTTTTTCAAAGGCAATAACATCCATAAAACCTTCTAATAGATAAACAGAACCACAACGTTTCGCAATATTTTTAACGCTGTGAAAATTATATAAAAAATTTTTTTTTGAAAAAATTTTTGTTTCTGGCGAATTTATATATTTTAATTTTTCATTTTTATTTAACGTTCTCGCCGAAAAGCCAACTATCTGGGAATTCTCATCAAAAATAGGGAAAATTATTCGCCCCTGATTTCGATCGTAATTTTTTGTTCCAGAAGAAAAAAGAATTCCTATATCTTCAATTGTTTTAAGAGAATACCCCTTTTTTTTTAAAAAAGAGATGATTCTCGTTCCGTCTTTTATAGAATAACCTAGATGAAAGTTTTTTATAATTTCGTTAGATATATGACGTTTATTGTTTAAATAATCTAATGCATTTATGCCTTCTTCGCTACTTTGCAAGGAATATTCATAATATGAATTGGCATCATTGATGCAATTAAAAAGCATTTTGTACTTTGTATCTATTTTTTTATTATTTTTTAATCTGTCGTCGTTAAAATTAATAATAGAAGCAACTTTTGTAACGGCTTCTATAAAATTAACATTTTCATATTGCATAACAAAAGAAAAAACATTGCCATAATGACCATCAACCCAACAATGAAAAGTATTACGTTCTGGATCAACTTGCAAACTAGGATGCGTATCGTTATGAAACGGACATAAAGCGACATATATACGGCCTTTTCTCTGTAAATTAAGATAACTACCAATTACAGTAACTATACTAGCCTTATTACTTATTTCGTCTATTAAAGCTTTTTCCATTTTAAATAACTATTAATAATTTTTTAAAATATTAGCTATAAAGTTATAAATCTCTGTTTTTAATATTCGCTTTTGCTTCATCGTATCACGGTCACGTACTGTTACTTTATCATCGCTTATCGTTTCATTATCAATAGTTATTGCAAATGGCACTCCTATAGCATCGGCACGACGATACCTCTTGCCTATGCTGCCGCTTTCATCATAAATACACATTATTTTTTTGCTTAATTCGTCAAAAATTTCCCTAGCTATTTTTGATAAATCTTTGCTTAATGGCAAAACTACTACTTTATATGGAGATAATAGGGGATTAATATGCATAACAATCCGCTCGTCACCATTAACATTTTCCTTATCAAAACCGTCAACTAAAATTGTTAGCATTAATCTATCTAAGCCGATAGATGGTTCAATACAATAAGGAAAATAGCTGTTGTTTAAATCGTTATATTTTAAATTTTCTTTGCTATACTCCGAATGGCGTTTTAAATCATAATCAGTTCGATTAGCAATTCCTAAAATTTCGCTCCATCCAATTGATGGAAAATTATATTCAATATCTACTGTTTCCTTTGAATAAAAAGATAATTCACTTTTTTCATGATCGCGGAAACGTACTTTTTCTTTTTTAATGCCTAAAAGGTTAATAAAATCGAAACATTTTTGTTTCCAATACGCAAACCATTGATCATCTGTTCCTGGTTCACAAAAAAATTCTGTCTCTAATTGTTCAAATTCTTTTGTTCTAAAAATAAAATTACCCAACGTTATTTCATTACGAAAACTTTTTCCATGGTTACAAATGCCAAATGGTATCTTTTTTCTCATCGAACGATAAACGTTTTTAAAATTAACAAATACTCCTTGGGCTGTTTCTGGCCTAAGAAAAATATTTTCATTTGAACTTCTCGTTGTCGCGAAATCCACAGCGAACATCATATTAAATTTTTTAACATCAGTAAAATTATTTATCTTGGAGCAGTTTTCGCATTTTATATTGTTATTTTTTAAAAAATTATTTATTTCATCAAAAGACATATTATTCACATTTTCGTTATTAAAATTTTTTTTAATAAGGTAATCTGCTCTATAACGGGATTTGCAATTTTTACATTCAACCATTGGATCGTTAAAAGCATTAACATGTCCAGTTGCTTGCCAAACTTTTTTATTCATAAAAATTGCTGTATCAATTAAAACATTACAAGGTATTTTTTGAATAAATTCTCTATGCCAAATCTGCTTAATGTTTTTTTTTAATTCAGCGCCTAATGGTCCATAATCCCAAACATTAGCTAAACCGCCATATATTTGTGAACTTGGGAAAACAAAACCGCTAACAACTAGATGATTTACAATTTCAGAAAATTTATAATTACTCATAACAAATTAAAATTAAATTTTACATTATTTTAGAAATTAGTTCCTGACTTTTAAATTTTATCCCCATTTGTTTGTATAAGTGAAAAAATAAATCATTCACTATTTCAAATGTTTCGTAAGTTGGAAAAAGAAATATTTTTAATTCTTTTTCTTGAATTTTAAAAATTTTATAAAAAATTTCACACTTTATTTTTGAATAAAATTTATGTTTTCTTTTATCGAAAACTCTTGCCGAAACGAATCCGCCATCATTAAAACTTATTCCAATTAAATTTGTTTTTTCACCAGTTATAACACATCTATCAACATTAAAACCTATACCAGACAGACGCAAAGACAATGCAAAAAAAACGGCAATCATGCTTAATAATGCTTCTTTTTTATCAATGACTTTTATCAAATCTAACATTTTTAACAAGATATTAAACATCTTGTATCTTTCTTGTTCGGGAAAAATTTTGTTAATCGCTTCTTCTATAAAAATAATAAAAATCATTTTATTTACATTATCAACGTATTGAAACGAACTATTATCTATAAAAAAATTATTCAAAATCTTTTTATTTACATCGATATCAAAAACGCCTTGAGATAATATTAAATTTAATAAAACATTTTTTTGATTGATAAAAAATAAATTTTTTACAAAAAAAGAGAACGTTTTATAAGCCGTTAAAATTTCAACGTATCCGCCTCCATCGCCGTATCTATTAATATGCGTTATAATACCTTGCATTTCCATTATTTAATAACCATATTTTTTTAATAAATTGCCAGATTTTAACCAATCTTCTACTTTAACAAATATTTCAAGTTTTACTTTTTTTGCAAAAATTTTTTTTATTTCTTTTTCGCTGCTTATCCTTATTTTTTTAATCATATTTCCATTAGAACCGATGATAATCTTTTTATGTGCTTCACGCGAAACGACTATTTTTGCAAAAACAATTTCCTTTCCGTTTTCATTGGAAATTTTTTCAATTACTACTGCCGTAGTATACGGGATTTCTTTTTCTAAAAAAATAAAAATTTTTTTTCTTATAATTTCTTTATAAAAAAAATCTTCTTTTTTTAATAAAAAAACATTTTTATCATGGCTGTTTTCCGGCAATTTTTTGATAATTGACGATAGTAATAAATCCTTATTAAAACCATTAATCGCGCTCATTTCAATAAAATCTGAATGTGGGAACAATTCTTTCACCTTTTTTCTTAAATTATCAGCTTGTTCAAGTTTAATAAGATCAATTTTATTTAAAACAACTATATCTATTTTAACCAAATTTTTTAAAAAAAAATCATTAAAATTCATTAAATCATTATAATTTAAAACTAAAATTATCAAATCACTATTTCTTAACGCTGCTGTTGCAATATCAATCATTTTTTTTGCTAAGATTCCTTTAGCGTTTTTTATAAATCCTGGGGTATCTTGCAAAAAAATTCGACAATTATCAATATCAATTATGTTAAAAATACTATCTCGCGTTGTCTGCGGTTTATGCGTAACAATGCTTATTTTTTTTTCCGATAACAAATTTAAAATTGTGGATTTTCCTACATTCGTATTTCCTACTAAACTAACGACACCAGATTTCATTAATTTTGCAAATCTTCTTTTACGAATGCATATGGTAATAATTGTTTAATATTAGTTTCCGCGATATCACCTTTTAAATTTGATAAATAAATAGAAACAGACTCGTTTAATAATTCAGACATTACTTGTCTACAGGCTCCGCATGGCGACACTGGTGTTTTTGTATCGGCGATAATTGCCAAAGCAACAATATCTTTTTTTTGTTTCCCGTTTATATAAGCCTGAAAAATAGCATTACGTTCAGCGCACATTGTTAAACCAAAAGAAGAATTTTCAATATTAGCTCCAATAAAAATAGACCCATCTTTACATAATAATGCAGCCCCAACAGCAAAATTTGAATAAGGTGAATAAGAATATTTTCTTGCTTCTTTAGCTTTTTCTATTAATTGATCTTTTTTAACCATTTATTTTTCTCCAAAATTTCTTTATGTTTATTCATCATAATTTTAGCATCTTTTAATTTTGTATGATCATAGCCTAATAAATGCAGCAAGCCATGAATATACAAAAAAAATAATTCATAAAAAAAAGTGTTTTTATATTTTTGGGCCTGTTTTTTAACATGATCTATTGAAATGTCAATCTCACCCAAAAAAACATATTTTTTATTATTTATTTCTAATATACTGTTTTGTAAAAAAGATAAAGAAATAACATCCGTCGTTTTATTTATATTTCTAAAATGATTATTTATTTTTTTGATTGTTTTGTCATCAATAAAGTTAACTTCGATTAGGTAAAATTTATTACATCGCTCTTTTTTTAAAATAAGGTCTGTTATTTTTATAATTTTTTTATATTTTTTTTTTACTTCAAAATCATAAAAATTATTGAAATCAATCAAAAAATCATTTAATTTCATTAATTCTTGCTAAAATTTTTGTTCTTGTTAATATTTTTTCAGAATACTTGGTTTTTTCTTCAATAACTTTTTGTTTATCAGCTTTTTCTAAAAATTTTTTATTATTCAACAATTTTTCGCTTCTTTGTATGCTTTTATTTATTTCTTCTAAATTTTTAATCAACATTTTTTTAACATTATCTTTATCAATTTGTAAATCAACACTTAAACTAATTTTGGCGTATTGAAGAACTATCTTTTTATCGTTGTCCGCGCGCTGATATTTATCTTTAAAAACTTGCACATTTTTAGCAAATACAAAATGCGATAAACACTCTAAAAATCCATCAAACAATTTTTCTGTAGTATAAATATCAATATTTACTGGGTGATTTGGCTGAATTTTATTTGTTGTTTTAATATTTCTAATATCTTTTATTATTTCTTTTATTAAGAGAACATCAGAAACGCTTTTTTTTAATACAAGATCGGCCTGATATTTTGGATAATCTTCCTGCATTATACTTTTTTTACTATGAGGCATATTTTGATATAGTTCTTCTGCGATAAACGGGCAAAATGGATAAATTAGAAAAACAATATTTTTTAAAATAAAAAATAAAACTTGCTTTGTAGTTTCATTATCTCGATTAATTTTACTTGTTTCTAAATAAAATGAACAAAAATCGTCATATACAAAGCTATATAATGCGTGAAGTGAAATGTGAAAACGATATTTATCATTATTGACCGTCATTTTTTGAATTGTTTTTTGTAACATAGAAATAACATATTTATCAATCGTAGACAAATTTTCAAAAATTATTTCTTGTTCGCAAAAATCGCTGCCTATAATATTTAATACATATCTTGCGCTATTCCAAATTTTATTTAAAAAATTAAATCCAGCAATTATTTTTTGTTCTTGAAAAGAAATATCTAAACCTGGCGTTGAATTTGCTGATAAAAAATAACGCAACGAATCAATTCCATATTTATTAATAACATCTACTGGATCGACACCGTTTCCCATAGATTTAGACATTTTTCTATTATTTTGATCTCTAATTAATCCGTGAATTAAACACCCTAAAAATGGCGGCTTTTTAGTATGTTCTAATGATTGTACAATCATGCGAAAAATCCAGAAAAAAATTAAATCATATCCGGTAACAAGTAAACTTGTTGGGAAATATCTATCATAATAATAGTCATTTTTTGGCCAATGCAATGATGTAAACGGCCAAAGAGAAGACGAAAACCACGTATCTAAAACATCTTCATCTTGATAGTAATTTTCTAAATCTTTTGGTGGCAATTCGCAAACAATAAAATCATTAGTATTTCTTTTATAATAAACTGGTATTTGGTGACCCCACCATAATTGTCTCGAAATACACCAATCATTAACATTTTTAGCCCATTCTAATAGTTTTTTTGAGAACATATTAGGAAAAAAAATAATTTTATTATCACTATTTTGCAAATCGATTACTTTCTTAGCTAACTCTTTCATTTTAACAAACCATTGTTTGCTTAAACGAGGCTCAATTACTGTATCACTTCTTTCAGAATAAGCAACTTGGTGAGTTATTTTTTCAATTTTTAATAAAAAATTATTTTTTTTTAAAAAATGAACCACTTTTTTGCGACATAAATTTCTATCTAATCCTTCGCAAAACGCCGCATTTTCATTCATTGTGCCATCTTCGTTCATTATATTAATTTTGTCTAATTTGTTCTTAATAGATAATTCAAAGTCATTTTTATCATGCGCTGGCGTGCATTTCAGAACTCCAGAACCAAAATTAATGTCAACATATTTATCGCCAATAATTATTAGTTTTTTATTATTAATCGGATTAAGACAATATTGGCCGATATATTTTTTATAACGTTTATCATTTGGATTAACAACAATAGCTGTATCACCAAAAATAGTCTCTGGGCGTGTCGTAGCGACTGGTAAAAAAATTTTCGTGCCATCAAGAAAATATTTGAAATAATATAAATTGCCTTTCTCTTTTTTATATAAAACTTCAACATCGCTTAACGCTGTTTTTAAAGTAATATCCCAATTAATAATGCGCTCGCCACGATAAATCAAATTTTTATTATATAAATTGACAAAAACTTTATTTACACAACGATTTAAATCTTCATCAAGCGTAAAACGTTCTTGACTATAGTCTAAAGATAATCCTAATAATTTCCACTGCGAACGAATTATGTCGGCGTATGTTTTTTTCCATTCCCACGCTTCTTCAAGAAACTTTTTTCTGCCTAATAATCGCCAATTTATTCCTTTAGTTTTTAAAAAATCAATTAATTTGGTTTGTGTCGCGATGCCTGCGTGATCCATTCCTGGAATCCAAACGGTATCAAAACCGTTAGCTTGTTTGTAACGAATAATTATATCGCTAAGAACTGTATCTAACGCGTGCCCTAAATGTAATTTGCCAGTAATATTTGGCGGAGGCAAAACAATTGAAAATGGAGGTTTATTTTTGACATGCGTAGAAAAAAATTTTTCCTTAAGCCAAAAATCATATTTGCCCTCAGAAACTTTTACAAAATCAATTTTTTTTTCTAACATGAAAAAATTAATCTTTTTCTATATTAATGATTTTTACCTTGTAGATCATTTTTTCGCTTTTTACGTCAACTATATCACCTATTTTATGGCCTAAAACCGCTATTCCAAAAGGTGATTCGTTGGATATTTTATTGTTTATTGGATCACTTTCGATTGTACCGACAATAAAATAAGTTTGCTTTTTTTGGCTAGAAACTTCTTCAAATGTTACTTTTGAGCCAATATTTACTACTTTTGTATCGTGGTCTTCTTCTATAATATCGCAATTTCGAAAAATATTTTCTATTTCGTTAATACGCAATTCTATTTTGGATTGGTCATTTTTAGCCGCATCATAATCAGCATTCTCTTTTAAATCACCTTGCGCGCGTGCTTCTGCTAAATCTTTTATATTTTTTGGTCTGTCGACATTAATTAATTTATTATATTCTTCCTCTAATTTTTTCTTTCCTTCTTTAGTTAAAAAAATTTTCTCCATGTGTGCTCCTATTTTTACTATTAATTAAAATAATACAAATATTTTAATAATTTATTTATTATTTTTTATTTTTTCTAGATACATTTCTAAAATAATTGCGGCGGCTTCCATATCTATTATTTTTTTACGCTTCTTTGTTTTTAAATTCATTTCAATTAAATTTCGTTGCGCAGCCACTGTCGATAATCTTTCGTCCACCATAATAATATCCAATAATGGCCTTATTTTTTTTAATTTTTCCTTAAAAATTAAAACTTTTTTTGACATTGAAGATTCACTACCGTTCATATTTAATGGAAGGCCAATAATTATTTTATTAACATTTTCTCGTTCTAAAATTTCTATGGCTCGTTTAACTGCTTGATCATAATCATAATCAGCAAAACGATACGTTTCTAATCCGCGCACGGTTATTCCTAAAACGTCCGAAATAGCAATTCCTAGAGTTTTTTGACCTACATCAAAACTAATTACGCGTTCCATTTTTTTGTTTAAATAAAAAAAATTGAATTATATCGTTAATTTGATTAATATCACATCTTTGTTTTGTCTGCCCTTGAACTTCAAAAGATTTTCCGCCACCCTTTCCGCCAAAAACTCCACAAATTTCATTAATTAAACAACGCACATCAATATTTTTAATATCTGTCGTTATAAATAAAAAATTGCCATCACCAGCTTCGCCAACTTTTTCCGTTAAAACGACCAAATAATTTTTCATTTTTTCAATCAAAAAATTACTTATAAGAACCATAATGTCGCGATTATTAATTTCAATTTCTGAAACTAAAATATTATAACCTTTAATATTTTGTATTTCTTTTTGCAGCATAAAAGAGATGTTTTTAGCCAAAATATTATTGTTTTGCTTTAAATTTGTTTTTAAATCAGAATTTATTGAAATAAGATTGTCAATATATTTTTTTATATTATTTTTAGAAATATTTACTTTAACAGATATTTCTTCTAAAATTTTGCTTTCCTCGCAAACAGTATCATAAGCATTTTTCGAAGTTACAGCGGTAATTCTCCTAATACCACTGGCAACGCTTTCTTCGGAAATTATTTTAAATAAACCTAAATCACGCGTATTTTTTGCGTGCGTACCGCCACAAAATTCTAAAGAAAAATTACCTATTTTAACAACGCGAACTATTTTGCCGTATTTTTCGGCAAAAAACATTTTTGCTCCTAATGTTTTAGCTTTTTCGATTGGGAGCTCTAAAGTATCTACATTTATATTTTCAAATATTTTTTCATTAACAAATCTTTCTATTTTTCTTAAAGCGCTAAGATCTACTTTTTGATGACAATTAAAATCAAAATGTAAATATTTATCCGAAACATAACTACCTTTTTGTTCTATATTATTTAATAAACAGTTATTTAAAGCTGCTTGTAATAAATGAACGGCTGTATGATTATAGGAAATTAAATTTCTTCTTATTGTATTAATTTTTAATAAAAAACTATCACCTTTTAATATTTTTCCATCTAAAACTTTTACAAAATGTAAATGTTGTCCGTTTGGCGCTTTTATTACATTTTCGACAATGCATTTTGTTTTATCGTTTTCGATTTTTCCGTTATCACTTATTTGCCCACCGCTTTCAGCATAAAAATTAGTTTTATCAAATATTATTTCACCAGAATCAATAATTTCTTTAACTTCTTTGCCGTCTTTAAAAAGACCTAAAACTTTACCAGATATAAGATTTGGCTCATATACAAAATTACTTTTAAGAACAAAATTTAATAAATCTTTTGATTGATCATGAGCAATGACATTTTTTTTAATATTTTGTCTAGCCATATTACGCTGTTTTTGCATTTTTGTTTCAAAATCTTGTAAATTAATTTTTATATTGTGTTTTTTAGCCAACTCAATGGTTAAATCAATCGGAAAACCATATGTATCATATAATTTAAAAGCGTTAATATTGTTGCTATTTACCATATCTTGAAAAATTTTTTTTCCATTTTCTAAAGTTTTAAAAAAATTTTCTTCTTCTTGCCTGATATTTTTTTTAATTAACTCTTTCTTTAATTTTAATTCTGGATAAAAATCTTGATATATATCACTTATAATATCAACTAAATTATATATAAATGGCTTATTTATACCAATTTCATGTCCGTAATATACAGCGCGACGCAATAATCTTCGTAAAACATAACCATTTTTCTCGTTTGAAAAAATAGCGCCATCAAACAACGCAAAAACACAAGCTTTTGCATGATCAGATATAATTCGAAAAGCAATTTTATTAACTAAATAATTAACTTTTGCCAAAAATTCTATTTTTTGAATAATCGGCATAAATAAATCCGTTTCGAAATTAGTTTCTTTTTGCTGAAAAATGCAAGCGAACCTTTCTAATCCGGCGCCTGTATCAATATTTTTGCTTGGTAATTCGTTATAATTTTCTCTTTTTACGCCTTTTTTGGAATTAAATTGACTAAAAACAATGTTCCATATTTCTATAAAACGCTCATTTTCTAAATTGTCTTTTAATAAAACAACGCCTTTATTAAAGGGGTCATATTTTTCGCCGCGATCAAAAAAAATTTCAGCATTTGGCCCACATGGCCCTTCGCCGATCTCCCAAAAATTATCTTTATTTGGTATAACGTGATTTTTATCAATACCTAAAGAAATCCAAATATTAGCTGTTTCAATATCATGTAAATAATATGTAATATAAAGTTTATTTTTTGGTATAGAAAAAAATTTTTTACTTGTCAGCAATTCAAAAGCAAATTCTATAGCTTCTTTTTTAAAATAGTCACCTATTGAAAAATTACCTAACATTTCAAAAAAAGTGTGATGTCTTGATGTTTTGCCAACATTTTCGATATCGTTGGTACGAATACTTTTTTGGATATTAACTATTCTTCTATGTTTTGGTACTTCACGACCGTCAAAATATTTTTTTAAACCAGCTACGCCAGAATTTATCCACAATAAAGTTGGGTCATTGTTTGGAATTAACGAAACACCTTTTTCAAAAAAATGTTTTTTGGATTCAAAAAACGATATCCATATTTTTCTTATTTCACTGCTTTTTAATGTTTTCATTTTTCGAGAAACCAGAAATGAAAATTAAACTTAACTTATATAATCTATTATAATTTTTTGTTTATCAACTTTTTTATCAGAAAAAACAAAGGCGTTTTTAATATCGCTGATAACATCGCTAAAATTTTTTTTATTTGTATGAATAACGCAAATTACATCATTTCTTTTAACGTAATCACCAACCTTTTTCTTCAAAACAATTCCAGCAGCAAAATCGATATTATCTGTTTTAACTTTTCTGCCTGCACCTAATTGCATAGCACTTTTACCAATTGATAAAGCATTTATTTCTTTTATATATCCTGTTTTTTCCGCACGAACTTCAACAACGTGTTTTGCTAAGTTAAATTTGTTAGGGTTATCAATATAACTTATGTCGCCACCTTGAGCTTTTATAAATTCTTTAAATTTGGAAAACGCTTCTCCGGAGATTAATTTATCATTTATCATTTTTAATGCTTCTTTTTCGTTATTCACAATTTTCGATTGCAATAATATAACTGAAGCACATTTTCTACATAAAATTGTAAAATCTTCCGGCCCTTCATTTTTTAAAGTAGCAATAGCTTCCTTAACTTCTAAAATATTGCCGACAGCATAACCCAATGGTTCTTGCATATTTGTTATTAAAACGCGTGTATCTTTTTTAAATTGTCTTCCTATTTTAACTAATACTGTTGATAATTCTTTGGCGCGTTGTAATGTTTTCATAAAAGCTCCTGAACCAACCTTAACATCCAATAAAATAGTATCAGACCCACTAGCTATTTTTTTTGACATTATGCTACTAGCTATTAAACCAATATTTTCAACTGTTGCAGTAACATCACGTAAAGCATATAATTTTTTATCTGCTGGAACTAAATTGGTGTTTTGGCCAATTATAGAAATTCCTATGCTATTAACTTGTTTTTTAAATTTTTCGTTCGTTAATGTTATTGACATACCAGGAATAGATTCCAATTTATCTAATGTGCCGCCGGTGTGCCCCAATCCTCTGCCGCTCATTTTGGCGAATTTGACATTACAAGATGCAACTAACGGACCAACTACTAGACTAGTTTTATCGCCAACACCACCTGTAGAATGTTTATCTGCTTTTATACCATTTATTTCACGCAAACAAATTGTATCGCCACTACATATCATTGCATTGGTTAAATTAACTATTTCTTTAAAAGAAATATTATTGATAAACATCGCCATTAACAAAGCACTAATTTGATAATCAGGAATATTATTTTTCACATATTCACTAACAAAAAAATTTATTTCTTGCTTATTTAATTCTTTTCCGTCACGTTTTTTTTCAATAATATCTAATATATTCATAAATTGTATTTACTTTAAATTTATTGTATCCTTTTGTATAACATCATGCGCTCCACCTTCGATAATAGATGTCGAACTTACCACAGTTAAAACTGCTTTTTCTTGTAATTCTTTAATATTTAATACGCCACAATTACACATTGTCGATTTAATTTTTACTGTCGTAAGTTTGATATTATCACTTAACGAACCAGCATATGGAACGTAACTATCTATTCCTTCAACAAATTTAAATTTTTCATTTTCGTTGTCATATCTATGCCAATTTCTAGCTCTTAAACTACCTTCGCCCCAATATTCTTTATAAAAAGTACCATTAATGTTAACTTTATGCGCCGGCGACTCATCAAAACGTGCAAAATATCTTCCTAACATAACAAAATCTGCTCCCATCGCCAATGCTAAAGTAATATGATAATCAAGAACAATACCGCCATCAGAACATATTGGTATATATATGCCTGTTTCTTTAAAATATTTATCTCTTTCTTTACAAACTTCAATTACTGCAGTCGCTTGCCCTCTTCCAATACCTTTTGTTTCGCGTGTTATACATATCGAACCGCCGCCAATACCAACTTTAATAAAATCAGCTCCAGCATTTGCTAAAAAACGAAATCCATCAGCACTAACCACATTGCCAGCGCCAACAAAAGCATCTTTATAATTTTGTTTTATCCACTTAATTGTTGTCGCTTGCCATTCAGAAAATCCATCGCTACTATCAATACACAAAATATCCGCGCCAGCTTTTATTAAAGCTGGAACACGATCTTTATAGTCATAACTATTAATTCCAGCACCAACTAAATAGCGTTTATTTTTATCTAAAATCTCATTTACATTTTTTTTATGCTGGTCAAAATCTTTTCTAAAAACTAAATATTTTAATCTCCCGTCATTATCTAACACAGGCAATTGATTAATTTTATAGTTCCAAATCATATCATTGGCTTCATTTAAAGAAATATCGCCTTTGGCCACAACTAATTTATTTATTGGCGTCATAAATTCATCAACTTTTGTTGTGCCAGGTAATACATCGACGCGATAGTCCCGACTAGTTACTAAACCTAATAATTTTCCGTTTGCAGTACCGTCATCCGTAATGGCAATTGTCGAATGTTTTGTTATCGCTTTAAGTCGCAAAACATCATCTAATGTTGATTTTTTTGTTAAATTAGAATCGCTTATAACAAAACCAGCCTTATATTTTTTTATGTTTTCAATCATTTTTGCTTCTTGTTCGATAGTTTGCGAACAAAAAATAAAAGATATTCCACCCTCTTTTGCTAGAGCGATAGCCAACCGATCATTACTAACAGATTGCATAATAGCACTAACAATCGGAATATTTAGCGTTATTTTTGAAACATCTCCCTTTTTAAAGCGAACTAACGACGTTTTTAAAGAAACATTCTCAATAATATTTGTTTTTTTTGACAAATTAGGAATCAACAAATATTCGCTAAATGTTCGTGAAATTTCATTAATGATTTTAGCCATACATGTTTTTTTACTTTTTAAGACAACAATTTTTTTTAAAATAATTTTTTTTATGTCCACAAACAGGACAAACATCTGGGGCGTTTTTGCCAATATGTATATGCCCGCATTTAGCACAAATCCAAATAGCATTATCATTATCACACGTAAAAACTGAATTATTTTTTACTTTATTTAATATTTTAGAAAAGTATTCTTCATGACTTTTTTCGATATTACCAACAAAATCAAATTTATCTGCTATTTCTGGAAATCCTTCTTCTCTAGCCGTTTTTGCAAATTCTTTATACATTTGGCTCCATTCATAATGTTCGCCATTAATAGCGCTTTCAATGTTAGCCGTTGTATTAGATAGATCATTTAAATATTTAAACCAGATTTTAGCATGTACTTTTTCATTATCGGCAATTTTCAAAAAATCTTCAGCTATACTTAACAAGCCATCTTTTTTCGCTTGCGAAGCAAAAAAACTATACTTATTTCGTGCTTGCGATTCGCCTAAAAAAGCTTCTAATAAATTTTTTTCTGTTTTAGTGTTTTTTAAACTTTTTTTCATAATATTTTAATATTTATTTTACAATAAATAGCAATGACTCGTAGTAAAAAAATATTAATATGAATTGTAAAATACGTTCTTTAATTCTATCGTCAATATTTATTTCTTTATCGGTAATAGTAGGTTATTATTCGAAATACTTATTTTTAGGATATTTTTCGCTGAAACATGCTTTTTTAATTTTTTCATCAATTATTTTAGGGCCTTTATATGGCGCGATAATATGGAGCATGAACGATATATTATCGAATTTATTTTTTAATTATGTTGGAATTTTTTGGTTTGATTTAAACTTTTTTTATATGATTGAAGGTAGTTTTCCCGGCGTATGTTTATTGATGTTGAATTTTATTGATAAAAACAAAAAACATCGCTTATTATTTTTAATATTTTTAATTTTCATAAGTGGATATTTTATAATATTTTTATTAATCAATAGCAGCATAGAAGAAATACATCTATTCTATTTTAGAATTTTATTAAATGAAAAAATAATTATTTCTTTTATAACTTTAATATGTATTTCCTATATTGGGATAATATTTTTATTAAATCTATTTTTTAAAAAGTGGGGTATTCTGGCAGGAACAATAGATATATACAGCGTTGCAATAATCGTATTATTAAATTTTATTATATTCGAATTAATATTTTTTTCACTAATTTTTGCGTTGCATCAAGAAATATCGTTTAAAATATTCTTATTAAAAAGAGTAATTTTTGCGATTAAACATATATTTTTAGATACCTTTTTTGTTTCGCTTTTAATATCTGCTGCGAACAAAAATTTATATCAAACTAATTCTTTATGAGAAACTCTTATTTTATTAGTTTTTTTATCTATTTCTGTGACAACAACGGATAATTTATCGCCAACATGATAATTATCAAAAATATTGGAAACATGTTTATTGTCTAATTGACTTATATGACATAAAGCAGTTACGTTATCAGATAGCTTAACAATAACACCGAATTTTTCAATGCGCACAATTTCTGCTTCTATTTTGTCACCGATTTTTATCGCATTTTTTTCATCTACTATATTTTCGATTAAATTAATTGCTTTATTAATAACATCTATATTATTATGATAAATATACACATTTTTATCATCTTTTATAAGAATCTCACAATTATCACATTGTTTAACAATATTGTTAATATTTTTACCATTAACACCAATTATGTCGCGAATCTTTTCTGGAAGAACATTTAGAACTTTAACTTTTAAAGAATTTTTATTAATATAATCTTCTTTGTTTAATGTTTTTTCTAAAACAGAAATTATTTTAAAGCATGACTCTTTAGCGATATTGATTGCTTCGCTTAGCATATTAATAGTTATAGCATTTATCTTTAAATCCATTTGTAAAGCAACTATTCCCTTACGTGTGCAAGCTAATTTAAAATCCATATCACCATAATGATCTTCTAAATCTTGAATATCTGTTAAAAAAACATAATCATCTTTTTTAATATTATTAACATCAAAATTATCTTTTGTTATCAAACCGACAGCAATTCCTGCAACGATATTCTTTATGGGCACACCAGCATTAATTAGCGATAAACTAGATGCACAAATGCTTGCTTGTGAACTACTACCGTTTGAGCTTAATACTTCACTAACTGAGCGAATAGTAAATGGGAAAACATCAATATCAGGAATAACGTGCTTTAAAGCTTTTTCTCCTAATTTTCCATGACCTATTTCTCTTCTTCCGATAGAAATATTCGATATTTCGCAAACAGAAAACGGATGAAAATTATATTGGTGCATAAAAAAACGCTCTGTTTCATCGCTTAAATTATCAATATATTGTTTTTCGTCTAATGTTGATAATGTTGTAACAGTCATAACTTGCGTTTGACCGCGCGAAAACATTGCCGATCCATGTACTTTTGGCAAAACGCCAATATCGGCATTTAATTCTCTAATTTCGTCAATTTTTCTTCCATCTGGTCTTATCCTGTCTTTCAAAATCATATTTCTTACTTCATCGGAAACTAAAGAATCAAAAACACTTTGTAACATTAAAAAAAATTTATTCTTTTTTTCTTCGCTTTCAAAATTATTATTTTCATATTTTTTAAAAATGGTATTTTTGATATCGTCTAATTTATTTCTAGATTGAATTTTATCTGTTATACGAACAGCTTCTGAAATATCTTGATTTATTTCCTGATAAATCTCTTTTTTAAGTTTTTCGTCTATAGTATAAAAATCAAAATTTCTTTTTGCCTTTCCGTTTTTAATAATGTCTTTTTGAAATTGGCATATTTTTTTTATTGCTTCATGACCAAATTTTAAAGCTTCTAACATTTCGCTTGCGTCAACTTCTGCAGCGTCTGCTTCAATCATATTTATATTATTTTCGTCTCCGACGACAAAAATATTAATACTGCTATTTTTTTTCTCTTCGGAATTAGGATTTATTATAAAATTATTGTTCACTTTCCCGACAAATACGCCGGTTATTATAGAATCAAATGGAATATCGCTGAGATTTAATGCTAAACTTGTCCCTAATAATGCAGCTATTTCTGGCGAAAAATTACGATCATAAGACATGACTATGTTTATAACTTGAACTTCATTTCTAAAGCCTGTTTTAAATAATGGTCTTATAGAACGATCTATAAGTCGCGAAACTAATATTTCTCTTTCTGAAGCCTTACCTTCTCTTTTGTTAAAAACATTTGGAATTCTACAATCTGCATAGAATTTTTCTTCGTAATTAACAACCAACGGAAAAAAATCAACGTTTTTGGTTTTAGGTAAACAGCAAACTGTTGTAAGAACAGTCGTATCACCAAAACAAACAACAACAGATCCTGAAGATTGTTGAGCAATTTCGCCAGTTTTAACTACTATTTTTTTTTCGTCTAAAAGAAATTCAAAATGATTTTTCATTACAAAATTGATTTTTTATTTTTTATCAAAAATCAAAGAAAAATTTTTTATTTTATTAAATCTATCCTTTGCCGATTCTTCACATTTTTTAAATAAATTTTCAGCATTTGACGGATTAACTTTTAATAACTGTGCAAAACGAGCTTCTTGCATAAGAAAATCTCTAAATTTTGCAAAATTTGGCTCATTACTATCAATAACAACTAAAGAATTTTTGTTTGCGTCTGGATTAAAATGAAACGGAACAAAATAACCACACTCGACAGCGTTTCTTTCAACATTAATAGAATTAAACATACCACCTTTAATTCCGTGATTAATACAAGGGGCATAACAAATTATCAAAGAAGGACCTTTATGATAATTTTCTGCTTCTTTTAATACTTGAATCGTTTTAGCAGAATTGCTCATCGTAATTTGCGCGACATATACATGACCATAAGCCATTGCCATTAACGCCAAATTTTTCTTTTCTAATGTTTTTCCAGAAGCGGCAAATTTTGCTATCGCTCCTATTTGTGTCGATTTGGAAGATTGACCACCTGTATTAGAATAAACTTCAGTATCCAAAACTAAGATGTTAACATCTGCATCACTTGCTAAAACATGATCTAACCCGCCATAACCAATATCATAAGCCCAACCGTCACCGCCTACAATCCAAATTGACTTATCAATTAAATCGTTTTTATATTTTAAAACTTCTTTTATTTCTTCACATTTTGTTTTTTCTAATAACGCAATTAAATCTTTAACTATTAAACGACTTTTTTCTCGATCTTTAATATTATTAACGTACTCATCGATCTTATTAGCCAATTCTTCTTCGCAATTATCTTTATATTTTGATAAAATAGATGTAATTTGATTTAATTTATAATCTGTTGCTACACGCATTCCTAAACCAAATTCAGCATTATCTTCAAACAAACTATTAGCCCAAGCAATACCGTTTCCTTCTTTATCTTTGCAAAAAGGTGTAACTGGTACAGAACCATTATAAATAGAAGAACAACCTGTGGCGTTAGCTATTAAAGCGTCCTTGCCAAATAATCTAGAAATTAACTCATAATATGGTGTTTCTCCACAGCCTGCACAAGCGCCGCTAACTTCCATATATGGCTTTAAAAAACCGACTCCCTTAACTGTATTTGTTGGAAAAGCATTCTTGTAAGAAACGTGCTCAAATAAATAATCGGCTCCTACTTCCTGATTAAATTGTTTTTTACTATCAACCATCTCCAAAGCTTTTTTGCCATTTTTATTTGCTAAACACTCTGTTACACATAAACCGCAACCAACACAATTTTGACTTGAAACTTGTAATCTATAACTATATTCTGGTTTTCCTAACGCTGTTACAATATCGTTTTTAACAATATCTGGTGATTTTTGAAGTTCCTGTAAATCTAACAAAAATGGTCTAATAACAGCATGCGGGCAAACAAAAGCACATTGATTACATTGCAAACAATCTTCTTTATGCCAACATGGAACTTTATCTGCTATATTTCGTTTTTCTTTAAAAGCTACATTATTTTTTAATGTTCCGTCTAATAATTCATTTTCTAAGAAAACGCTCGTCGGTATATCATTACCATCTAAAGAACCTATAACATTTATATATTTGTCAAAATATTCATCACCGACATGTTTTATAACCCTAACTTGACTCAAATTTTTCCAATTTTCATCTATTTTAATTTCTCTTAAACCGTTCGAGCCAGCTTCAATAGCGTCAAAATTCATTTTAACAACTTCTTCTCCTTTACGAGAATATGTTTTTTGGGCGAACTCTTTCATCATTCTTTTTGCTTCTTCATAAGCAATTATGTTTTTGTTTAAATAAAAGAAAGATGATTGCAAAATCGTATTAGTATGGCGACCCATACCGATTTTAGAAGCTATTTTATTCGCGTCAATAACAAACATTTTTGCATTCTTGCTTGCGAGCAAAAATTTCATACGATCAGGCATACTGTCGATTAATTGCTGATCACTTAAATTACTATTTAAAAGAAAGATGCCGCCTTGCTTTAAATTTTTTATTATGTCAAATTTAAAAATATATGTATCCAAACTACAAGAAATAAAATCAGCATTTTGAACAAAATAAGTACTTCTTATAGGATTTTTTCCAAAACGTAAATGACTTCTTGTAACACCACCAGATTTTCTAGAATCATATTGAAAATAAGCTTGAACATATTGATGTGTCGCTTCGCTAATAATTTTAATACTTGACTTATTAGCCGATACTGTTCCGTCACTACCTAAACCGTAAAATAAGCACGAAGTGCAATCGCTATTTATATTAAAATTATCATCCACTGGTATAGAAAGTTTAGTTACATCATCATTTATTCCGACAGTAAATGAATTCCATGGTTTTTCTGATTTAATAAAATCAAAAACGGCTTTTATGTGTTTTGGCTGAACATCTTTACTAGATAAACCATAACGTCCTCCAAAAACTTCGATGTTTTTTATATTGTTTTGTGATAAAGCAGCTGCAACATCAAGATAAAGTGGTTCTCCTATTGATCCGCCTTCCTTTGTTCTGTCTAACACTGCAATTCTTTCGACTGTTTTTGGCAAAACGTTAATAAAATGTTTTACACTAAACGGACGATACAAATGAACCTTTATTAATCCTAAATCTTCATTACTAGCGTCAATTACTTCTTTAATACATTCTGTAACACTACCCATTGCAACAATCACATATTTCGCATTTTTATTTCCATAATACACAAACGGAGCATAATAACGTCCTGTTAGTAAATTAATTTTTTTAAAATATTTTTCGGCAATGTCAATCGCATTTTTAAAATGTTTATTTTGAGCTTCTCTACCTTGAAAATAAACATCTTCATTCTCTGCGCCGCCGCGTGTAACAGCGTGAAAATGTGGATTTAAAGCGTTGTCATGAAATTGCTTGACTTTATCAAAAGGAACTATTTTTTTTATTTCTTCATCATCTATAAATTCTACATTTTGTATTTCATGAGATGTTCTAAAACCGTCAAAAAAATGACAAACAGGTAATGACGCCTCGATAGCAACTAAATGGGCGACGTTTGTTAAATCCGCTATTTCTTGTACAGAATGTGAACACAACATTATTATTCCAGTTTGCCTTATTGCGTAAATATCCTGATGGTCTCCAAAAATAGACAAAGATCTTGTCGCTATACTTCTTGCTGCAACATGAATAACACCTGGTAAACATTCTCCAACCATTTTATAAATGTTTGGAATCATTAATAATAATCCTTGCGAAGCTGTATATGTCGATGCTAAAGCACCACCTTGAAGAGCTCCGTGAACTGCGCCAGCTGCACCACCTTCGCTTTGCATTTCCACAATCTTTACAGTACTTCCAAAAAAATTCCTTTTGCCATTAGATGCATAAACATCCATATTTTCTGCCATTGTACTACTTGGCGTTATCGGGTAAATAGCAGCCACTTCTACAAAATGATAACTACATAAAGATGCCGCACTATTTCCGTCTAATGTTTGAAAATTTTTAGCCATATCTTCTCCTTTTTTCTAAACAATTATGATACTATGCCTTATTTACACTTTATTCTATCTTTTTACTCATTAGATAAATAAATATAGAACTTTATACCTCTAATAATATCACATTGCTTAACATAATTTTAGGTTATTAATAATTTTCTTCGTATCTAAACAGTTTGTTTATATGCTTTTTAAATTATTTTGCATTATAAAATTATTTGTAAAATTTAAATCAGATATTACTTTTATTTTAATTACTAACAAATTGCAAATATGCTATAATTCTTTCCTGCTAGTTAAATGGAATATTATTAGTATAAATTAATCTTTAAAATTGTTTTTTTGTACTGGTTTTATCATATTTAACACTATATAAATAATCGCGGAGTAGAGTAGCGGTATCTCGTCAGGCTCATAACCTGGAGAGCGTTGGGTTCGACTCCCAGCCTCCGCAACCAAACTGATAACATTTTGATAATAATATAACATTGTTGTTAAAATCATAAAGATACAGCCATTTATTACAACCTTATTTATCACGGATCTAATCACGCCCGAAGGCTATTTTATTCTTCCGTTATAATGGTAATAAGTTTACTATTGTTTACTGCACATCGTGCAAACATTTCATAACGATAATAAACTTTATTGACGTAGCAACTCGGAATTATATCAAAGTGTGCATCTTTAAAATAAACTCCGATAGTAGGGTTATCGCCATTCAAGTAAGTAATTAAACCATAAACTTTTTTTAATCCTAATTTATCGTCGCCTAATGCTTCGCCGTCAGCAATTTCTTCTTTCGTAAAAATGAATTTATAGGTGTAGGTGTTAATAGGGTAATCGATGGTATTAAAATAATCAACGTTAAAATTAGGAATAATGTCAAATAAAAAAATGTTCGTTAATGTCTATTTGATGGCAATAATTTCATGCCATTTAAATTGTAATCACTTATGTTATCCATTACTTGAATGCTAAAAAGTTGTAACTCACGAATAAAATTTTGCCCGCTTGCTTTTTTCTGCTTTTTTTGTAGAAAAAAACTCATGAAAAACGATTTTAATTTTTCATTTCTTGTTTTAAAGTTTCATATTCTTTTTTGCCTATTTAAATAGTCTGATCATGATTGGACATAATTTTTTATCTCCTAAATAAAATTTTATTAAATTTAAAACTTTTTTTTCTTCTTCGTTTTTTAAGTTAAACAAAACTTACAATGTTATGTATTGCACATAATAAATATTAGTTTAATTATATAGAAACATTTTGTCATTTGCTCTAAATTATGTTTTTAAAAACATGCTCATCTTAAAGTGAGTTCAGTTAAATTTCCTGCCATGCGTTTTTCCTTTTTTAAAAACAATTAACAATTCAAAAAAATGTTTATTCTTAATTTTTTAGTCAACTAAAAAATTTACTAAAAGAAATTTATTTTAAATAATTAAGAAATATCTTTATTATTGTTTAAAAAAGGATAGGGGTTTTATTTAACTGCCCTAAATTCAAAAACATAATAAGCAATTATCATACAAACAATAAAAAAAATCATTATGCTACTACAAAGATTAAATATTTTTGAAAAAAATAGATCATTTTTTATACGTTTGGATATTTCAAAAGATTCTTCTGGTATCTTTGTTTGATCTGAAAGAAAATTAAAATTATCGATAAAGGTTTTTTTTTCTTGAATAAATATTCTAAAAATAGATAAAATCGCAAATATTGCAATAATAAGATAAAAGAAACACACTTCACTTAATAAATGCTTTTTTTTATTGTCGAAAACTATGAAACTCATCCTGTAAATTAATTATAATTTGATTATGTTATTTATTATGTTATTATATGTTATTTTCTTGTTTCAAACAACAAAATTAACTATAAATTTAAATCTAGGAGCATAGTATAACGGCTAGTACTGCGGTCTCCAAAACCGTTAATATCGGTTCGAATCCGATTGCTCCTGCCAATCTTAATTTAGTGTTTGACTTTTTTTTTAGGATATGGCCAAGCGGTAAGGCATAGAGCTCTGGACTCTAGATCATTGGTTCGAATCCAATTATCCTAACCATATTTTGCAACACATCGTGTTATATATCGTCACATTAATTATCAAAAAATTGTGGCGGAGACGCAGGGACTCGAACCCTGACGGGAATAATTCCCACTAATTTTCGAAATTAGTACGTTACCATTCCGAACACGTCTCCAGTAAAGTTAAATAAGATTTTACTTTAAAACTATAGCCAATTAACTGAAAATCTTATTTTTATAAATAGGAAATTATTATAAAATATTTTATAACAACTGTAAATTAAAGTATGTATACATATAAAACAGCTATTTGCATCGGCGTATCATTAGCGATACTTTTAATAAGACTCGTTTTATTACAGCTAATTAAAATCGTTGAAAAAAAACAAAAACAATACAATCACAATATATTTAACTTTTTTTACATAAACATTGAAATACCAGATTTTTTTTCAAATAGCGAATTAAACATCAAAAACATAGAAAATATTTTTTGCACTATTTTTGAAAATAACAAACCAATAAAAAAAGAAAAAATGACCTTTGACGTTTTTTGCCAAAAATTTTATTTTCACAAAAAATTAAAACTTGTTTTCTTTACATTTTTACAACAAGAACAAAAATATTTTTTTCACGCTTTTAACGAACAAAAAAAAAGAAAAAGTTTTTTTATTGAAAAAGTTTATAATCACGAAAATAAAAGTATTCTTTTAAAATTTTATTCTTTTAAAAATAAAAGTATAAACATATACGATAAGGTAGATGAGCAAAAAATAAAAAATATATTTTCCAAAATAAAAATATTTGCAAAAATAGATTTTTATGCAAACGAAAATTTAAAAGATTATTTTAATTTGTTTAAAGAAAATGTTTATGAAGTTGTAAATAACAAAAAAATATATTTCATGTCACCGAATAAAAAAGAAAATGAAAATAGTTTTTCTATTTTTATTTTTGATTTAGAAAATAGTAACATACAAAAAACAAAAATATTATTAAAAAAAATTGCTGAGCTTTTTCAAAAATTTTTAAATCATATCAACTATTTAGAAGATTTTGATGTTTATAGTTGTTTAATTAAAAAAAATAAAAAAGACATAAACGAAAACAATTGGAAAAATAAAATAAATTCTTTAATAAAATACAGCTTTAACCAAAAAATAGCCATTCTTGACCAAACGCTGGCGGATAATATAGAAAAAAATAACAAAGAAATTGAAAAATGTACCTTTGATTTTACTGATATATATGATGTCGAAAGAGAGAAAAACCTTGGCTATTTGGTAAAAATCTGCAATAACATATGGAATTACGATTTACTAAAATTTAATTTTTTAACAATTAAAAGTACTATTCAGCGACTAATGCAGGAATTTAATTGCGATAGTAAAAATATTACTACTACAAATAATGCAAACAAAAATACTAATTTATTTTTAAAAGTTGATATTTTATCAATATACAACAACGAAAACATAATTACAAAACTGCAAAGTATTTGCGAAACGTTCAAAATAACCATTTTCCTGTGCTTTGAAATGAATAAATTATTCAAATCGCAAATCACTAAAAAAACAATTCTTGCTGATCAAATAGAAAAAATGAAAAAACAAAATAATAAAATAAAATTTTGTTTATATTTAAAAGAAGATCAACTATTTATTGATGATGATACAAGCGAAATATTTGATTGCTTTATAATTTATTTATTGAATTTTTCTTATTTTAAAGTAATTTTTGAAAAATTGCTAAAATACCACAAAATAATTATTTTAGAGAATATTAATGGCATAGAAAAGATCAAAAAACTAATAAGAAAGGGTATTGGATATATTGCAAATAATAAATTAAAAACAAAAGTAAATTATATAAAAAAAATAAAAGAAGAAATCAGAAATGCACTTTAAAAACAAAAGTATTACTAGCCGAAATGAAGATATTTCTAAGTGGTATACAGACATATGCCTAAAAACTGGCTTAATAAACTATAGTTCTGTAAAAGGTTTTATTGTTTATAATCCATATAGTTTTGAAATATGGGAAAAAATTAAAGCGTACCTTAACAGAAAATTAAAAGAAAACAATCATGAAAATATTTATATGCCGCTTGTAATACCAGAAACATTATTTAACAAAGAAAAAGAACATGTAAGCGGTTTTGCTCCAGAAACTTTGATAGCGACAATAGGCGGTAATAAATCGTTAAATGAAAAATTAATTATACGGCCAACTAGTGAAGCTTTATTTTCTGATTTTTATTCAAAAATAATTGTAAATTACCGCGATTTACCGAAATTATATAACCAATGGTGTTCAGTCGTCAGATGGGAAAAAACTACTAGACCATTTTTAAGAGGAAATGAATTTTTATGGCAAGAGGGTCATACAATCCACGGTAGCGAAAAGGAAGCAAAAAAAGAAACGACAGATATTTTAAATATTTATGATAATTTAGGAAAAGAATTATTAGCAATCCCATTTATAATAGGCAAAAAAAGCGAAAAAGAAAAATTTGCTGGCGCAATCGAAACATTTACATTAGAAACAGTAATGCCAGACGGAAAATTTTTACAATGCGGAACCAGTCATTACTTTGGACAAAATTTTGCCAAAGTATTTAATATTAATTTTCTTGATAAGGATAACCAAAGAAAAATACCTTTTCAAACTAGTTGGGGAATATCGACGAGATTAATCGGCGCTCTAATAATGGTTCATAGCGACGATAATGGATTAATATTACCGCCAAAAATTGCCCCAATTCAAGCAATTATTATACCAATACAAAATAATCAAAAAATATTGTTAAAAGCTGAAAAATATGAAAAAATACTGAAAAAAATAAATGTTGCCGCAAAAATTGATCAAAGCAACCACAATCCTGGTTGGAAATTTGCCGAATGGGAAATGAAAGGTGTTCCTATTATGATTGTTCTTGGCGAAAAAGAATTAAAACAAAAAAAAATTTTGATTATAAAACGTGTCGATAATAAAAAAATAATCATTGAAGAAAATGATTTAAAAAAACAAATTCCTCTTATATTTGAAAATATTCATACTGACATGCTTAAAAAAGCTGAAATGCAATTACACGAAAAAAAAATAGTCGTTGAAACAGCCGAAGATTTTGTTAAAACTATTAATAACAACAAATATGTTTTAACATATTGGTGCGGCAATGAAAAATGTGAGGAATACGCGAAAAATATCAACGTTTCATTAAGGTGCATTCTTTTTGATGACAAAAAAATAAAAAATAAAGTTTGTTTTTGCTGTAAAAAAGAAGCAAAACATTCTGTAATTTTTGCTAAATCTTATTAATTAATAAAGAGTTTTGATAAAATAAAAGATAATTAGAGTGGTGCTCGAGCGGCTTAAGAGAGGAATCTGCTAAATTTCCAGGCGTAAAAAGCCTCGAGGGTTCGAATCCCTTCCACTCTGCCATTTTTTTAAAATTAATTATTTTGAAAAAATTAATGTTTAACAGCTTTTTTTATTGCTTGTTTTTCCCAACTGGAAATCTTATTTTTATGTTCTTTTAATTCTTTTAACAAACAAATGTCATCTGGCGCCAGTTTTACTTTTGAAAATAAATCTGGCCGATATTTTTTTGTAATTCGCAATTGTTCTTTACGATGATATTTATCAATTATCTTTTGATTACCACAATAAAGAATTTTTGGTACTTTTAACCCATTAAAATTATACGGTTTTGTATACTGAGGATATTCTAATAAATTATCATTAAAAGATTCGTTAATTAACGATTTTTTATTAATTACACCATTAATTAAGCGCACAATAGAATCGATTATTATCATTGCGGCAACTTCACCGCCAGTTAAAATAAAATCTCCGGCAGACAATATTGAATCAACATATTTATTAATACGTTCATCTACCCCTTCATAATGACCACAAATAATAGAAATATTTTTCTTTTTTGACAGTTTTCGCGCTTCTTTTTGATTAAAAATTTTTCCACGCGGAGAAAGCAAAATTTTATATGAATCAAAACATGTAGTTTTTATTGCGTCATAAATCGGCTGACATTGCATTATCATACCAGCACCTCCAGAAACTGGCGAATCATCAACTTTTTTGTGTTTATCTGTAGAAAAATCTCTTATATTAACAAGATTAATCTTTATTTTTTCTTTCTTTAAAGCTCTATTGATAATTGAAACGTTTAAAAAACTATGAAATATTTCTGGAAATAACGTTAATATTGTTATTTTCATTAATATTTTTATTTTGTTTCGATTTTATTCCTTTCGATAAAATGAACGTGTATAAATTTTTCGTTATCTTTTCCTAAAACACCCATTATTTCGCGTAATGAATTAGCTACACGCCCTTCTTTGCCTATCAATCTGGCAATATCATCATTATCGGCTGAAATATCAATATTAACGTTTTTTTCTTCTTCTTTAACAGAAATGCCAATATTATCAGGATTATTTGAAATATCATCAACAAAAGTATGTATTATGCTTTTGTAATCAATATTATTACTCATCTTTTATTTCCTATTTTCTATATTTGTTTTTGTTTTTACGTTTACTTTATTAAATTCCTTTACTAAACTTCGAACAGTATCGGACATTTTAGCGCCATATTTAAGCCATTTATCTAATTTTTCTTGATTAACAAAAATTTCATCATTTTTTGGCTTGAAGAAACCAACTTTTTCTAAATATTTTCCACAATTAGCGCGTCTAGAGTCAGTAACAACTATACGGTACATCGGATCTCGATGCCTCCCCCTTAACATCAGTCTTATTTTAACCATAATGCTTAAAATTATAAAAAAAGATATTAATAAAGTCAAATTTTTTATAAAATTAAATGCAATCGGGATTATAGTTAAATGGCATAACGTATCGTTCGCAACGATAAATTGCAAGTTCGATTCTTGCTAGTTCCACCATAATTTGTATTTATAAAACCTAGTTATATTGGTATTTTTAATTTTCGTACACTTTTTGAAAAGAGAAAAACTACATAAATAATTAATATTCCAAAAACAAAATACCAAAAAATATCTTTTTCTTCTTCGCTGTCTTTAATTTTTTTTTCTAAATCAATCTTTTTTTGATCATAAGAACATATATCTCGATATTTAGAATATAAAAAAATACTTACAAATACTAAGCAAAGAATTAAAATTTTTTTCATCATATTTGAGATTTTAATATTTTAAAATAAGCTGTTTTAGCTGCTTTTTGTTCAGCATCTTTTTTATTCGTAGATATGCCATATGATAATAAAATATTATTGCAAAATAATCCGACTTTGAATTGTATTTTGTTATTTTCTGTGTTTTTACTGCTTATTAAAACGTACTCTATATGATTATATTTATTTTGCAATTTTTCCTGCAAACGAGTTTTAAAATCGATGCTTTTTTCGTAATTAAAATTAATAATAAAATTTTTAAAAATTTTTTCTATTATTTTAACAGTTTCTTCATAAGAATTATCTAAATAAAAAGCTCCTATAAAAGATTCAAAAACATCTGCTAAAACATTTTGCGACTCTATCGCTTCCTTTGTTTTAGCAATTATACATTTTTGAAAATCGTATTTTAATGATAATTCGCTTAAAAATTTTGTATTAACTAAAAATATTTTTAAATGAGTTAATTGACCTTCATCGAAGCCGGGTTTCAATTTATACGCTAGTACAGAAATAATAGAACCTAAAATACTATCGCCAATAAATTCTAATTTTTGATAATTATGATTTTCGTCTTTATTCATGCTTTGGTGCGTAAAAGCCATATTATACAATTGAAAATTATGTACTTTAATATCTAGTTTGTTTAGCGTTTCTAATATTATTTGTTTACTATTTTTTTTCATTTTTTAATTCTTAAAATTGGTTCATTTTTAAACATATCTATATGGTTTATAATAAAAGCCGCGTCCTTTTTGCTAACTTCAAATATTTTTTCGTCGTCAATAATATTAACAAATCTAAATTCTGGTAAACCTGACTGCTTATAACCTAATAATTCACCAGAACCACGCAATCTTAAATCTTCACGAGCTATAAGAAAACCATCATTTGTGTTTTCTAATATTTTTAGTCGCTCATTTTTACTATTTTCATCATCGCATACTAATAAACAAAAAGATTCTTCGCCGTTTCTCCCTATTCTACCTCGCAATTGATGCAAACTAGATAAACCAAAATTAATCGCGTCATAGATTATCATAAGATTGGCTGTTGGAACGTCAATTCCTACCTCTATAATACTAGTTGAAATCATAATAGGAACTTTGTTGCTTAAAAAATTTTTTAAAGATTTCACTTTATCATTATAATTCATTTTGCCGTGTAAAAACGTAACTTTTTTAGGATATTTAACTAAAAATTTATTAAAAAGATCTAAAACATTATCTTTGTTTTGGCTGTCAATCGCTGGCGCAATTATATAAATTTGTTTCTTATTGGCTATTGATTTTTCAATTAAACGATCAATTATGTCATCATTACTTTTAATAATTTTAGTAATAACTTTTTTTTCTTTAAATGGAAACTCTTTTAAAATTGTTATGTCAATATCACCATAAATAGTTAATGCCAGCGTTCTTGGAATAGGTGTTGCACTCATTAATAAAATATCTGCACTATTTCCTTTATGTATTAATTGATTACGCTGATCAACACCAAATCGTTGTTGTTCATCTATTACAATTAAACCTAATGAATTATATTCTATTATTTTTGAAAAAACTGCGTGAGTGCCTATTAAAATATCTATTTTTTTATTAAAAATATCATTTTTAATTGTCATTTTTTGTTTGTTTGTCATTTTGCCTACCAATAAACCAATTTTAATTTTTGTATTTTTAAAAATTTTTTTTAAAGTTTCGTAATGTTGTTGTGCCAATGCGTCTGTAGGAGCCATTAAACACCCCTGCTCTCCACGCAAGAAATTTCCATAAAGCGCAATTATCGAAACCAATGTTTTACCACTTCCGACGTCTCCTTGCAAAAGACGTAACATTATTTTGTTTTTATTCATATCCGATAAAATTTCTTTAACGGCTTTTTGCTGAGAATTTGTCAAAAAAAACCCTATTTTTTTAACGAATTTTTCTATTTCTAAAAAAGATATTACTTTTTTTATATTTTTATGGTTATTTTTACTTAATAAAAATTTTGATAATGCATTTTTTACTGAAAAAATTAAACACTCCTCATACTTTAAATAACGTTCGACTAACAATATATCGTTATTATTATTAGGAAAATGAGCTTTTTTTAATATTTCTGACTTATTTGATAATTTATATTTTTTTTGAAAAAAATCTGGAATAATATTTTTTATTTTTTTTGTTGAAAAAACATATGCAATTATTTTACGAAAATATTCTTGGCTTAAACCGCTGGTTAATGAATATAAAGGAAATGGTTTTTTAATTTTTTCTTCGTCAAATAAAAAAATTTTTTTAAGATTTACAATTTTTTTATAACTATAAAATGTTCCAGTTAAAATATATTTTTTATTTAAAAACAAAATATTTTTTAAATACGAATTATATGAGATAATTCTAAAAACATTTTTTTTATCGGTAATAAAATCAAAAAATATTGAACTTCTTGATAATAATGTTGGCCTGGTTAGCAATCTACCATAAAAAACTATTTTTTCCTTGTCCGATAAATTATATTCTTTAGTTGATAATAATGATATATATTTAGGAAAATATAATAATATATCTCGATAGGTATACAAACCTAACTTATTTAAAATCTTTTTTTTCTTTTTTACTAGATTAATAATTTGTTTTTCTACTCAATAATAATAACAATATTATCTGAGCCATCTAATATAGCAATATTTTACCAGATGCAATAGTTTTTTTTGATTCGCGCAAAGAAAAGGTCATTCTTCCTTAATTTACACCACAATTTCATTACCTGAACCGTCTAATATAGCAGTTATTTTACCAGATGCAATAGTTTTTTTTGATTCGCGCAAAGAAAAGGTCATTCCTTTTTCCAAGGCTATTGGGTAAATAAGTTTTACTGTTAATTCAACGGTCTCGCCAGGTTTAACAATTTCAACACCATCTGGAAAATTAAAATTACATGTAACATTAGCTGTTTTTAAAAATACCTGTGGCGAAAAATGGTTTGTAAAAGGATTAGCACGACCGCCTTCGTCGGCTGTTAAAACGTAAACTTCAGCTCTAAATTCATTATAGGCTTTAATACTACCTTTTTTAGCCAATACCTGACCTTTCTGAACATCGTCTTTGCCTATCCCTCTTAATAAAGCGCCTATATTATCACCAGCTACAACTGTCGGTTTTGCTTTTCTAAAACTTTCTAAACCAGTAACAGTAGTTTTTTGTGTAGGTTTAAAACCAACTATCTCAACTTCATCGTTAATCGAGCACTTACCTCTTTCAACTTTTCCAGTAACAACTGTTCCTCGCCCAGCGATTGTAAACACATCTTCTATCGAAAGTAAAAATGGTTTTTCTATATCGCGAATAGGCGTTTCTATATATTTATCCATCATATTTAATAATGCGCCTATTTGCTGTTCTTCTGCTGTATCTTCATTATTTTTAAAAGTTTTTGTTGTTGCATCGTAATTATTTAAAGAAGCTTCATACGATTTTAACGCTGAACAATGCATAATAGGAACATTTTCATAACCGTTTTGCTTTAAAAAAGCTACTATATCTTGTTCAACCATTTCTAACAAAAATGGATCTTGAACAGTGTCACATTTGTTAAGAACTACTATAAGTTTTTTTACACCAGTCTGTTTAATTAATAAAACGTGTTCTTTTGTTTGTGGCATAATACCATCGCCAGCTGATATAACTAATAAAGCACAATCAACATCAAAAGACCCAGTAATCATATTTTTAACAAAATCTGCATGTCCAGGGCAATCAGTATGTGAATAATGCCTTCCGCCCCAAAAGTATTCAACTGTTGTACTATTGATTGTTATACCACGTGTTTTTTCTTCAGGTGCTTTATCAATATCGTTATATGCCATAACTTTAGTTTGCTTGTTGCCGTGTTTTGCACAATACATTGTCATAGCTGCTGTTAATGTTGTTTTACCGTGATCAACATGACCTATTGTACATACATTAATATTTACTTCTTCCATTGTTAACTCCTTTCTTTTTTTGATCTTTACTTTTCAACTTTACACTAATTTGCGCGGAAAAATTAAATAATGATTCAACTTTTTATTATACGTTTTATATTTTAAAAAGTCAAATTTTTTTTATTTGTTCTTGAATGTTCTTAGGACATTCTTCATAATGGCTAAATTGCATCGAATAACTACCACGACCTTGCGTTAAACTACGCAGATCAGTAACATAGCCAAACATTTGTGCTAATGGAACATTTGCGCTAATAATTTTTGCATTTCCTCGCTGCGCTTCATCAAGTATTTGCCCGCGTCTACGTGATATATCGCCGATAATATCACCATAATATTGCTCTGGTATTGTTACTTCGATTTTCATTATTGGTTCTAAAATAGTTGGCGAACATTTTTTTGCCGCCTCTCTTAGCGCCAAACTAGCAGCTATCTTATAAGCCGCTTCTGATGAATCAACTTCATGTGAAGAACCATTAAATAACGTGGCTTTAATGTCAATTATTGGATAACCGGCAATTAACCCGCGATTTAGCGCATCCGTTAAACCATTTTGAACTGGTTTTATATATTCACGTGGGACAGAACCACCAACAACATTATCAATAAACTCAAAACCTTTTCCAGGATTTGGCTCAAATTTGATCCAAACATGACCATATTGTCCTCTACCGCCTGATTGCCTAATATATTTTCCTTCACATTCAGCTGCCGTTTTAATCGTTTCTCTATATCCAACTTGCGGATTGCCGGCATTTACTTCAATGCCAAACTCTCTTTTTAATCTATCAAGAACAATTTCTAAATGTAATTCTCCTACACCAGCTAAAATTTTCTGGCCGCTTTCATTTGTAAACACTTTTAACGTTGGGTCTTCCTCGGCGAGTCTAGATAAAGCCATAGCCATTTTATCCTGATCGGATTTTAATAATGGTTCAATAGCTATTTCAATAACTGGTTTTGGAAAAATTGTGTTTTCCAATAAAACATTAATTTTATCATCTGTTAAAGTATCTCCGGTAGTGGTATTTTTTAAACCAATAATAGCGCCTATATCACCAGCGCAAAGTTGATCTACTTCTTGTCGATGATTTGAATGCATTAAAACAATTCGAGCAATTCGCTCTTTTATTTTTTTATTATTATTTGTAACATAGCTACCATTTCGAAGTGTTCCAGAATATACACGAACATAAACTAATCTGCCAAAAGAATCAGAAGAAATTTTAAAAGCGATAGCGACTAGCGGATCATTTTTGTTTGGTTTACATATATATTCTTCATCTTTATCTGTTTTTCCTATTATTGGTTTAATATCTAAAGGCGATGGCAAATAATCAATTATCGCATCCAATAATAGTTGGATATTTTTATTTTTATATGCTGAAGCGCATAAAACAGGGAAAAATTCGCAATTTAAAACTCCCTTACGAATGGCTTTTTTGACTTCATCTATAGTAATTGTATCACCTTGGTTATTGAGCAATTTCATCATTATCGTGTCATCAATCATTGCTAAATTTTCAAAAAGGGTTTTTCTTGCTTCACTTACTTTAATCTTCAAATCTTCTGGTATATCTTTTTCAATAGGATTTTCTCCATTATCATAAAAAAAAGCCTTTTCTCTAATAATGTCTATTGCTCCTAAAAATGTCGAAGATGATCCAATAGGAATTTGAATAGCGGCAACATTTACTCCCAATCTTTTTTTTAAAGATTCAACACACATATCAAAATCAGCACCGATAGCGTCCATTTTATTAACTAAAACTATACGCGGAACTCTATATTTTTCAGCCTGTCTCCAAACCGTTTCGGTTTGCGGCTCAACACCGTTTTTACCATCTAAGACAGTCACGGCACCATCTAAAACTCGTAAAGATCTTTCAACTTCAACAGTAAAATCAACATGTCCAGGCGTATCGATAATATTTATTCGATATTCTTTCCAAAACGCAGTAGTAGCGGCTGACGTTATTGTTATGCCTCTTTCTTGCTCTTGAACCATCCAGTCCATTGTCGCTTTGCCATCATGGACCTCACCAATTTTATGAATTTTACCAGTAAAATAAAGAATTCTTTCTGTAGTTGTTGTTTTACCGGCGTCAATATGTGCCATAATACCTATGTTACGCGTATGTAATAGATCGAAATTTTCTTTTGTATTTTCACTCATGTTTTTACCAACGGTATCTAGCGTTTGCTTTATTAGCTTCCGCTATTTTATGCATTTCTTCTTTTTTCTTAACTGCTCTTCCTGTATTATTTGCCGCATCAATAATTTCATTAGCTAAAATATTACGCATCGAATATTTTCTTTTATCAATATTTACAAGTTTTGCTGGCAATTTAACTGATTTTTTGTTATTTCTTGCTGAATAAACTATATTTTTTATACCTAAAACCATTGCTCTGTCTGGTTTTATTTCCAAAGGGATTTGATAATTAACAGCACCTATTCTTCTTGAACGAACTTCCAAAGCAGGAGTCGCATTTTTTAAAGCTGTGGCAAAAACATCCGTTGCTTTTTTTCCGGTAACTTCCTCTACTATATTAAAAGCGCCATAAACAATATCTTCAGCGATACTTTTTTTTCCTTGAATCATAACAATGCTGATTAGCTTTGAAATAATTCTTGAATTGTATTTTCTATCTAGTCGTTGTTTTTTATCGTGCTTTATTACTTTTTTTGCCATTTATTTTATTTCCTTATTTTTTGACATTTTATTGGTTCTTTTTAGCCTTTTTTGTTCCATATTTGCTTCTACTGCTTTTTCGATTCTCGACGCCAGCGCAATCTAAATGACCACGAACAATGTGATATTTCACACCAGGTAAATCTTTTACACGTCCTCCCCTAACTAAAACCATAGAATGCTCCTGCAAATTATGTCCTTCTCCAGGTATATATGCAGTAATTTCGATGCCATTACTTAAGCGAACTTTAGATATTTTTCTTAAAGCTGAGTTTGGTTTTTTTGGGGTCATCGTTTTTACCAATAAACAAGTGCCTTTTTTTTGCGGCGAAATAATTTTTCGCTTCCAATCCTTCGCGATATGCAGCGCAGCCGATTTACTTCTTTTTACTATACGTTTTCTTCCTTTTCTGGACAATTGATTTATTGTTGGCATTTACTATCCTTTTATTAACAACTTTTTTTTTATCTTAAAAAATAAAACAATATAAGATTAATATTACTATGATATTAATCAAAAAACAACATTACATTAATTTTTTAAGATGTAACAAAGCATTTTTACACTCCTTATTTAACAAACAAGATTCTTTATACCAAGAAAATGTTAAAAATGTTGACGAATTCGATTCGGCTAAAAATTTAGCATATCAATATTTTGATAATACATTTGATGCTTCAGGAAATAATATAAGCATTTCTATTGATGACCGGGTTAATTTAACAGAACAATTTATTCATAATGAAAAAATTAAAACAATATCAAATTGCGTTTTTTTATATAGAAACCTTTTTTGCAATATTGATATTATTCGCAAAAATAACGATAAAACATTTTCGATATACAAAATCAAATCGTGTACTGATATTAAAAAAAATATCGATCATTATTATGACGAAATATCTTTTCAAACATATATTTTGGAAAAAAATAATTTAAAAATTAAAGATGCCCACATAATTCACATTAATAAAAACTATGTACGTAATGGAGAAATCGAAATAAAAAAATTATTTTTATGTACTGAATTATGTAAAAAAAACATCAATGAAAATATGAAAAAAATAGAAGAAAATATTTTTAAAATGATAGAAGTTCTACAAAAAAAAGATAAATATTATTATTGCGATAATAAAAACGACTGTTATGGAAATTGCGTTTTCTTTAATGTATGTTACAACAATCTTCCGCAACAAAATATAACAGAAATTAATGGAATTAATAAACAACTAGTTAATAAATTTATTAAAAAAAATATAATAACTTTTTCCGACTTGAAAGAAAATGGAATTTCTTTTAAAGATTATCGAAAACAAATTCAGGTTGATACATGTTTAAGTAAAAAAAAATTCTTCGTTAATAAAACAAAATTAAAAAATTTCTTAAAAACAATAACTTATCCTGCATATTATTTAGATTTTGAAACAATTAATGAAGCGATACCGCCTTTTAATGGAGCTAAACCATACGAACAATTTCCTTTTCAATATTCTTTGCACATTGAAGAAAAAAAATTTGGCAAAATAACTCACAAAAATTTTTTAGGAAACAAAATCGATTGCTCTTACGAACTAGCTAAAAAACTAATAAAAGATATACCAGAAAACGCTTGCATAATATCTTATAATGCCATTATTGAAAAAAACATAATTAAAAAATTATCACAAAAATTCCCTGATTTGAAAAAAAAATTATTATCCTTAACAAACAATTTTGTTGATTTATTATATCCGTTTAAAAAAGGAATATATTACGACATTAAGCAAGGAAAATCAAACTCTATCAAAGAAGTTTCAGCGGCTTTATGTCCGCAAACAAAACACAATTATCAAAAACTTGTTTTCGTACATAATGGTCTTGAAGCCTCTAATATGTTTAAAGATATGTTAAATTCATCAAAAGATGAAAAATATAAAAAAAGATCAGATATGTTAAAGTATTGTTCACTGGATACGCTTAACATGATAAAAATAATAAAAATATTGCACAAAAAATCAATATAATATTTTTTTAACAAAAAAATTAAAAAATTTCTAGTTGTTTACTGATATTATCGTCATTAACAACATTTTTAAACGCACCAACATCTTTTAATTTTTGAATATGTTTTTTAATAACTTTTGTTCTTTCTTCAAAGTCTTTAATGCTAGTGAATTTTTTTATTTTTCTTACTTCAATAATGTTTTCGGATATTGTATCACCTAATGAATCAATAACAATAAACGGCGGGATCAAACTATTACCATTAATAATAAAATTTTTTGATTGTGACTTGTTAATATCTATGTTTTCGAACTTATAACCTCTTTCATACATTTCGCAGGCCATTTTTAATGTATCTATTATTGATAATTCTTTTACGGTTATATCTTTGTTTTTTCGTTTATTTTCTAATTCTTTTATTTTGCTTTTAATTTTTTCTATTCCGTTAATCATTGAATCGATATCGTATTGTTCACTACGCAACGAAAAGTAAACGGCGTAAAATACTAATGGGTAATAAATTTTAAAATAACCGACTCTAACAGCTTGTGTTACATATGCAACAGCGTGAGCGCGCGGAAATAAATATTTAATTTTATTGCATGAATCAATATAAAAATCTGGAACTTTATATTCGCGCATTATTTTTGCTTGCTCTTTTTGTAAACCTTTTCCTTTTCGAATGTCTTCCATTATCTGAAAAGATATTTCATTAGTTAAGCCTTGCTTTATTAAAAAAATCATTATGTCATCACGACAACCTATTATTTCACTTAATGTTGCCTTATTATCTTTTAATAATGATTCGGCATTATTATTCCAAACATCAGTTCCATGAGTTATTCCAGAAATAATTACTAAATCATTAAATGTTTTTGGTTTTGCCACTTTTAAAACTTTTTGAACAAAATCTGTACCAAATTCAGGTAATCCTGCTGTGCCAGTTTGAACATTCAAAATATTTTTTTTTAAATGTAGTTCCTTACATGTGGTAAAAAGTGATAAAACTCTTTTATCATTTAAAGGAATATTTATAAAATCAACTCCAGACAATTCGCCCATCATTTTTAACGCCAATGGATCAACATGTCCTAATAAATCTAATTTCAAAACAGTATCATGTATTGTTGAAAATTCAAAATGAGTTATTTCCCAATTAGCATTTATATTATCCGCTGGATATTGTATTGGTGTAAAATCATAAACTTCAAATTCTTTTGGAATTAATATTATTCCGCCTGGGTGTTGCCCAGTCGTTTTTTTAATGCCAACACACCTACTAGCTAAATAATTTTTAAAATTCTTCGAAACATTATTAATTTCTAAATGTTTGCTCCTTACTAAAAAATCTTTTACACAATTGAATGCCATCTTATCTTTATATGTATTAATTGTTCCTGCTCGAAAAACATGTTTATTGCCAAACTTTTCTTTTAAAAAATTATGCGCTTTCATTTGATAAGTATTAGCAAAATTTAAATCTATATCTGGAACTTTAGTGTTTTGCTCGTTTATGCCTAAAAATGTTTCAAAAGGAATGTTTTGACCATTATGAGACATATAATTACCACAATCGCATTTTTTTTCTGGCAAATCAATACCGGAAAGATATTCGCCGCCATTATACCACTCTATTTTGTTACATTTTTTACAGTAATAATGAGGAGACAACGGATTAACTTCGGTTATATCAAGTAAATAAGCGACTAACGAAGACCCAACAGAACCTCTAGAACCAACAAAATAACCATCCCTATTTGCTTGATTTACAACTTCTTTTGCCAATAAGAAATTAACAGCATAACTATTTTTAGAACCTATAATTCTTGATATTTCCATTTCTAAGCGTTTTAAAATTTTATCCGGAATTTGACCGTTATATTTATACATTTTGTTAGCTTTTTCGTAAACTATTTTTTTTAAATTTTCGTCAGCGTTTTTTATATGTGGAACATACAATTTATTTTTAATTGGATAAATCTTCTCACACATATCTGCAATTTTATTAGTATTTTCAACAACTATTTCAAATGCTTTTTCTTTATCTAAAAAATTGAATGCTTCAAGCATTTCATCTGTCGTTAAAAAAAACTGATCGCCGCTCGTAGTATAAACATGATTTTCTATTACGCCACGCGGATTTGTACACAAAGGATGAGGCCTATGACCTATTCCATCGGTCGCGATATAAACTTCCCTAAAAATTTTTTCTTCAGCGTTAATATAATGCACGTCGCCAGTAGCGCAAACCATTTTATTACATTCGTCAGCCACACGTATTATTTTTAATAATATTTTTTTTATATCTTCTTCACTATAAAAAACAGGGGCGAATTGTGCTTTTCTTTTTCCATCTTTATTAGCCTTTAAAAATTTACATTTTGTTAAAAGCGGCTTATAACAACTTATTGGTTGAACTTCTATATAATCATAAAATTCCATCTTTTTTTTTAAAATATCTTCACCATATAAATAAGCTGTATTGAATATTTCCCCATTAAAACACGCCGAACCAATCAAAAAATTTTTTCTTAATTTTTGTATTTCATTAAAAGGTATTTTAGGAATATCGGAAGCATATTTTAAATGACTTAAAGAAATTAAAAAAAATAAATCTTTTAGACCTTGACTATTTTTTGCTAACACAATCATATGATCGCTTGGAGCGTTCTTAATCATCGTTTCACTAATTTTTAAATTAGCTAAATCACTATGTATGACATTATTGTTAAATTCAGAAAAAATTTTATTTAATAATTCACACCAAATGTGTCCTAAAATTTCAGCATCAAAATCAGCTCTATGTGCCTTTTTAATATCATAAATATCTATTTTTAATCTATTAGATAAAGCTTCTAAATTATGAAGTTTAGCGTCACTAAATAAATATCGAGAAATTGTTAAAGTGTCTATTATCGGGTTTGAAATATTTGGTAAACCGATCATTTTTAGCTCATGATTTAAAAACGATATATCAAAAATAGCGTTATGCGTAACTAAAATAGAATCGCCAATGAAATTTTTTATTTTTGACCAAACATCTTTAAAAATCTGTTTTTTGGCCAAAATTTCATTATTAATACGGGTTAAATTAACTATATATCCTTTTAAAATTGTTTCCGGGTTAATTAATATATCAATTCTATCTATTATAATGCCATTTTGAATTTTAACGGCCCCAAATTCGATAATTCGATCATATTCTGAAGATAAACCAGTAGTTTCCAAATCTAAACAAACATAAGTGCTATCTTTTAACAAAATATTTGATGGATTAAAAATAAAATTAAATTTTTCATTAACAACATAAAATTCACATCCATACAAAACTTTAATATCTTCTTTTGCTGTTTTTTGAGCAAGCGGAAAAGCTTGAACTACACCATGATCTGTAACGGCAATGGCTTTATAACCCATTTTTTTAGCGAAATTAATATAGTTATTTATATGAACTACACCGTCAGATTGTGACATTGTTGTATGCAAATGCAATTCAACGCGCTTTTTTGGTGATTCGTCTTTACGATCAAAATCATCTAATAATTCTATTTTCTTAGCTTTAATATAAATTTCTTTATTTTTTTCTAGTGCTGCTTCGCCTAAAATTAATGCCCGCGTAAAAATTCTTGTTTCTTTATTTCGAAAATTTTTAATTATAATGTCAGCTACTTTTAAATCTTTATCATTTTCGATATATTTTTTAAATAAAATGGCACTTTTAAAATTTCCAACACCACACACAAGCTGCTTTTTGTCTTTTATAGTTAAAATATTAGCTTCGTAAATTTCGCCAATAATTTTTACATTTTCGCCATTTTTTATATTGCTAAAATTATCAATTTTTTTATACTTATTTATTAATTGTTGTTTATATTGAGCTAAATATTGCTCGGCAACATTTGATTTTTCATCCGCATTCAAATTCAAATAATCTTTCGAATTTATTTCTTTCAACGAAATTTTTATCTCTTGTTTAACAGAAATAAAATTCATTACATCTTTCAAACTGTTTATTATAATCTGACTATTTTTTTCTTCTTCTTGATTTAAAAAAATAATTTCAATGAATTTTTCATCAACTTTTACTTCAAAATTAGAAACAATTTTAAAATTGTGCCAACAATACTCTAAAATAAAGTTTTTTATGTCATCAAAACTAGGATCGTGGTTATATAAAAAATGCATTTCGTATTCATAATTTTTTATTTTTTTTAATGATGTTATAAACAAATTAAAAAGGTCATATTTCCAAAAAAAATCCTTATGAAATTCAAAATACCATTTTAAAACTTCATTTTCTTTTTTTTTATAAAGTTGTTCTATTTTTAAATCAAAATCAACAAAATTTAAACCTATTGATTCAAAAAATCGAATAGTTGTGCTATCGTCTATTATGCTGTTATTATCGTTTTTGCCCATGTTCTAACTATTTTATCCACTTTATTTAAATTGCTTAAATTTAAATTTAATTTTGCCATATCCTTAAATTTAATTAATGATAAACAAACAATTTTTTCGATATCCAAAAATTTTATTTTTTTTTGTAAAAATGCCTGTACAGCTATTTCGTTTGCTGCATTAACGACACATAACATTGCCCCACCTAATTTAAAAGCTTTTAAAACATATTGCACCATTGGAAATCTATTTTTATTAAACTTATAAAAATGAAATTTACCTAATTTTTCTATTTTATCTACTTTTTTAATAGTGACATTCGTTTTTAAGCCTAATGCATAACCAATTGGATTTAACATTGTTGGTTTATTGACTTCTCCAAAAAACAACCCATCTTTTATTTCGATAATAGCATGCACAAACGACTCTTCGTGCATCAAAATTTCTATTTTTTCAACACAAAAATCAAATAAATAGTATGCTTCAATAACTTCAAAACCTTTATTAATCATTGTGGCTGAATCAATTGTAATTTTTGGCCCCATATTCCATGTAGGATGTTTTAACGCTTGTTCAACAGAAACGTTTTTTAATTGGTTACGGGATAAATGTTTAAACGCGCCACCTGACGCAGTAATAATTATTTTTTTAACATCGCTTATTTTTGTTTTTTTTAAACATTTAAAAATAGCTGAATGTTCACTATCGACAGGATAAATAATACTTTTTGAATTTTTAAGTTTCTTTTTTATTAAAGAACCGCCAACAACTAATGATTCTTTATTGGCTAAGATTATTATAATGTTTTTTGATATGGCTGTTAATGTCGGCATTAATCCAACAAAACCTGATAACGCATTAAAAAATACATCCGGATTAGAATCGATTATTATTGTTTTTAAACCTTTATAACCATAATAAAAATTAATGTTTTTATATTTATTTTGCAGATAATTAATATATTTTTTACTTCTTACACAAATAAATTTTATACTTTCAAATCGGCTCACTATATTATCAATTATCGCTATCGGATTATATTCGCCGACAGAAATAGCCACTAAACAATAAATTTGTTTATTTTTCGCCAAAACACTCAAAACTTGTGTTCCAACGTTACCAGAAGCGCCCAATAAAATTATTCTCTTCATTGAGAAAATTTATCTTTTTTACTGTAAGTTGTATGCAATAATTTATGGCTTAATTCGCTGCACGGTTTAATTAAAAAATCATTATATAATTTTTTAATATCTTCATTGTTATGTGATTGCCTAATTTTTTTCTTTTCATCAACGTTATATAAAATAGATGACCTTTTTTCGATATAAGTATTTCGAACGTTTTTATCTAAAAAAAAGCACTCTTTAACATAAGGTTGTCCGCCTCCGTTAATACATCCACCAGGACAAGCCATTATTTCTATAAAAGTGTATGGAGATTTTTTATTTCGAACATCTTGTAATAGTGGGACAGCATTTTTTATCCCTGAAACAACTGCAACTTTAATATCTTTTTCGCCAATATTTATTGTTGCCTCTCTAACACATTGTAAACCTCTTACATCTTTAAAAAACAATATATCAGCTTCTTTTTTAACTAATTTAAAATATGCCGTTCTTAAAGCTGCTTCCATAACTCCACCGCTAACGCCAAAAATAGCTCCAGCTCCGCTATATTCGCCAATTAAATCATTATCAGGTTCACCATCAGGTAATAAGCTCCAATTAATTCCGGCTCTTTTAATCATGAAAATTATTTCTCGTGTTGTTAAAACAGCATCAACATCGACAAAATCAGCTGTTTTATTTTCTTTTCTTTTAATCTCATCTTTTTTTGCGGTACATGGCATTACAGAAACAACAAATATATCGTCGGGCATTAAATTATGTTTTTGAGCGAAATAGCTTTTAATTATGGCTCCTTCCATTTGATGTGGGGATTTACAAGATGATATATTTGGAATTAAATCAGCATAAAAACGCTCCATGTAATTTATCCAAGCCGGACAGCAAGATGTAATTTGCGGTAAAACCTTTTTGTTTTTTATTCTTTCTACTAATTCTTCAGCCTCTTCTGTTATAGTCAGATCGGCACCAAAATTAGTGTCAAAAACACGATAAAAACCTAATTTTTTTAACGCCGAAAACATTTTTCCTGCGCCTAAAACACCTATTTTTTGTTCGAAAGCTTCTGCGATCGCAGCCCTTATAGCTGGCGCAACTTGTACAATTACTTTTTTTTTCTTTTCAAACGCTTCATCGACTAATTTAATACTGCTATTTTCCATCAATGCGCCAGTAGGACAAGCCAACACACATTGGCCACAGAAAATACAACCACTATCTTTTAACAAATCTTTCGTTGGCGACACAACATTCTCGAAAGCCTTATTTTTAAAAGATAAAACACCTATTCCTTGCTGCTTATTACAAACTTCCACGCAGCGGCCGCACAAAACACATTTCGAACTATCTCTAGTAATTCCGTTTGAAATATCTATAACCCTATCTTGCGTTTTACCTGAAAACTTATTTTCATCAGCCCCAACTATTTTTGCAACATTGAGTAATTCACAATTTCCATTTTTTGGACATTGCTGACACTCTTTACTATGATTGCTTAAAAGAAGCTCAACGCTTGTTTTTCTAGCTCTTAAAACTAACGGAGACAAAAGATCAATATCGATTCCATCAAATATCGTAGTCGAACAGCTAGAAACTAATCGAGTATTATTTCCTTCTTTTATTCCGACTAAACAAACTCGACAACTGCCAACGGCACAATAATCATGATCCCAATGACATAATATTGGTATATCGTAACCACATATTCTAGAAGCTTCTAAAATTGTTAAATTTTTTTCTACTTCATATGGAATGCCATTAATTTTAATATTTACAGTATCTTTCATACTCATACCTATTTTTTTACGTTTACAGCACCAAATTTACACACGGAAAAACATGTCCAACATTTAATGCACTTATTTTGGTTAATTTGAAACGGCTCTAATCTTATAACACCTGAAATAGCTCCGGCAGGACAATGTCTTGAACACATTGAACATTTTTTACATTTATTGGCATCAATAAAAAATTCAACTGATTTTCCAATTGTACCTGTTACAGCACGTTCTTTAAATTCAGAATAAAAATTATTAATCGCTGTTAGAACAGTATTATCAAATTCTTTTTTTTGAAAAATACCATCAATAATTAATAAAAGCACGTTCGCGGCGTTCTTCCCAAAATCGCATAACGCCCCTAATTTAATAGTGTTTCCCAATTCTAATGCTGTTTTCTGTTCGATATCTTCGTTACCGTTTATAACGTTATTTAAAATTTCTGATAAACGTTTAACGCCAATTCGACATAATGTGCATTTACCACAATTTTCATTTGCAACAAAATCAATAAACGCTTTTACTTCTTTAATATTATCGATTGTGTTCACAAATTCTCCAATTTAAATACTTAAATGTTTATTTTTTTATAGTATAAATCACAAAATTTGACATTTAAAGATTTTTGACATAATCACAATTATTTGCATTTTATTTTCATTGATGATGTCATAATAAAATTCTATTATTTTCGTTGTCAATTTTAATTTAATTTTATCATATTTTTATTGTGTTTAACGTTTACCACATACCTCTCTAATTTTGTTTTATTAATTAATACACATAATATAACTAACAATTTTACCATTAAAAAAAATTCTAACTTCTACCAAATTTAACTACAACTTTATTGCTTATTATAATAATTTTGAAAGTAAAAGATAAAGCTTATTTTAATTTTATTAAAAATTGAGCTAATTAAACAAAAAATTTTGTTTTATCCTTATTTTTTATTTTTTTAATTTGCTTTATTGTTTTATTTTTTTGCTTGTTTTAAAACAAAATAAAGCATAAGGAATTTTTAGCTAAGCGAATTAATTAGGCAAATTGGTTTTATATTGTTATAATTCTATAATTCGGTAAGAAAAATGGCATTTATAGATATAAACAACGAAAATAGCGAAAAAATACAAAAAACATTTTTTTTGTCTTTGAAAAAAAAAGATAAAAACCAATTAAAAAAAATATTTCAACAAAATCCAATTATGGATATTGCCGAAATAGCTAGCAATTATGACGAAAAACAAAATTTAATATTTATATTTCAAAGCATCGATAACGACTTATGCAGCGAATTTTTCGCAAAATTAGACGAAAAAACTCAAGAATTTTTAGTAACCATTTTAAAAGATGACGAAATTAAAAAAATAATTACCAGCATTTATTCTGATGATCTTGTAAATATCATAAAAAATTTACCAACAAATCTACAAAAAAAAATATTAAAAAATTATCCGAAAGAAAAAAAAGAAAATATTAAAACATTATTAAATTACAAAGAAGACACAGCAGCTTCGTTAATAACGACTGAATATATTGAATTATCGGAAAATATAACAGCCTATGAAGCATTAAAACAAATTCGTGAAATTGGGCAAAATGTTGCGACAATATACACTATTTTTTTAAAAAATAATGATGGCGATATTACCGGTTTATGTGAATTAAATAAAATATTGTTTGCCGAAAACGAAGAAACTTTAACTTCTATTAAAGACAATATTTTTGTGTATGTCACTGCCGAGACTGACCAAGAAGAAGTAGCTAAAAAAATGAAAAAATATAATTTAAATGTCATACCTGTCATAAATGAAAAAAAATTAATCGGCATAATTACAATTGACGATATTATTGATATTATTGAAGAAGAAACCACTGAAGACATAGAATTGCAAGCTGGAGTTATACCATTAAAAGATAATTTTTATGATATACCTTCACTTAAAATGGCTCTTAATTATTCTCCTTGGTTAATCGGATTAATGATCACAAATATTTTTACCTCAATGCTATTATCAAGATATGAAGACAAACTTACAAGTTTTATTTTTTTAACAGCGTTTATTCCTGTTATTTTAGATACTTGCGGAAATGCTGGTGGCCAAACTTGTTCTGTTATAATAAGGGCTTTAGCTATAGACGATACCTTAATAAGCAAAAAATTCCTATCTTTTTTTATAAAAGAATTTAAAACCTCTTTTTTAACTGCTTTTTTTGTAAGCAGTATTTCTCTCTTCATTTTTATGCTAGAAATTTACTTTGGTTTAATAAGAATTTCTAATGATATTAATTTATTTTTTGTAGCTTTGATAATAAGTGGAACATTATTTTTCTCATTGCTAATTGCTAAAATGCTCGGTTTTCTAATACCAATATTAGCAAAAAAATTAAAAAAAGATCCAGCTCTTATGAGCGAGCCGATAATTACAACAATTGCAGACTTTGTTGGAATACTAATTTATTTTGGTATCGCTTCAATATTTTTAAAATTTTAATATATTATTAATTTGCGAATTTAACCACAATTTGTTTAGCTCCATCGCCTTTTCTATTGATATATCTAAAATGTTTAACATATCCACCATTTCTTTCTTTAAAGCGCGGAACTATTGTGTGAAATAACTTGTTTATAGCCTTAGTGCCATCTTCACCTTTTTCGCTTCTTAAAAAAGCATGAACCAAACGATATTTATTATTTTTGGCATAGGTAATTATTCTGTCTACATTCTTTTTAAATTTTCTTAAAACGCCAGAGGTTATAATCATTTTTTCGTGCAAAATAAATTCAGTCACAATATTTCTTTGCATAGCTTCTTTTCGAGCTTTATTATATCTGGCTTTAAATCTTACGCCACCCTTTCCACGAACGTTTTTTCTTCCAAAGACTTTCATTATTCTTTCCCTTTCGTTTTTCTGGTTCTCTTTTTAGTTGTTGTTTCTTCAAATTGTTGTTCACGAAGAAAAATGTTTTTTTTCTTTAACTTTTCTAATATTTCCGCTGCTGATTTTTTTCCTAAATTATGGATTTTTTTCAATTCTAAAGGTGTTTTTTTTATTAAATCTTCCAATGTTTCTATGCCTGCTCTTTTTAATGCGTTCGTCGATCTAACACTCAAATCGAGATCTAAAATAGTTGTTGCATCAGCTTCTTCGTGTTTTACATCATCAATTTTAATATCTTTTTTAAATGTTATTTTTTGTAATTCTTTTTCAATATTAGCAAATTTATTTAAATGAGCAATGAGAATGTTTGCGGCATTCGCTATTGCTTGTTGCGGCGTAAACAAACCGTTAGTTTTAACTTCGAAAATCAGTTTTTCAAAAATATCATTTTTATCATAAATATTTTCGACTTTATAATTAGCGTTCAATATCGAAGAATAATTACTATCGACATATATAATGCCTTGATCACGTCCAAAAACTTTATTTTCTATTTGGTTAATTTCGGCTGTTGCGTAACCAGTACCAATTCTAATATATATAAACATTTCAAGATTACCAGAATCTGTCAAATTAGCTATTTCCATATTTGGATTAACAATGTCAACATTAGATGGCAACTCAATGTCGCTAGCCAACACTTTCCCAGAACCTTTTTTATTTATTTTTAATTTAATAAACCCACCAAAATCAGTTTTACTTCTAAAAATAACTTTTCTTAAATTAAAAATTATTTGTGTAACATCTTCGACAATACCAGATATCGTACTAAATTCATGAACAACATCTTTTATTTCGACAGCAAAAACAGCTACGCCTGGTAAAGAATTTAATAATATTCTTCTTAATGCGTTGCCGATCGTTATTCCAAAATTTTTCGATAACGGCAAAACAGAAAATTTGCAATAATTCTGATCTTTATCAGAAAGTTCGATATTAAAATCTAAATCTTTAAATAAAATCATTTTTTTCTCCTTGTTTACCCTCTAGTTCGTTTTTTTGGTCTACACCCATTGTGTGCTATAGGTGTTGCGTCTTCGATTGATGTTATTTTTAATCCAGCTGCGTTTATAGCTCTAATAGCTGATTCTCTACCGCTACCAGTTCCTTGAACAATAACGTCAACAGTTTTAATACCTAATTTTTGTGCTTGTGATGCAGCTTCCATGCTAGCTTCTTGTGCGGCAAACGGAGTACTTCTTTTTGCGCCTTTAAAGCCCAACATTCTAGGGCTTTTTGTAATAAAAACATTTCCGTTTTTATCTGTAATAGTAATAATAGTATTATTAAAAGATGCTGTTATATATATTTTTGCTTCCGTAAAATTTATTTTTTTTGCCATAAACTATCCTATTTAATTATGTTTTTTGCGTAGCTTTTTTCTTATTAGCCATCGTTTTACGTGGCCCTTTTCTTGTGCGAGCGTTGGATTTAGTTCTTTGCCCATGAACAGGAAGATGTTTTTTATGACGAATGCCTCGATAACAATTAATTTCTTTCAAAATACTAATATTTTTCGATATTTGTTGTCTTAAATCGCCTTCAATAGTAAACTTAACAATTTCATTTCTCAAAGAATTTAATTCGGCATCTGTTAAATCCTGCATTTTTCTATTAATATCTATTTCTGTTTTTTTACATATTTTCTTAGCTAGAGATTGCCCTATACCATAAATACGTGTTAAAGAAATAAAAACAGCTTTTTTGTCTTGAACGTCTACACCTAAAATACGAGCCATAATTTTAACCTTGTCGTTGTTTGTGCTTTGGGTTTTTGCTGCAAATAACAGTTACCTTTCCGCGCCTATGTAAAATTCTACAATGTTCACAAATACATTTTACAGATGATTTTACTTTCATTACTATTCCTCAAATTCTATAAACTATCCTACCATGTTCCAAATCATACATAGATAATTCTACTTTAACTTTATCTCCTGGAACAATACGAATGTTATTCAATCTTATTTTTCCTGAAATTGTCGCTAAAATAGTCTTACCGTTTTCTAATTCTACTTGAAAAGCGTTTGGAAGCGCTTTTTTAACAATCGCATTAATTTTAATTATATCTTGTTTTGGCATTTTTGTCCTTTTATTTTTATTTTGTTAAAATTTCATAACCGTCATTTGTTACTAATACTGTGTTTTCATAATGTGCCGATAACTTTCCGTCAAGCATTTTTACTGTCCAACCATCATTCAAAATTTTAACTTCGTTAGTTCCGGCGGCGATCATCGGTTCAATAGCTAAACACATACCTTCACGTAAAATAACACCAGTGCCTTTAACGCCGTAATTAGGAATAAAAGGGGGTTCATGCAAATTTTTTCCTATGCCATGACCAGTAAAATCACGCGGAATACTAAATCCATTAGCTTGCGCGTGTTGTCCGATCGTATAAGAAATATCACCCAAATGAACTCCTGGTTTAATAAGATTAACAGCATTAAAAAAACATTCTTCGGCAATTTTTACAATTTTTTGAGCCTGATCGCTAACGTGACCGACAAAAAAAGTTCTACAAGCGTCAGTATAATAGCCTTTATAAACAACACCAACATCAATAGACACTATATCGCCATCTTTTAAAAAAATATCTTTTTTAGGAATACCGTGAATTAAAGTGTCATTAATACTAATACATATACTTTCCGGAAAACCTTTGTAATTTAAAAACGCTGGCTCTCCTCCGTAATTTCTTATTATTTCTTCTGCTTTTTTAGATATTGCTAACGTCGAATTACCAATAATGCAAAACTCTTTAATTTCTTTTAAAACATTACTCAGAATGTTTCCAGACAAGCGCATAAGAGATATTTCACTGCTATTTAACATTTTAATCGACTATTTTTTCTATATTTTTTATTATATTGTCCGTATTCATTGAACCATCAATATTTACAATTAGATAATTATTATTTTCATAGAAATCAATTATCTTTTTAAAATTATCATCATATATTTTTAAACGTTTATTAAACGTCTTCTCATTATCATCATTTCTTTTAGTTAATGGAGATTGGCAAACATCACAAATATCAAAAATTTTTGGTTTACGAAAAATTAAATTATAAGATGAGCCGCATTTTTTACAAACTTGTCGATAAAAAAATCTTTTTTTTAATATTTCTGGTTCAACAAAAATATTAATAACATAATTAACTTTTAAATATGTGTTCATTGAAAGTTTATGAAATTGTTTTGCTTGCTCTACGGTACGAGGAAAACCGTCTAAAATATATCCATCTTTACAATCATCATTTTTTAAGCGATTCATAATAACATCGATTATTAAGCCATCAGGCACCAAAACACCTTGGTTCATAAATTTTTTAATCATTAGACCAGTTTTATCATTTTTTTCTATCATAGCGGTTAAAAGATTGCCGACAGAAATATGAGGAATTTTGCATTTATTTGTTAAAATTTTTGAAATTGTCCCTTTTCCTGATGCTGGCGCGCCAATTAAAACAATATTTTTCATCTAAATAATTTCCTAATTTCAGCTGGCGCTTCTTTTGTTGCTTTATCAGCAGCTAATAATCCGTTAATTTGTGCGTGCAATTCAATAGCAACACCAACAATAATAATAAGTGATGTTCCGCCAAGCGATAAACTTATTTCGTTATCTCCAAAAACTCTCAATAATGTTAAAACTACTGGTAAACCAGCAATAAAAGCTAAAAAAAATGCACCTAAAAAAGTAACACGGTTTATAACTTGTGTAATATAATTGGCCGTTTCTTTTCCTGGTCTAATTCCAGGTATATATGAAGCATTTTTTTGAAGATCTTCAGATAATTGTTCTGGCGAAAAATGAAGATTAGCATAAAAAAAGCAAAAAGAAATTACTAAAAACATATACATAATTAACCCAACTGGTATTCGAAAGTTAAAAATAGTTGTAAATTCATTATAAGAAAAAATGCTTAACCAACGGCTATCGCCTAGTTCTGGGGAAATTAAATTAGCAATAACTGACGGTGTTGACATAAAAGAACTAGCAAAAATAACTGGCATAACACCAGCAGAATTTATTTTAATTGGCAAAAATGCCACATTACTTTCTTTATTGATGCTCTTAATTGTATATTGAATTGGAACGTGTCGTTTACTTAACTCAACAAAAACAACAAAAATAATAATTAATAAGAAAAATAACATATACATTATAAAGCTAGCAACGCCTTCTAAAACCAGGTTATTAACACCATAAAAACGTTTTATAAATAACCATTTCACCATTGATAATTTCAAACGAGTTGGTAAATTAGCAACACAGCCAGCAAAAATAATATTTGAAATACCATTCCCTAAACCTTTAGCAGTTAATTGATCACCTAACCAAATCATAAACATTGTTCCGGAGACAATAATAATAATCGTATTTAAATAACCGGCAAAATTACTTTGATATGAAATTAATTGTTTATTTTCCATCATTCGAATAACGCCTAAAGCTTGAACGGCTGCGATTAATAATGTCAAAAATCTTATAGCTTTCTCATTTTCTTTTCTTCCTTGTTCACCTTTTTTTGATAATTCACCGACAGCTGGTAAAATTCCTTTGCCTAACAATTGAACAACTATTTGCGATGTTATATATGGCGACACTCCTAAAGCGATTATGGAAAAATTTTGCAAACCTCCACCGCCTAATAGATTGATCAAACTTAAAACATCAGCTTTTTGTAGCTCATTATTTATTGTTTCTGAAAGAATAATGCCCGGTATTTTAATAATCGCGCAAATTCGAATTATTAAAAAAACAAAAATCATAAAAAAAATACGCAAGCGTATTTCTTTGTTTTTTAAAATACCGATTATTTTATCAAACATCTATGGTTATTTCGCTTCCTTGATTTTAATTGCTCCACCAAGATTTTTTATCTTATTTTCAGCATTTTTACTAATCTTTATTTTATCTGTATCGATGCTGATTTTTTTTTCTAATTTTCCTTTTCCTAAAATTTTAATAAACCTAATAAATTTACATTTTTTTATTATTTTCTTTTGTTTTAGTGAATCTATATTAACCATATCCCCGTCATTAAATTTCTTATTTAAAACGTTTACATTAATAATAAAAGACTGATTTCTATTTTTATTTTGTTCATAATGAAAAAAACCAAATTTTGGAACGCGCCTATAAAGTGGTAATTGACCGCCTTCGAAACCTAATTTCATATGACCAGATCTGGCGCGTTGGCCTTTATGACCTTTACCGCAAGTTTTGCCAATTCCGCTACCAATTCCACGCCCTTTAATTGAACGTTTTTTAGTACTATTTTTGCTCTTTTTTAATTGATGCAATTTCATTTGTATTTGTCCTTATATAAAAAAGTTTATTTAATTTTTGAAGTGCTCTATGTGTTGCCTCAACAACGTTTTTTGAATTTCTAGAACCATAAATTTTAGAAACAACGTTTTTAAAACCTGCTAATTCTAACACAGCCCTAACAACACTGCCTGCTATTATGCCTGTTCCATCACGAGCTGGACATAAAATAACTTTTGTCGATTTAAATTTATAACTAACTTTATCAACAACACTTAAATTTTTTTTATTAATTAAAGCTGTATGCATTTGTCTTGCGGCTAAACGTGAAGATTTTTTTATTGCGCCTGAAGCTTCAGCGTTTTTTGCACTTGCAAAACCATATTTGCCTTTTAAATCGCCAACAACAACTAACGACCTAAAACGAAGCTTACGACCACCCTCAGTTGTTTTAGAAATGCGCTGTATAGTTAAAATACGCTCTTCTAAAGCTAACTTATTTTCTTTGTTCTCGCTATTATCAAATTTATTTTTATTAATTTGCTTATTATTTTTTTTATCTAATTCGTCAGCCATATTTTACCCTAAAATTCTAATCCTGCTTCTCTTGCTTTATCAGCGATGCATTTAATTCTGCCATAGTAACAATAACCATTTTTGTCAAAAATAACCTTTTTTATTCCTTTTTCGATGCATAATTTGCCTATTTCTTTTCCGATCTTTTCCGCGACAGCCATATTTACATTATGAGCATCTATTGTTTTAGAATGACACGAGACTAAAGTTTTACCGCTTTGATCATCAATAACTTGAATAAAAAAATATCTATTGGATCGAAAAACAACCAAACGCGGTATTTCGCTGCTGCCTTTCATTTGCGATCTTTTATGGCGTTGTAAACGTTTTTTATTGCGTGATTTCATATTTTTAACCTTGTCTACTTAGCTTTTACGACACTAGAAGATTCTGTTCTTTTTCCAACGCGTGTTGCAACATGCTCATTAACATATCTTATACCATTACCTTTATATGGATCTGGCTTACGTTGTCTTCGTATAATAGCCGCTTGTTCTCCTACGAGTTGTTTATTAATGCCAGTTACAGTTATTATATTATTATCGCAAGTAATTTTAATTCCTTCTTTAGGAATAAGAGTAATGCTTTTAGAAAAACCAACATTTAAAACTAATTTATTATTTTCTATGTTTGCTGTATAACCAGTGCCTCTAACTTCCAATTCTTTTTTGAAAAGATTTGAAACGCCATATACAGCATTATTAATATGCGTTCTTATTGTTCCATGCATTTCTTTTGCTGCTTTTGTATCGTTTAAACGTTTAACGAAAACTTCATTATCTTGTATTTCGCAAACGATATTTTTTGGCAATTTAACTAACAACCGACCATGTTGGCCTTTAATTTCGACGTTATTGTCGACCTTAGTCAAACTAACGCCATTTGGTATTTTAATAACTCTTGAACCTATTCGAGACATAAAACTCCATTATCTTTTTTTTAAATTTTACCAAACACGCCCTAAAATTTCACCGCCAATTTTCATTTTTTTGGCTTCCTGACTCGTCATAATCCCTTTGTTTGTGGAAATAATTTCAAAACCTAAAAAATTATTATGCATTTTTTTATACCCTGTATTAACTCTTAAACCAGGTTTTGACACTCTGGCGATACCAGAAATAACACTTACTTTTGCTGAGCCTCGCAACAAATACTTAAGTTGCAATACTAATCTTTTTTTATTATTAAAAATGTTTTTAACGTAATAATCCGCTATTACATTTTTATTTTTTAAAACTTTAGATACGGCTTCTTTTTCTTTGCTATATGGAACATTTACCTCGCTTTTTTTCAAAATAATAGCATTACGAATAGTAGTGAACATATTCCCTATAGAATCCATAATCTTTTCTCCATATTATTTTATATATTTGATATTACCACGAACTTTTTTTAATGCCCGGTATTTTTCCTTCAGAGGCTAAGTGGCGAAAACAAATTCGACACATTCTAAATTCCCTAATTACTGAACGCGATCGCCCACAATACTGGCAACGCAAATATTCTCGCACTTTAAATTTTTGTTTTTTGTTACATTTTACTTTTAAGCTTTTTTTGGCCATAATTTTTTCTTATATTTTCTCCTCATAAAACGGCATATTAATTTGTTTTAATAATTCTCTACCCTCTTCGTCTGTTTTGGCTGTTGTAACAATAATAATATCCATTCCCTGCGAAAATTTAACTAAATCATAATTAATTTCCGGAAACACTAATTGATCGCGTATTCCTAAAGCGTAATTACCTCTTCCATCAAAAGATTTTGTATTTAATCCGCGAAAATCACGCACATGCGGCAATGTTATATTAATTAATTTATCTAAAAAACACAGCATTCTTTTTCTTCTTAAAGTAACTTTGCAACCGATCTCTTGCCCTTTTCGCAAATTAAAAGAAGCTATCGATTTTTTTGCCTTTGTAATTATTGGGCGTTGACCGGTAATTAATTGTAATTCTTCAAAAATACTATCAATTTTTTTAGATAAATCCTCCGATTTTTTAATACCAACATTAATTACTACTTTTTCCAATTTAGGCATTTGCATAACAGAATAATATTTAAATTTTTTCATAAAAAAGTCTTTTGAAGACATCAGTTTTTCTTCTATATTGAGTATACGCTTATCATTGTTTTTAGCTTGTTTCTGCGGCTCCTCTAAAGAAATATTTTTGGTTACTTCTTTTACCGCTCCTTTTTTTACGCTTTTTTTAATTCTTGGCATTTTTTATTCCTTTTTTAATAATATCTATTTTTTCTCCTGTTTTTTTATTTATTCGCCATTTTTCATCGCCAAAAAATTTGTAACCTATCTTACATCTTTGCTTTTTATTATTATCAAAAAAAGCAACATTTGATATATCTATTGGGGATTCAAATTCGTTTATTGAGCCGTTTAAATTTCTATTAGATTTTCTAAAACGTTTTAATTTATTTACATTTTCAACAACTACCTTATTTGATTTTGGCAACACTTTTAAAACGACGCCAACATCTCCTTTTTGTTTACCGGCAATTATCTGAACAAAATCATTTTTTTTAATCTTCATAATTTCCTTTAATTAATATACACATTCAGCACTAGAAACTATTTTTGAAAATTTTTTTTGTAGTTCTCTCGCGACCGGTCCAAATACACGATTGCCTACAGGTTCATTGTTATTATCAATAATAACACCAGCATTCTCATTAAAACTAATAAAAGAACCATCAGATCGTAAAAAATTTTTTTTAACACGTATTATTACAAGTTTAACCTTATCACTTTTTTTCACTTTACCGCCAGCGATAGATGAAGTAACTGATCCGCCAACTATATCGCCAATTTCTGCATAACGATGTTTACTGCCAACATAAATTTGATACACGCGAACTAATTGCGCGCCAGAATTATCAGCAACTTTTATAACCGTTCCTTTTTGAATCATAATTTAACCCTTTTTTTTAATTTCTACTAACTTAAATTTTTTTGTTTTTGAAAATGGCTTTGAATCTGCAAAAACAACTTCATCACCAATTTTTGCACTATTTTTTTCATCATGAACATGAAATTTTTTTGTTTTTGTAATTATTTTTTTGTATTTTTTATGTTTTGCTCTTCGTTTTACGATGACAACAATTGTCTTATCCATTTTATCTGACACAACTTCACCTTGATATGTTTTCATTTTTTAATTCCTTTTTGGTTTTTTTAATAGATCTTGCTCTTAATATGTTTAATATTCTAGAAATATCTTTTCTAAAATTATTATTTTTTAATAAAGTTGTTTCTTTACCTGTAGCTCTATTAACGCGATATTTCAAATACGCTTCTTGAAGATTTAATAATTTATCTTTAAGTTCTTTTGTATTAAACTTATTAAAATTATTTTTTTTCATATTTACACCTAATTTTGTTTTTTCTCCAAAAATCCAGTTCTGAATGGTAATTTATAGCCACACTGACGCAATATCGCTTTCGCTTTTGATAACGAAACACCACTTATTTCAACGACAATAGTTCCATTACAAACTGGCGCATAAAAAAAATCTTGCATACCTTTTCCGGATCCTTGTCGTACACCGTCAGCTTTCTTAGTTTGAGCCATTTGTGGAAAAACCCTAAACCAATATCTCCCATTTCTCACAAATTCCTTCGCTAAAAGCATTCTAATTGCTTCTAAATGTTTAGACGCAACCGATCCGCTTTCGCAGGAAAACAAAGCATAATCACCAAAGGCAATTTTATTACAAGTGGTTGCTTTGCCTCTATATATTACTTTATGCGGTTTTAAAAATTTTGTTTTTTTTGGTTGAAATAGCACTTTTACTGCTCCTTGCCTAATTGTTTAGAAAATTTCTTTTTTGCATTATCATCTAAAAAAAGCCAAACTTTAACTCCGATTTTTCCATAACTCATTTGAGCTTCGGCAAAACCATAAGTGATATTTTTGGATAATGTCTGCAATGGCAACGGCCCATCGTGTTGAAGATTGGAACGCGCTATTTCTGCGCCACCTAATCGACCGCATACGCTAATTTTACAACCCTTAGCACCGTTTATCATAGCATATCTCATTGCTCTTCGTTGAGCGATACGAAAACTGACTCTTTTTTCTAATTCTCGAGCAATTTTTACAGCAACAATTTTAGCATCTACAAAAGGATTTTCGACTTTAATAATATTTAACACAAAATCCCTATTTAACATTTTCTTTAATTTTTCTTTTAAAATATTTTGTTTTTCATTATTCTGACCTACAAGCAAGCTTGGTGAAACAACATAAATTGATATTATTAAATCAAAATCCCCTGTTGTTTTTTTTGGCCTATCAATTTCAATGCGTGACAATACAGCGGAATAACATTCTTTTTCGCATAATTGTCTAATTTTGTAATCTTCCAATAAAAAAATAGCTTTTTTTTCTTTATCGTTCGTGTGCCATCGAGACAAAAAAATATTATTAAGCGATCTTCTAAAAAGATTTGGATTAATTTTTTTGCCCATCGTCTTGAACCTCTTTTACAAAAACACTAATATGGCTTGTTCTTTTAATTATAGAAACACCATTTCCTTTCGCTCTCGGTCTCATTCTTTTTAGTCTAACGCCGTCATTAACAAAAATAGAACTAATATATAACTTATCACTATTCATTTTTAAATTATTTACAGCATTACCAGAAGCGCTGTTTATAGCCTTTAAAATATCATTTGCACATTTTTTATTAGTATTGCCGTTTTTTAAAATAGCTAATGCATCGCTAACTTTTCGACCACGTACTAAATCTATTATTAAACGTGCTTTTCTCGGGGCTACTCTAACATTTTTAATTACGGCGACTGCTGCTTTGCTTTCCATTCTTTTTTAACCTTTTGCATTATTATTAGTTGTATTCTTTGTAGTACTTTCGTTTTTATTACCTGAATGTTTCCTGAAAGTGCGAGTTGGCGAAAATTCTCCTAATTTATGGCCAACCATATCTTCTCTAATTGTAACAGGAATAAAAACATGACCATTATAAACTTCAAATTTATGTCCTATAAATTCAGGATAAATTGTGCTTCTTCTGCTCCATGTTTTTATGACTTGTTTTTTACCGGTCTTATTCATGTCTTTAACACGTTTAATTAAATAATCGTCTACAAAAAAAACTGCTTTATCTTTTTTTATATTTTTGCCCATTTTATTTTTTATCTTCCTCTTGTTCTATGCCTAATAATAAATTGTTCTGATTTTTTTTTCTTTTTGCGTGTTTTAACTCCTAAAAATCTTTTTCCCCAAATTGTTCTGGGCGCGTCTCGTCCAATAGGACAACGCCCTTCACCGCCTCCGTGCGGATGATCAACAGGATTCATAGCACTACCTCTAACAGTCGGTCTAATTCCTAAATGCCTACTTTGACCTGCTTTGCCTTTTTTTATAAGTGCATAATCTTCATTACCAACCATTCCCACAGTAGCGCGACATTTTCCTAAAATTTTTCTTATTTCTCCGCTAGATAAGCGAATAATTACATATTTGCCTTCTTTACTTAAAATTTGCGCCCCCGTACCAGCTGAGCGGCATAATTGTCCACCTTTACCGATAGATAATTCTATGTTGTGAACAAATGTTCCATCAAGAATATTATTTAACTCCATAGAATTTCCTTCTTTAACTTCTGTTTTAGAACCACTTAAAATAATATCGCCAACCTTAATATTTCTAGGGGCTATTATATAACGCTTTTCTCCGTCAACGTAGTTAATCAAGCAAATATTTGCGCTTCTATTTGGATCATATTCAATTGTTGCTACTTTACCAGGTATATTATCCTTATTACGTTTAAAATCAATAATGCGATAATTTCGTTTATTGCCGCCACCGATGTGACGCATTGTAATAATACCGCGATTATTTCTGCCGCCTGTTTTTTTTAATGGAGTTGTTAATTTCTTGTACGGTTTTTTTGCTGTAACATTATGTATTAAATTAACTCTATGTCTTATACCTGGAGTTGTTGGTTTAAATTTTCTTAATGGCATTTTCTATTCCTTTTTTTATTCAAATAAATCTATTTTTTGATCTTTAGCTAAGGTTATAATCGCTTTTTTAAAATTAAGCGTTTTTGTTTTTAATCGTTTAGGACCTCTATATTTAGTTTTTCCTTTTACATTTATAATATTTACGGAAAGAACTTTTGCATTAAAAACATCTTGAAAAGCTTTTTTTATTGCTTTTTTATTAGCGTCGTTTTTGACTCTTAAAACAATTTTATTATCTCGCTTTAATAAAGTTGTTTTTTCAGTAATAATTGGCGATAACAATATTTTTAAACTATCAATTTTACTAGTCAAACGCATATTTTTCCTTATTTAATCCTATTTTCTAACGATTTCATTGATTTTTCAGTAATAAATAGATACTTAAACTTCAAAATGTCAAAAACATTAATGTTGCTAACGTCTATCATTTTCAAATTTGAAATATTTTTTGAAATTAAAAACAATTTCTCATTATATTTGCCCATGACAAATAAAACAGAATCTTTTTTTTTAATATTAAAATTTTTTAAAATTTTCACTACTTCTTTTGTTTTTTTGTTATTACCACTTTGCATTTCTGATTCTTTAATAATTCTTACATATTCGCTATTAATTTTGCCAATTATAGCCGATTTCAGCGCTAATAAATATTCTTTTTTATTCTGCTTTAATTTAAAGTTTTGATTGCCTCTTGGGCCAAAAATAATTCCACCGCCTCTCCAAATCGGTGATCGTATAGAGCCGGCTCTAGCACGACCAGTTCCTTTTTGTCTCCATGGCTTCTTTCCACCACCTCTAACTTCACTTCTGTTTTTAGTTTTTGCTGTTGCTTGTCTCTTGTTAGCGTTATAAACATTAACAGCTCTATATACAGCGTGTTCGTTAATATCTTTCACATTTAAAAAGCTTTCTTTAACATCTATACTTTCAATTTTTTGACCAGAAATACTAAAGACATCAAATGGCATGTTTAATTCCTCTTCTCGACGCTGTGGCTAAAATTAACTAATTTTTTAACGTTTTTATGGCCGTTAATATCCGATTTTTTAATAGCGCTTCTAATTTTTAATATAGTAAACATATTTCCCGGCAAAGAACCGCGGATTAAAATAAAATTATCATTTGAATTTGATTCTAAAATTAACTCATTTAATAACGTTACTTGATGAGAACCGCTTCGACCAGCCATTTTTTTTCCAGGAATAACTCTATTATTGCAACGACCATTATTCGCAAAACTTCCTAATCCTCTATGATATCCTGATCCATGCGTCTTACGGCCTAGTTTATAATGATGTCGCTTTACTGCGCCAGTAAAACCTTTTCCTTTAGATATACTAATAACATCGACAATATCTCCGGCTTTAAAAATTGAAGCATTTATTACTGATTTAACTGATAAATTCATACCATCCAATTCATTGCCAGAAATTTCTCGATAAAACTCAGGAACATAAGTTTTATTTTCGATGCTAAAATTTACTTTATTTGCTATACCAGTTTCACATTTATTTGGTTTTTTATTTTGTCCATATCCAATAACATAAGCCGAATAACCATCTTTTTCTTTAGTTTTAATTTGCATAACAATGTTCGGCAAAACCTCAACAACTGTAGCCGGATGTTCAAAGCCATCTTCGTCAAAAACTTTTATTAAACCTATTTTTCTACCAATTATTTGTTTCATATTTTCACTTTTTTAATATTTCAAGTTTTTATTTGTATATCTACTCCGCTAGGCAAAGAAATATTACGCAATGAATTTATTGTGTCTTCTTTAATATCGTAAATTGTAATTAATCTTCGATGTTTTCGATATTCAAATTGTTCTCTATCGTCTTTATATTTAAAAGGAGCTCGCAAAATTGTATAAACCTTTTTTTTAGTGCGAAATGGAACAACTGTATATTTTACATTTGTTGATTGAATAATTTTTGAAATATTACCAGTTACTAGATCAAGTAATTTGTGATCGTAAGAATGCAACATAATACTCATTTTATTTTGTTTTTTTTGAACACTGCTTTTTTTGCTCTGAGGAGCACCTTTTTTTACAGTTGTTTTTTTGTTTTTCTTTACTTTTTTTACTGTTTTTGCCATATTTTTACTATTTTTAGTTATTAAAATTCATTTACTTTTAGCGTAACGTCTTTTTGAATTATTTTATCCATAATTTTATATGTTTAAAATATTTTAAATCAAATTGTGAATATTGCGCTAACACATTTAGTTATTGTTAATTATTAAAATTTGGTAACCAACAAAATAACAAAATATTTTATTCTAAATGTCAAATATGAATTTAGTAAGTTTATATTTTAGCATAATTTTAATGCATAATGCAACGAAAGAAATAAGATTGTTATAAATTTGTATAAATATTTTCTACTTATATAATTTTTTCAATATCTGCAAAATCAACATTAGCAGGAATTAAATTACCAAAAAAAATTGTTTCAATTTTACAAACACCTGTATTTGTATCTATGGAAATAATTCTGCCACTACTACCTTTTAATGGGCCACTAATGACTTTAACCAAATCGCCTGTTTTATAATTCGAATACATACTACTACGTATTTCGCCCATTCTTTTAAAAACTGATTCCATTTCCGCTTGTGACACTGGCTGTGGATTAGATTTATTTTTTGAGCCGCCAATGCCAATAACGCCGTTTATATACCTTATTATGCTTAAAATTTCGTTATTAATAGCCATTTTTGCAAAAATATAACCAGGATACAGTATTTTTGTTGATGTTTTTCCAGTAGGCAAACCTGTTTTTTTACTAATTCTTTTAATTTCTTGTGTTGGGATGATTATTTCTGCTAAAAATTCGCTTAAACCGTTATTTTTTATAACTTGCTGTATATTTTTCAACACATTATACTCGCTATTTGGAAAAGTGTTTATAATATACCAATTAAATTTTTTTTCCATATATCCTCATTTTAACCAAAAAAAATCTTTAAAATTTTAAAAATTAAACTAGCTAATACATTATCAACATAAATGATAAAAGCGCTGATAACGGAAATTGTAATAACAACCGTTACCATATCTAACAAATCTCTTTTTTTAATCCATCTAATTCTTTTAATTTCTCTAATAATTTTCAAGACATATTTATTCATAATGCACCTTAAATTAACACATCATAATTAATTATATAAATTAACTCAACATAAGACAAGACAACAAAACAGTAACGAAAACAGCTATTAAAAAAGTATTACTAATTATATACCATAAATTATGTTATAATATGAACGTATGTGTCGATTTAATTTTAATAAATTAATGTTTTTAACATTCAATTATTGTGCCTATACTAAACAAACTATATCAAACAAAAGATAATTAGAAATATGCCATTTTTAAATTCGCGTATTCGCGTTATATTTTGCGATTGCAAAAAGAAAGTTGCAAATTTTAAAAATAGTAGAAAATTTTATGGATAAGCAAAAAATATTTTTTTATATTGTAAAAAGATTGGTTTTATCAATAATTACTATATTTATTATTACAACAATAGTTTTTTTTCTGTCACAAATCATTCCTGGTGGGCCGTTTGAGGGAGTGAAAAATTTAACTTACGAACTTAGACAAATAAAAGGGAAAATATACGGCTTAGATAAACCGATTTATGTGCAGTATCTATTATATCTAAAAAATATTTCTATGCTTGATCTCGGCACTTCAATTTCGCAACAAGGTATTACTGTTACTGAAATAATTTATAACTCTATGAAATATAGCTTATACACTGGAACGGCATCGGCTTTAATAGCAATAATATTTGGTATTATAATTGGTTGTTTAGCTGCGTTTTTTAACAAAAAAATATTTGACAAAATAACAATGTTTTTAACAGTTTTAACAATGTCTTTGCCTCTTTTTTTTATATCTTGCTTATGCAATAAAACATTAAGTGGATTTTTTTCTTCGTCCGGTGTTTCTAGGTTTATCTTGCCAACTATTGTTTTATCTATACCTCCATTATGTTCAATAATAAGATTAACCAAATCTTCAGTAATTGATGTACTGAACACAAATTATATAAAAGCGATAAGAGCACGCGGAATAAGCGAAAAAAATATTCTTTTTAAGCATGCTTTGCCAAATGCTATCGTTCCTGTTATTAGTTACATTGGACCTACGTTTGCTGATATAATAACAGGCAACGTAATTATCGAACATGCTTTTGGCATACCAGGCGTTGGGCAATCATATATAAATTTTATTTCCCATAGAGATTACCCTGTTGTTATGGGCATGACAATTTTTTTTACATTTATAATAGTTGGGGCTATTTTAATAAGTGACATTATATGTGCTATTATAAATCCAAATATAGACTTCAATTAATTTAAACAAATTTATGATTGATAATTTTTTTAAAGAAGCAAAATACAAAAAAAATAAAGAAAATTTTTTGCAAAAACAAAGCATTATAAGTAAAATTTTTGTTTTTTTGTTAAAAAATAAAAAAATATTTTTTAGTATCATTTTTTTAATATTTTTGTTTTTAATATCTATTTTAATTCCTTTAATTTACCCGTATGATTACTTCACTGAATTGGGGATTTTTAAAAATGCATCTGCCGATAACTCTTTTTCTTTGTTGCCGCCATTTAAATTTTCATTATCAGAACAGAAACAAATGCAATCTGGCCAATTTATTTGGCCGCATATTTTTGGAACAGATAGAAACGGAAGGGATTATTTTATACGTGTTATTTATGCGATAAGAATTAGTTTGTGTGTTGGCTTAATTAGCGCTTTTATTGTTTTAATAATTGGTGTTATATATGGTGCTATTGCCGGTATGAAAGGCGGCAAAACAGACTTAATAATGATGCGAATTGTTGATGGTTTATACGCTTTACCAGATTTAATAGCAATTATTTTTTTTAGTGCAATAATAAAAGAATTTTTGCATATAAATGATACTTCTGTAGTAATAAGCCTACTTCCTATTTTTGTTGTTTTTATGTTATTTTACTGGATAGACACCGCCGTGCTAATAAGATCGCAAGTTTTATTATTAAAAAAGCGTGATTTTGTAACCGCATCAAAAACAATGGGGGCTAGCAATTTTTTTATAATAAAAAAACATATTATTCCTAATTGCACTAATATAATTATTGTTAGTTTAACAAAACGTATTCCGACGGCTATTTTTACAGAAACAACTTTAGCATTTTTAGGTTTAGGAATTTCAAAACCAATACCGTCATTGGGTGGTTTAATTAACGAAGAAATAAATGAAATATTAAATTACCCATGGCTAGCATTAATACCTGCCATCATAGTTTCGCTAATAGTACTAGCTTTTTATTTTATTGGGGAGGGATTGCGCGCTCGTCTTAATCCTGTATCTAATTGATTTATGAACAAAAATAACATTTTATTAGAAGTTAAAAATTTAACGGCTTCTTTCGAAATACCAGATAAAAAAACAATAATTCCAGTAAATAACATTTCTTTTACTATTAGTAAAAATGAAACAGTCGGATTCGTTGGGGAATCTGGCTCTGGCAAAAGTTCTTTAGCATATTGTATAACGCAATTGTTAGCAAAAAACGCAAAAATAATCGGCGGATCAATTAAATTTGATAACCAAGAATTAATTAATTTAAAACTTAGTGAATTGCAAAAAATTAGAGGGGCAAAAATTGCTATTATTCCACAAAATCCTATGTCATCTTTTGACCCTATTTACACAATTGAAAAACAAATGAACGAAATGTTTATGAATCACTTAAAAACAAAAATAGATTCAAAAAAAAGTGAATTATTTCAGAAAATAAAAGAATTAGAAAAAACAAAAGAAATTAAATCATTAGACGAACAAAAAAAAATATCATTAGAAATATTAGCGTTAAAAAAAGAAGCCAAAAACTACACTTATAATCAATCTATTCAGTTATTAAAATTAGTGGGTATTAATGACGCAGAAAAACGAATAAAACAATATCCATCAGAACTATCTGGCGGCATGTTACAAAGAGTTATGATCGCTATGAATTTAATTTGTGAGCCGTCGCTTTTAATAGCCGACGAACCTACAACAGCTTTAGATGTTACAGTTCAAATGCAAATTATTACATTATTAAAAACACTTCAATCAAAAATGCATATGGGGATTATGATAATAACACACGATTTAGGGATAATAGCAAATATGTGCGATACCGTACATGTTATGTATGCTGGGTCAATCGTTGAAAGTGGTTCAACAGAAGATATATTTCAAAATCCAAAACACGAATATACTAAAAAATTAATGTTATCAACACCAAAGTTTGATACAGAAAAATTAGAATCTATATCCGGTTATCCACCTGCGTTATCACAATTAAATATCGGGTGCGCTTTTGCCGAAAGATGTGAAAAATGTATGGAAATTTGTTTAAAACAAACTCCTTTTATTTTTCAAATAGAAAATAATCACTACTCCACCTGCTTTAAATATTTATATGAAAAATACAAAAATAACCATGATGAATTAAAAAAAATTTTAAATTTAAATGGAATAAAATAGAAATTATGCAAGATAAAGAAATAATTTGCGAAATTAAAAATTTGAAAATTTTTTTTAAAATTAGCGATGGATTTTTTAAAAAAAGAATTTTAAAAGCTGTTGATGATGTCAGTTTAAAAATCAATAAAAACGAAATTCTATGTATCGTTGGAGAATCTGGCTGCGGCAAAACAACATTAGGAAAAGCGATTTTAAATATATACCAACCAACATCCGGCGAAATTATATTTAACGGCAAAAATATAGCCAAATTAAATAGTAGCGAACAAAAAGAATTCAAAAGTAAAGTACAAATGATTTTTCAAGATTCTTTTTCTAGTTTAGATCCTTTTATGAATGTTAAAAACGCTATAGCAGAACCATTTAATATTCATAAAAAATATACAAAGAAAAGTATAGAAGCAAAAATTTTAGAATTACTTAAAAATGTTGGTCTTTCCGAGGAACTACTATGTAAGTATCCGTCGGAATTATCAGGCGGACAAGCTCAACGAGTAAATATTGCTCGCAGTTTAGCGTTAAATCCAGAATTAATAGTATGTGACGAACCAACTAGTGCGCTTGATGTTTCTATTCAAGCACAAATTATAAATACCTTTATCGATATCAAAAAAAAACTAAATTTAACATATATTTTTATAACTCATAATCTTCTTTTAGTAAAATATATTGCCGATAGAACAGTCGTTATGTATCTAGGCAAAATCGTAGAAATAGCTACATCTGAAAAATTATTTAAAAATCCTTTACACCCATACACAAAATTGTTAATTGATTCTATTCTGGCTCCGGAAATTAAAAATAAAAAAGATTTCAAAAACATTTCCATAAACGATAATTTTCCTAGTCCGTTTGATAATATAACAGGTTGCCCTTTCAAAAGCAGATGTCCTAAAGCCAAAAAAGAATGTGGGGAAAATTTACCTAAACTAAAAGAAGTTGAAAAAGATCATTTTGTCGCTTGTATTCTTATATAATTGGAATTTTACTTAATTTTATTATCGTCAGATTTCTTTAAACTGTTATAATGTTTTTAATATTACAAAAAAATATTAAGCATGTGTTTTGTTGGTCTAGAAAAAGCTTCATTAGTGGATTATGATGGTTATGTTTCTGCTGTTTTATTTACTCAACAATGTAATTTAAGATGTTTATTTTGCCAAAACACAAAATTAATTTTTGGCAAAAATGACATAATTCCATGGGAAGAAATAAAAAGTTTTTTAACCAAAAACAAAAACAACATTGATGCCGTTGTCATAACCGGTGGGGAACCGCTGATTCATAAAAATATAATAAAAAAGCTTGAAGAAATTAAAAAATTAGGGTTCTTAGTTAAATTAGATACAAACGGAACTAATCCGGTAATGTTAGAAAATATTCTAAAAAACAAATTAGTTGATTATGTTGCTATCGATATAAAAAATGATTTTGATAACTATAACTACATTGTTGGAGCAAAACAAAATAATAACGAAATAGTTAACAATATAAAAGAATCTATTCGATGTGTAAAAACAAATAATATACCATTTGAATTTCGAACGACAATTATAAAGCAATTCCATAATTTAAGCACATTACTAAAAATTGCTAAAACTATTTCTCCATGCCCAAAATACGTTCTTCAACGTTATCAATTCCAAAAAGATTGTTTATTCTATTTTCAAGCAATCGAAAAAGAAGAAGCTGAAAAACTATTAAAAGATATAAAAAAAATTATTCCAAATACTTTTTTACGCGGTTACTAGCCTAAATTTTCCAAATATTTGTTGGCAAAAAAAGCGGCTATGCTTCCGTCGCTAACAGCTGTCGATACTTGCCGAACTTGCTTATTTATACAATCCCCGACAGCAAACACTCCTTGTGTTTTTGTCTGCATAGTTTTATCGACATCTATAAATCCATTTTCTAACGAAACTAAATTTTCAAAAATTTCATTCTTTGGCGCTTGCCCGATAGCTATAAATAACCCTTGCGCATTAATTGTCTCTTGTTTTTTGTTCAATAAATTTACAAAATCTATCTTTTTTAAAAATTTAGTTTCAGCGTCGCTAAAAACTTCTTTTATTAAAAAATAATTTTTTAAAAAAATATTACTCTTATTTTTTATTCTATTGACTAAAATATCATCTGCAAACAATTTATCAGTTAACGTACATAAAAAAACATTTTTGCAATAACTAGATAAAAATAAAGCATATTGCAAAGCCGTATTACCATCGCCTATAACACAAACATCTTTATTTTTAAAAAAAATTCCATCACATATAGCACAATAACTAATACCATGACCCACTAATTGTTTTTCGTTATCTATATCGATTTTTTTAGCTTTGACTCCAACGGCGATAATAATAGCTTTTCCAAAATATTTTGCAGCATTTGTAGTAACTAAAAATTTTTTTTCTTCCTTTTTTACAGATAAAACATTTTCAAATTTAAAACAAATATTTAAAGATAATAATTGAGAAAAAAAATTATTTGAAAAATCCATTCCGCTAATACTTTTTAAAGATGGCAAATTTTCTACATTAGGTGCGCTAGCTATTTGCCCACCAATATTTTCTTTTTCTAAAAGCAAAACTTTTTTTCCATAGCGCAACATATTTAAAGATGCGCTCATCCCGGCAGGTCCTGCCCCAATTACGACAACATCAAAAATATCGTCCACTTTTTAGTTTAAAACGTCTATTATCTCTGGCATACTAGTATATTTTGTTTTTTTGCCGTCATTTCCTACAAAAACCAAACTAGGTACTTCAGAAACGTTATTGCTGCGGACTATCTCTCTGTTAATATCCTCATCGGCATTCACTATCTTACAATCAATGTTTTTATTTTTAATAATTTCTTTAATAGTTTGACATTTTGGACAGGTTTTTGTCACAAAGAGAAAAATATTTTTTTCATTATTACAAACTTCATATGTTTTTCTATTGTCAAATTCTGCTATCTTTCCATCATTCCAATTTTGCAAAGGCCTATAATAACCAGTAATACGCGAATATACTTCAGTTTTTTGATCGCATATTGGGCAATTATAAACTTCTCCTATAATATATCCATGATCTTTACAAACAGAATATGTTGGTGAAATAGTATAATACGGTAGTTTATAATTTTCTGCAATTTTACGAACTAAATTTAAACAGCTTTGCCACGATGGCATTTTCTGTCCTAAAAAAGCATGAAATACTGTACCAGAGGTATATAAACATTGAAATTGATCTTCGATATCCAAAGCTTTAAAAACATCGCTTGTATAATTAACAGGTAAATGCGTTGAATTCGTATAATAAGGAACACCTTTATCATTATTAGATGTAATAATATCTTTGTATTTTTCCTTGTCATGCTTTGCTAAACGATAACAAGTGGATTCTGCTGGTGTAGCTTCTAAATTATATAAATCTTTATACTTTTCTTGATAGTCGCTTAATTTAGAACGCATAAAATTTAAAACTTCAACTGAAAACGCTTGCGATTGTTCATTAGTTAAATCTTTTTTTAACCAATTAGCATTCAAACAAGCTTCATTCATACCAACTAAACCAATTGTTGAAAAATGATTGTTAAAATGTCCTAAATATCTTTTGGTATAAGGATATAAACCGTTGTTCAAACACTTTGTAACAAAATCCCTTTTAATTTTTAAACTACGAGCACTTAAATCCATCATTTTTTCTAAACGTTTATAAAACTCTTCTTTTGTTTTTGATAAATAAGCTATACGAGGAATATTAATTGTTACAACTCCTATAGAACCAGTTGATTCTCCGCTGCCAAAAAAACCACCACTTTTTTTTCTTAATTCGCGTAAATCTAAACGCAATCGACAACACATACTACGTACATCGCTTGGCTTCATATCAGAATTAATATAGTTGGAAAAATATGGGATACCATATTTAGATGTCATTTCGAATAACAATTTATTATTTTCCGTTTCACCCCAATCAAAATCTTTCGTGATTGAATATGTTGGTATTGGATATTGAAACCCACGTCCATTAGCATCGCCGCCAATCATAATTTCCATAAAGGCTTTATTAATCATATCCATTTCTTTTTTACAATCTTTATACTTAAATGGCATTTCTATTCCACCAACAATAGCATTCTGCTCAGCTATATCATCAGGAACTACCCAATCTAACGTTATGTTTGTAAATGGCGGTTGCGTTCCCCATCTAGATGGTACATTAATTCCATAAATAAAAGATTGAATGCATTTTTTTACCTGCGTGTAATTTAAATTATCAACTTTTACAAATGGCGATAAATAAGTATCAAAGCTGGAAAAAGCCTGCGCTCCAGCCCATTCGTTTTGCATTATTCCTAAAAAATTAACCATTTGATTGCATAAAGTAGATAAATGTTTAGCCGGACGAGATGTTATTTTACCTTGAACTCCACCTAAACCTTCTTTAATCAATTGACGCAACGACCAACCGGCACAGTAACCAGTTAACATTCCTAAATCGTGAAGGTGAATATCTGCGTTTTTATGTGCTTCACTTATCTCTTTATCATAAATTTGAGTTAGCCAATAATTTGCGGTAATTACGCCACTATTATACAAAATAAGACCTCCAACAGAATAAACAACTGTCGAATTTTCCTTAACACGCCAATTTTCATTATTCAAATATTTATCAATAGTATCAGCATAATTTAATAATGGCTTATTATTAATGGCTATTTCACGTAAATTCGCATGCTTTTCTCTATAACTCATATATATTTTAGCGACATCAATATACCCGCTTTGTATTAAAGAAATTTCTACGGCATCTTGAATTTGCTCAACACTAATCTTATTATCTTGAATCTTAAAATTACTGGTAGCTTTTAAAGCGATGTCAGTAATAATATTGATATCATACGGCCTTTTAATAGCCTCAAAAGCTTTAATTATTGCTATTTTTATTTTATTAATTTCAAACGGAACAATTGTTTTGTTGTCTCTTTTTATAACTTCCATCATTATACTTTTTTGCCCTTTATTTTTAATTATTTGCCTATATAAAATTATAGTAAAAATAAAAACTCATTTTTATTTTTATTTAAATAGTTTTTAAAATTCCAAGCTTATATAGCTGCATATCATTGTTTTATATAACAAACATAAAAATAGAAAAACTAAATTCATTTATAAAACGCATTATAATGGCGATTTTTTCTATATTTTTTATTTTCAATGTCTATACTATTTAGGCGCAAATACGTGCTTATTTATATGATGTTAGTTTTAAGAAAAATAGCTGCTTTCTTTTTTTTATTCTAATCCAATTTGTGCCTTGATGAAATTTTCACATTCTTTTTTCGTTAACAACGTAGATTAATGAAAAGTAAATCGTGCTTTAATATTTTTTAAATAACATTCTTTAAACGCAAAATATTCGCGAATTCGTTTATAATCGACATCTCATAATCACGATGTTTATATTTAGACATTATGCCTTTTATTACGATGAAATTGTTAAAATTATCTATTATTTCTTTGGAGTCTTTAGAAAAACATTAGTAATTTTTTGTTTTGAATATTATCAACAGCGTTTTTGATGCGCTTGTTTATAAAAAAATCAATCACATCTTCAATAATAGTTAAATGATAAAGGCGACAATAATAATCGAAATAAACAAAAAAAAGGGATCAAGGCCGCGCACGTTCTTTTCATCCTTTTTCGTTGTTTATTTCCAAAATTATCTCACATTCTTCATGTAAATTTTCTTTTTCGTGAATTAGTAATTGGATAAAATCTTATTTTTCTGCATCTATTAGATTATCAATATTATCCATTAATGTATTCTTCTTGAAATTTGTTATTGAATAAATGCCGTAGGTTATTAAACTAAAAAAGTAAGCAGCATGAAGCAAAGAAGATAATTAAATTTCTTTGAGAACTTTTAATTATTGAATTATTGACATAATATCTTCAATTCCGTCTTAAACATTATAATATTCAAAATTAACTTAAATGGATACTTTTTTTTTGACCGTCTTCTTTTTTAATTTAACTGTTGGAAATGCAATAACATTTTTGATATTTTTTTCGTCACAAAAAACCATAATTAATCTATCTAAACCTATTCCTAAACCGCCAGTCGGAGGCATTCCATACTTCATAGCTGTCAAAAAATCATCATCTATTGCATACTGCTCATAATTATCATTATTTTTTTTCTGTTGTTGGTATTGAAAGCGGCATTTTTGATCGATTGGATCATTTAATTCTGAATAAGCATTGGCAATTTCTATCCCATTAATAAAAAATTCAAAACGTTCCGCGAAACGTTCATCGTGTGTTTTTTTGGCTAACGGCGATACTTCTATTGGATATGTATGAACAAAAGTGGGTTGAATTAGCTTATGCTCACAAAATTGTTCAAAAAACAACATTATAATTTCCCCGACTGACTTAACATCTTTATTGATTAAAACATTATTTTTTTTTGCTAAATCCATTGCCTGATTAAAAGTTATATTTTTTGCAAAATCAATACCTGTATTTTTTTTAATCAATTCAACCATTGAAATATATTCAAATGGCTTTTTTAAATCGATTTTAACATTATTAAATAATATTACATCTTTCTGAAAAACGGTTTTTGATATATATTTAAATAATTTCTCGATAAATGATCGCATATCATTTAAATCGCTATACGCTTCATATAATTCAATGGTGGTAAATTCTGGATTATGCATTGCATCAATGCCTTCATTGCGAAATATTTTACCTATTTCATAAACTTTTTCCAGACCGCCAATGATTAATTTTTTTAAAGGTATTTCCGTAGCTATTCTTAAATAAAAATCATAATTTAAACTATTATGATGTGTAACAAATGGTCGCGCGTCAGCGCCGCTTACTGTTGATGTTAAAATACTTGTTTCTACTTCTATAAATCCTAAATTGTTACAAAAATTTCTTATAGCTTGAATAATTTTAAAACGAGCTATTAAATTTTTAATATTATTATCATTTGTTATAAATTCTAAGTATTTTTTTCGCTGCTTTTCTTCAACGTTCGCTAAACCAAAAAATTTATTTGGTAATGGGCAAATAGCTTTAGATAAATGCGTATATTTAGAAATGTTGATTGTTAATTCACCAGCATCTGTATAAAATAAAAATCCTTCTACAGCAACTATATCACCTAAATCAGATAATTTAAATAAATTAAAATCATCATTGCTAACATTATTAATGGAAATATAACATTGTATTTTGCCCTTTATATCTTTAATATCAAAAAAAGCTATTTTACCCATTGAACGCATTCGCATAATTCTTCCGGCGACGGATGCAAATATGTTTTTATTTTTGACTTCTTCACGCGAAAATTTAGCCGTTAATGAAAAAAGTTCTGATGAATAATTTTTTCGGTCAATTTTTTGTCCAAAAGGTAATACACCCATTTTTTTATAAATAGGTATTTTTTTTATTCTTATTTTTTCTTGTTCGGTTAAATCTTTTTCGTTTTTTAAATATTCATCAATCTCAGTAAAATCAATATTCTCCATTTTTTACGCCCTTTTTCATAAAAATTAAAAAGTTTTTAAACTCATCTATAGTGTTTATTCTTTGCGTTAAAAATGATCGCACGTTGCTTGCATTACAAAAATTTTTAAAAAAATATGGAGCTATACGTTTAATTAAAAAAATAACTTTTTTTTGTTCTTCGTGTTTTATAAAAAAATCAAATAATTTTTGACAATACAAAATTTGATCATATAAAGTAGGCAATTTTAATTTTGCATTTTTATTAAAAAAATTGTTTATTTGTTTAATCAAAAACGGATTTCCAAGGCCTCCTCTAGCCACCATAACAGCAGTGGCAGAAGTAATTTTTACAGCTTTAATAGCATCACTTAAAGTAAAAATATCACCGCTAACAACTAATGGTACTGTTATTTTTTTTCCTAAATCCTTAATGGCTTCAAAATTAGCATTTCCAGAATACAGTTGTTTTCCTGTACGCGCATGAATTGCAATAGCAGCAACACCTATTTTTTCTAACTTAGTGGCCAAATCAACCATATCAATAGGTGTATCAAAGCCTAAACGCAATTTAACGGTAACAGGTTTTTTTGAAAATTTCACTATTTCTTTAATATACGCAATAAGATTATTAATATTTTTCATCCAAAAAACACCTGATTTACTACGAATAATTTTTTTAACTGGACAAGCTAAATTAATATCTAAAATATCATATTGTTTAGCCAATTTGCTCTCAATTATTGATATGGCTTTCAATGTTATATCAATGTTGTCTCCAAATAATTGAATAGCCACCGGTCTATCTATTTTAGACATTCGTAATAGTGTGGCAATTTTTTTATTGTTATTTACAATCGACCTAACATTAACCATTTCAGTCACAGAATAGCCAACACCAAAACTTTTCAAAAATTGGCGATAATATACGTTTGTAATACCAGACATAGACGCTAAAACAACGCGCGAATTAATAATTACATTACCTATTTTCCACATTTTTTTTTATTGTTGCGCCTTCAGCACCGCCATGTTCTTTTTTGTCGTTCACAATTTTAGTAATTTCATCTGCATAAAGTGTCTCTTTTTCCAAAAGCGCATTAGCAAGTTTCTCAACTTTAGCTTTATTTTTCACTATCAGTGTTTTTGCTTTTGAATAAGCTTCTTCTATTATTTTTTCGACTTCTTGATCAACTTTAAAATTTGTTTGATCTGAAGAAGACGCAAAATTATCATATAAAAAATTGTTTTTTTGTCGATAATTCATTGGCGAAAGCGAAGACATTCCTAATTCTCTAACCATTGTATAAGCGATATCTGTTGCTTTTTTAATATCTTGCGACGCGCCATTAGAAATTTCCGAAAAAAACACTTCCTCACTGCAACGACCACCAAACGATATAGCTATATTATTTAAAAGTTCGCTTCTTGTAAACAATTTTTTTTCATTTTCCGGAACAATAATAGTGTAACCGCCAGCATGTCCTCTATTAAGAACGGTTACTTTTTCAACAATATTAGTTGGAGATAATTTTGCAGCCACAAATGCATGACCTGACTCATGAAAAGCTACAATCTTCATTTCTTGCTCGTTTTTATTATAATTACTTAAACCGACAAACAACTTTTCCATAGCTTCTTCTAATATTTTTGTTGTTATTTTGTCTTCTTTTTTAAGAACAACCGAAATAGTCGCTTCATTCATTATATTTTCAATGTCAGCGCCAGAACATCCGCTTGTGAGTCGAGCAAATCTTTTAAAATCAACATCTTCACCTATATTTTTATTTTGCGCAATCTTTTTAAATATGTCTTCTCGATCTTTTAAAATTGGCAATGGCATTTCAATATGTTTGTCAAATCTACCTGATCTTAGTAGCGATTTATCTATCATATCTTTTCTATTTGTTGCAGCAAAAACAATAACACCTGCATTCTTTTTAAAACCGTCCATTTCAACTAAAAATTGATTTATTACTTCATTATTGGAATGAAAATTATCTTTTTTACCTGCCATATCAATTTCATCGATAAAAATAATACTAGGAGCGTTTTCGCTAGCTTTCTTAAACAGTTCTCGTATCCTTTTAGCAGCAATAGAAAACAATTCATCTAAGAATTCAGTACAAGACACAGGATAAAATGGGACTTTCGCTTCACCTGCTACCGCTTTAGCTAACATAGTTTTTCCAACGCCAGGAGGACCAAATAATAAAATTCCTCTTGGCATTTTAGCTCCTGCAGAATTAAATTTTTTTGGATTTTTTAAATATTCGATAACAGCAATTACCTCTTTTTTTTCGGCTTCATATCCAGCTATATCGTTAAAAGTTAAATAATCTTTATTACCTTTCTTAATTTCTTCGAAAAAACTAGTTATTCGACTACCTGTAAAAAAACCTTTTTTTTTAAAAAGCATTGATAGTAATAGAAATATTGCTACATACATTAAAAGTTGAAACATGAATTGTAAGAACAATAAAGATGCCGCTGCCAAAATGGTTGATAACGTACTTTTTTCTTGAAGATCTGGGTTTAAAAAATACGCATCTTTTTTAAAAGCTATTTTTTTATCGGACGCCTCTTGTTTAGTTTTATTAATTGATGTTAAAAAATAAGAATAATAACTTTCATGCTGCTCGCCATTTTTTGTAATAAAACCTTTATTGAAACGATGAGCATCTATATTGACCGAAAAACTATATTCACAACCAGTTTTATCTAATGCATTACCATCAACTGTAACTATGTTGCCCTTGTAACGATAAATAGCATTTTTTATTCTTTCTTCTGACAAAATTCGATCAAGATCGCTTTCGTTCCACATGACAACATTTTTATTGTTAAATAATATAAAAAATAAAAGCAATGCAAAACCAATAAAAAAACAAATTTCAAAAATAATCGAAATAATCGAACTATTAGGTTGATTCTTTTTATTACTCATTTATTACTCTGTTTATAAATTGTTCTTATAATATTATAATATTTTGATGTTTATTTTGGGATCGTTTTTATATCCGTGTCGTCTATATCTGGGAACATATAATATTTTACCATATTTATCGCAAAAAACAGGCCATAGCCTTCGCAATCTTACAGGCATTTTCCAATCAATAAAAAGTTTTTTTAATTGACGTTTATAATTCTTTATTTTTACCTGATCATTCTCATATGGAGAGCGAATCGTGATTGGATAATCTTCTAAAAAAATTTTTTTTTCATTAGAGCCAAAAGAAAAATCAACATCAATTTCGTTAGTAAATAATTTACCTGGCATTTTTAAAAAGTAACAATATTTTTTACTATTATTTTCATTTGAATTGGATATTAATAAATTGTCATATTCTTTTAACAATTCGATTTTTTTAAATCTTATTTTAATATTTGGTTTTGGCGAAACCAACACGTTATAAATGCTGTCAATAAAATTAAACGATATTTTACTATACACCGGCAAATGCTGTTTTAAAAAACACATAATAGCTTCATTAAACTCCTGCTTTGTTAACTTTAATAAACTATTTATATTTAACTTATTATCGTTAAAATTTATAATTTTTTGAATTTTATTACGAAGCAAACAGCGTTCAAAATTATCTAATTTAATTTTTTCTAATATTATTTTTCTTTTTTTTTCATCGAGTTTTTCAATAACATCATGACGAATCTTATTGCGTAAAAAAGATAAATCAGAATTACTGATGTCTAACGAAAATGGAACATCATGTTTCTTGCAATAATCAAATAATTCTTTTTTTGTATATTCTAATAACGGTCGTATTATAATTACATTTTTAATAAAACTTATTTTTTTTAACCCATAATATTCAACATAATTTTTGCAATTTTTTTTTTGCATTATATATGTTTCTATAAGATCATCTTGATGATGAGCAACAAAAACCCCTTTTGCTTTATATTTTGCGCACATATTAGCAAAAAAATTGTATCTAACATTTCTAGCCCAATTTTGAAAATTTCCTACAACACTTGTATTTTTTAAATCTAACACTTCACACACAATTTTTTTTTGATGACAATATTTAATAATTTGTTCTTGCTCATTATTAGACTCTTTACGCTTATGATAATTTACAAAACACACTATAAATTGACACTTTGTTTTATATAACATATCGAATAAAGCCATAGAGTCCGGCCCGAAAGAACAAGCTAAAATATATTTTTTATGAATATCGAAATCAATGGACATTAAATTTTATTTAATTACTAGTAGCGAAATTTTTAATTGCCTGAGATAACGATTCCCCGAATAACACAGCTCTAATTACATTCGATAATAAAGGAGATATTTTTAAAACAGTAATTTTATCACTAGCAATTCTTGAATCTAACGGAATGGTATCAGTAATGATCAATTTATCTAAAGAAGATTGATTAATTCTACTTACAGCATCTCCAGATAAAATACCATGCGTTATTGCGGCAAATACCTGTTTCGCTCCAAGTGTTTTTAATTTATTAGCAGCATTACACAAAGTTTCGGCTGTATCAACAATATCATCCACAATAATACAATTTTTATCTTTTACATCACCGACAATAGCTATAATTTCTGATTTATTTGGTTTAGTACGACGTTTATCAATGATTATCAAATCAGCGTTCAATTTATTAGCTAACCTATGAGCGCGAGCAACGCCTCCGTGATCTGGAGAAACGCAAGCAATATCTTTTAAAGACATCTTTAAAAAAAAATCATAAAAAATATTAACAGCACTAATATCATCTACTGGTATATTAAAAAACCCTTGAATTTGTGGAGCATGTAAATCAAAACATATAATTCTTCCGGCGCCAGCAGTTGTTAATAAATCAGCTACTAATTTAGCGCTTATTGGATGACGCGGTTTAGTTTTTCTTTCTTGTCGCGAATAACCAAAATAAGGAATAATAACATTTACACTTTTTGCACTTGCTCTTTTTAAAGCATCAATACTAATCAATAATTCCATTATTTTTTCATTAACAGGCTGGCAAGTTGATTGAATAATATAAACATCACAGCCTCGCACCGTTTCATTGCATTCAAATAATGTTTCGCCATCAGCAAAACGAGCTATATCGCCATCTAAAACATGAATACCAAGATTCTTAGCTACTTCTAAAGCTAACGCTTTATTTGATGTTAAACTAATTATTTTTGTACACCGAAGTGCATTTATTCTTCTTGTCTTTTCTGCATCTACACATCTCATATTTTTTTATTGTATAACAAAACAAAGGTTTTGTAATATATTTTTGGATATGCTATTGCATTCGCCTCTTAAATTTTTAGATAGCTGTCATTCTTTATTTTGCTTGTTAATTTGTTGACTTTTTACTATTTTTATGCCTTTTTTATATATTATATATCTTTACTTTAACAATGCTATTTTGCTTTTATTTTTTAAATATGCATGATGTTCGTCGTTTTTTAGATCGCCAAACATATTTTCAAAATTCATAGGATGTTTTGCATCATTAATCCCTTGACGTTGCGTTATTAATTGCAACGCCTTTAAACTTCCTAGAGCTTTAGGATTTTTTGAACTAATCATTTGAATGTTTGAATTTTCTAATTGATAAATGGGGTAGTTTTCTATTTTATTATATTGATTACTTACTGGCAAAAATGCCTGGTTTGTTTGATTTTGTTGTTCTTTGCTGCCGCCATCTTTTTTATCTTTAAAAAAATTTAAAACACGTTTTAAAAAATCAAAAAACTTTCTAATCGTTTCCCAAACGTTGCCACTTTTATACCATACCAATAAAAATAAAACCAAAAAAATAAACAGCAACCAACTCACAACATAAAGTAAAAATGAAAAAAATGAAGCAAAACCCTTAAAAAACACAGAAAAAAGTGAATTTTTCGAATTACTAAAATTGTGATTCTCTTGTTTTTTGATGATTGTTTTAAAATCTTCTGCTGATGTACGTGCTTCATCGGTCAGTTGTTTAATAATTAAACGATTTTTTTGAATAATATCGCCAAATTTTTGCCTAAAATGCGGTAATAATGGGACACCACAAAAAAACAAAGTGTAACAAACAATAGTTAAAAATAAAACAACATTTCTTATTTCATTAAAAAGAAGAAGTAAAATAATAACTGCAACAGTCAAAACAATCGACAAATTAGAAGGAAGTAAAAAACAAAAAAATACTACAATAATGGACAAAAAAGATGCAAAAAATGACAACATCGCCCGGTTTTTTTCTCCTTTTTTGTTTTTTTTAATTATTTCTATCAATAAATAAGGAAGACAACTTTATTTAATGTTATCAACTTAAATTATATGTTATAGACAACAAATTTTAAAAATTTTTACTTTTTTTATAAAACACGAAAGACACAAAATAATCAAAATTACTAGCTGCATCCAGTTTCGGTTGAACTCGATTTATTGTTTTGTAATAAATTTAACAAATTTACCGCATGATTAAAATCGCTTTTTAGATATTCCAAAAGAATTTTGGAAACTATTTCAAATGTTATTTTTAACGTTTTTAATTCCTTATCGTTAAATTTATCCAATACAAAATTAGATAAAAGCCCTTGATTTTTAGAATATTCAACACCTATCTTTATTCGTTTAAAATTTGTTGTTTTTAAATTATTAATAATACTTTTTATTCCGTTATGACCGCCGCTTTCGCCAGAACTACGCAAACGAATTTTTCCGATTGGCAAATAGATATCGTCTTGAATAACTAAAATATCATCGACATCAATATTATAAAAATCTGCTATTTTTTTTACTGCTATGCCACTATTATTTACAAACGTACACGGTTTAAAAAGAATAAAATTTTTTTGTTTTAAAAACATCCCATTAAAACCTTCTTCAAAGTCTGACAATTGAAAGTTCATAAAAAAACAGAAAAAATCAATAACTTCAAAGCCGATATTATGACGTGTTTTAATAAATTTTTTTCCTATATTGCCTAAACCAACGATTAATTTCATAACTCCATTTCGGATAATAAATTAAACTAAAATTAATTAAAATATTACCGCTCCCAAAATTATTATAAACGCTATTTTACTAACCTTTATAATCAAAAAAGTTAAAATTATGGTAACATTAACTTATTGTTACATTTTTTCAACATTCTGAGACGTTATTTAAATAAACTAAAATTTGGAGGTTTCTATCATGAAAGCATACGTTTATAACTTCAAAGATGCTTATGGATTGGGCAAAGAAACATTAGGTGGTAAGGGAAATGGATTAGCCGAGATGAAACACATTGGCATTCCTATTCCTGATGGTTTTACAATAACTACGCAGGCTTGTGAGTTATATTTTAAAAATGGTAAAACAATTCCAGACACTTTAAAAAAAGAAATACTAGAAAATGTAGCAAGAATTGAAATTGAAACCGGGAAGAAATTCGGCGGTAATAATCCACTTTTAGTTTCTGTAAGAAGTGGTGCACGTATCAGCATGCCTGGAATGATGGACACTATCTTAAATTTAGGTTTAAACGATAAAACTGTTGAAATATTGGCTCGCGAGACCAATAATGAACGATTTGCTTATGACTGTTATAGACGCTTTATTTTAATGTTTACTAACATTGCAAAAGGACATCCTAGAACAGAAATGGATAAAATGTTAGAAAATGTTAAAAGTAAAAATCATTACAAATTAGATACCGAAATACCATGCGAAAAATTAAAAGAATTAGTAACTGAATATAAATTATATTATAAAAATGTTTTTAAGGAAGAATTCCCCTCTAATCCAAAACAACAATTAATTGAAGCTGTATCCGCAGTTTTTAGAAGTTGGGATAATCCACGTGCTAATGTTTATCGACGCATGAATAATATTCCATATAGTTGGGGAACAGCTGTCAATGTTCAAATGATGGTTTTTGGAAACAAAGGTGAAAATTCTGGTACTGGTGTGGCTTTTAGCAGATCGCCTTCAACAGGAGAAAATAAGATTTTTGCTGAATATTTACCAAATGCGCAAGGAGAAGATGTTGTTGCGGGCATTCGCACACCTTTAAATATAAAAGAATTACAAAATAGAATGCCTGAAGTTTATGATGAATTTATAGCAACAATTAAAAAAATGGAATTTCATAACAAAGATATGCAAGATATGGAATTTACTATTGAAGATGGTAAATTATATTTTTTACAAACTCGTAGCGGAAAAAGAACAGCTGCGGCGGCATTAAAAATAGCTTACGATTTAGTTCAAGAACAAATAATAAACAAAAAAGAAGCTCTAATGCGAATTGATGCCAAAACATTAGATACATTGTTACATCCAAGTTTTGATAATAACGAATTAAAGAAAATTGATTGCATCGCTAATGGTTTACCAGCGTCTCCTGGCGCAAGCACAGGTAAAATAGCTTTTACAGCTGAAGAAGCAGAAACACGTCATAAAAACGGAGAAAGTGTTATCTTATGCCGAACAGAAACATCACCTGAAGATATTGTCGGCATGATAAATTCTGAAGCTATTTTAACATCTAGAGGCGGAATGACTAGCCATGCGGCTGTTGTTGCTAGAGGCATGGGGAAATGTTGTGTTGTTGGTTGTAATGATATGCTTATTAACGAAAAAAACAAAACATTAACTATCAAAACCAAAGACAAAGATATTGTTCTTACAGATAAAGATACCATATCGCTTGATGGTTCTACCGGAAATGTTTATATTGGCGATATTAAAAAAAATGCTCCTGAATTATCAGGGGTTTTTGGCAAAATAATGGAATGGTGTGATTATTATCGTCAACTACATATTAGAACAAACGCCGATACACCAGCAGATGCTTTACAAGCTAAAAAATTTGGAGCAGAGGGGATAGGTTTGTGCAGAACAGAACATATGTTTTTTGCTGAAGATCGTATTTTTTTTATGCGAAAAATGATTTTAAGCGATAACGAAAATGATAGAATCGAAGCTTTAAACGAGTTAGAACCATTTCAAGAAGAAGATTTTTACAAATTATATAAAAATATGAACGGACTTAACGTTAATATACGTCTTTTAGACCCACCTTTACACGAATTTTTGCCGCAAGAAGAAGATAAAATTGTCGAATTAGCAAAAAGTCTTAATGTTTCAAAAGAACACATAAAAAATCGTATTAAATATTTACATGAGTTCAATCCAATGATGGGCCATAGAGGTTGCCGTTTAGGAGTTTCATACCCTGAAATTACAAAAATGCAAGTTACTGCCATAATTAATGCTGCTTTAAAGGCTCAAAAAGAAATAAAAAAAAGTATTTTAGTAGAAATTATGGTACCTTTAATTTTTTCAGTAGAAGAGTTCAAATATATAAAAAATATTATTAAAACAACTGCAGACGATATTATTAAAAAAAGTAGGGCAGAAATACGATATAAAATTGGTACAATGATTGAGATACCTCGAGCAGCTCTAACAGCGGAAAAAATAGCTCCTGAATCAGATTTTTTTAGTTTCGGTACAAACGATTTAACACAAATGACATTTGGTTTTTCGCGTGATGACGCAAGTAAATTTCTCAAAGATTATTATGATAAAAAAATTTTAGAACAAGATCCATTTGCTAGCATTGATCAAAACGGCGTTGGTAAATTGGTTGAACTAGCTGTAATAAACGGTAAAAAAGCCAATTATAAATTACATGTTGGCGTTTGCGGAGAACATGGCGGCGATCCAGAATCTATATATTTCTTTCATAATGCGAATTTAGATTATGTTTCCTGTTCGCCTTTTAGAGTGCCAGTTGCTAGATTGGCAGCGGCTCAAGCGGCTATTAAAAATCCTCATCGCTATTTAAAAACAAAAAAATAAATTGAACTGTTTTGTTATAAGTTATAAAACATTATAGCCAATGTAATTGTAAAAAGCAGCACGCTTTAAGCGGTCAACGAATGGTTTTATTCTGTGTTTCTGTTATAAAAACATTACAACGAATATTTTTCTGAAGTTTTTTCGCAATTTTTTTGATATTTTTATTATTTGCGCTCATAAATAAAGAAACAACACAATTCCCTGCTCCTGTCATAAAAGCAATTAAATTGTTATTTATTAAAAATTTTTTAATCTTTTTTATTTGTGGCTCTTCCTTTGTCGCTACTGCTTCTAACATATTCCCGACATTATTATATAAAAGTTGTTCGTTGCCTAATTTTAAAGCTTTTATAACTTTTGTAATATTAAATTTTTTCTTAGCTTTTTTACTATTATCAAAATTTGAAAAAATGTTCTTAGTTAATAAACCTTTGCTTTTGCCAGGTTGAATGATTAAAACATTATATTTTTTAACATTAATCATTCTTAACTTATCGCCAATGCCAGAAACATACGCTGGTTTATTAAAAATAAAAAACGGCACATCACATCCAAATTTTAATGCCATTTTTATTTTTTCGGCTCTTTTTAGCTTTAATTTATATTTTTTAATATAAAAAGTTATAATACTTGCGACATCACTACTTTCGCCGCCTAAACCAGAATTTATTGGTATCTGTTTTTTTACATAAAACAAATATTTATCTTTAATCTTAAATTGCTTTTCAATGTATTTAACTGCTTTATTGCATATATTTTCATTTATACCTATTTTTAAATTTTCAAAAATAACTGATTGTTTTAATGGAAAATCACGGCCAACTTTTTTTACGGTAATAATATCGTGAAGTTTTATTGGCAAAATAACAGTTTCCAAAAAATGAAAGCCATTTTTTTTATTGAAGACATTTAGTGTGACATTAATTTTTGCATTTGCTTTTAAAATCATTGTTATTAATTGTTTTAAAAATTTTTAAATATTTTTTTTCATCTACTTGTTCTGGTCTTAACAAAATGGAAATTTTTAATTTATGTAAAATATCCAATATTTTCTGTTTATTTTGAATATACAACATTAAATTTTTATATAATGTTTTTCTACGGTGAAGAAAAATTTTTTTTAAAAAAGAGAAATATTGCTTTTTGTCAAAAATGTCATTTTTTTTTGTTGTTAAGGAAAAAACCGCTGATTGAATGTGCGGTTTTGGAAAAAAATTATTCTTAGAAACGATTAATTCTTTTCGCAAAATTGATATGTTTTTTATAATTATCGATAATGGGCCGTAGTTCTTTGTGCCTACACCTGAATTTAAACGTTCTAAAACATCTCTTTGCACTAAAAAAACATATTTTTTCACATTATGTCCGTTAATCAAAAAATACTCTAACGATTTGGACGTTATATAGTACGGAAGACTAGAAATAATTTTTGTATATTTAGAAATATCTATATTTAAAAATGACTGCCTAATTATTTTTGTATTTTTATTCAACAAAAAATGTTTTTTTAAAAAAAGTATAACTTTATTATCAATATCGTTCAGTACGAGTTTTTTATACTTTTTTTTTAATAAAAAAAAACTTAAAGATCCAAAACCAGATCCGCCTTCAAAAACAATATCGTCTTTTTTAACGTTTAAAATCGACACAATTTTAGAAGATAAACTTTCATTAATTAAAAAATTTTGGCCTATGTCTTTATTAAATTGAGCGGCCTTTATATTATTTGAAATCTCTTGAAAATTTATTGGCATTATAAAAAAACAAATTATTAAAATTATTCATTGTTTGATTTTCTATTTCATGAAAATTTTTATGTTTAATACTCGAAATAGCGTCAACTATGTAATTAAGATATTTAGAATGATTAATATGGCCGCGAAAAGGTTCTGGCGTTAAAAATGGCGCATCAGTTTCTAATAAAATTTTTTCTAATGGTATTTTCGCGACACATTTTTTAATACCTAAGCTATTTTTAAACGTTACAACGCCGCCAAAACCAAAGAAAAAACCGATTTTTAAAAAATCATCAACTAAACGCTCATCTTCCAAGCAACAGCAATGTATAACGCCTTTTTTTTGAACGTTATATTTTTTTAATAATTCGTATGCTTCTAAATATGCATTTCGTGAATGGATAACAACGGGAAGATTATATTTATTAGCTAATTGAATAAATTTAACAAAATATTCTTTTTGTTTCTCACGAAAATAATCGCTTTTTTCTCTAAAAAAATCTAGGCCTATTTCTCCAATTGCAATAACTTTTTTATTTTTTATAAGTTTTTCTATTTCTTCAAAATCGTGCTCTTTCATATTTTTAATTTCTTCTGGGTGTATTCCAACACAAGCAAAAACTTCATTAAACTGTTTTGATAACTGAACGGCTTTTTGTGATGATTTTAAATCCCAACCAACACATAAAAACAAATTGATGTTACTCTTTTTTGATTCTTGAATATATAAATTTTCTTTGCCATTAAAAAAATCGTGATTAATATGCACGTGCGAATCGATTAACATGTTATTTTCCTACACAAAAACGCGAAAAAATATCTTCAATTAAATCTAAAGAAGTATTTTCACCTAAAATATCAAGTATTATATTTAACAATTCGCGTATTAATGTTGATAAAACAACCATAGGAGCATTATTATTGTTTTCAAATAAAATCTTATCAATTAATAATACTGCTTGCTTTAACAATCCGATTTCTCTAGCATTACAAAATGAAGGATTATTATAATTATAAACACCATCAATCTTAATTTCTTCTTTAATTTTATTAATTAATCCATCAATATTCTTGTTTTTTGCTGATATGTATATATAATTTTTATTTAATTTTTGGCTGTTTTTAATTAAGTCGCTCTTATTAACGATATTAATCACTGTTTTTTCTTGCAAAGCAGTCTTTAATTTTGAATTTATTTTTATATTCTCGTTTTTATTATCCATAACAAAAATTACTAAATCTGATTTTTCGATCATTTTGAACGTTTTGGAAATGCCTATTTGCTCTATTTTATTGTTACTATTTCTAACTCCTGCAGTATCGAAAATATGTAATAATATACCTTCTAGTTTGATTTCGCCTTCGACAACGTCTCTAGTTGTCCCTGGAATATTTGTTACAATAGCTTTTTCGCAATTTAGTAAAGTATTTAAAATAGTTGATTTTCCAACATTTGTATCCCCTACTAAAACGACAGTCAAACCTTCTTTAATAATTAAACCTTTTTCGCCTTGATTAATAAATTGTTTTATCGTTTTTTTACACTCTAAAAAGCTTTTTCTTATATTTTTTCTATTTATTTTTTCAATATCAGTATATTCAGAATAGTCAATGTTAACTTCGATATTAGACAAAATTTGTAAAATGTTTTCCTTTATCGGCTTTAAAAGCGATGATGTTTTACCGCACAGTGAATTTAAAATCATTTGCTTGCTTTCTAAAGTTTTAGCATTTATTAAATCATTCACTGCTTCTGATTCAATAAGATCTATTTTTTTATTTAAAAAAGCTCTATATGTAAATTCACCCTGTTTTGCTAATCTTACCCCTTTAGATAAAAACAAGGAAATAATATCATTGCTAATAATTGGGTTGCCGTGACAAATAATTTCAATAACATCTTCACCAGTATAAGAATTCGGATGTGGAAAAGCTAATAAAACTACTTTATCTACTACTCTTTTGTTTTCTTTAATACAGCCGACACATATTGTTTGTTTGTTCGTAGAAATATCTTTGTCAAAACACGACGAAACGATTTTAAAAATTCCTGTTCCACTTATTCTGATTATATGTAAGGCGCTTCTAATATTAGAAGGTGTGGCCGAAGCTATAATCGGTTCCATTTTTATTTAGCGTCGTTACTATCGTTACTATTGCTGCTATTTGTGTCAATTTTATCTTGTTTATTAGCGTCTTCAGAACTATCTTTGTTCAAAAAAGATAAATTAGTAAAAATATTTATACCCTCAGTACTATACGACGAATGTTTAGGAGATTTTTTGTTATTGTCGTTATAAAAATTATTAAATGAATTATCGCTATAACGTTGAAATTCATTTTTATAATATTTTTTATTATTTTTGTCATTATTTACTGAATTGGTTACTTCTTTATAATCGTGCACTAGTTCATCGCTTTTATTTTGGCCTGTATAACGTAAAATTATATAACGCTCGTTTTCGTTATCACCAACAGATTCAGTTGATATGCCATTGAAATCTTTTAAAGCTGTGTGCACAACTCTTCTTGCTTCACTTGTCATATGATCCAATTTAATATCAAAACGTTTTTCAACGGCGGCTCTAGCTGATTTTCGAGCGAGATTTATTATATGTGAAAATTGTTTGTTTTTATAATATCCAATATCTAAAAAAATACGGAATTTTCTTTTAAATTTATTGGAAATCGACAATCTTAACAATATACTAAAAGCTTTTAAAGTTTTTCCGTTACCGCCTATTAAAATAGAATTTCTATCGCTTTCAATAGCAAAATTAATACTTTTATTTTCGTTATCAATAACAAAATTTACTTCGGCATCTATATTTAAAGATCGTATACCGTCTTGCAAATATTTTTTACCATACTCCGCTACATCTTCTAAATAATAAGTCTCTAAAAAACATTCTTTAGCGTCTTTAGGACTGCTGACAACATAATAAAAATTGTCACCTAACTCTTTTTTAGCTTCTAGCAAAATATCATTTACACTAGTTCCTTTAAATGTTTTAATCATTATTTTTTACACTCCTCAATGATTTTATTTTTATAAATACAATAAATTATCAGCATCTGAATAGTATTAAAAATGGTTATCAACATAAAACACAAATTAATAATAATTGGTATAAAAATGATAGATAATAATATTAAAAAATAAAGAAAATGTTTTTTATTACTTGCAGTATCGTTATCATCAGTATAAGATCTTTTAATAAAATCCGGTAATTTTAACGTTATCACTTGCGTAACGGCTCTAAGACACAACAAAATAATAGCAGCTAAATACCCATTTTTATTATCAAAATGAATAATAAAATGACGCAAATTGGTAACATTAAAAATTACTTTAAATAACGAATCGTTTAAATACAGATGAAATAATGGTTCCGACATGACAGCGCTATTTTGAATAGAACGAAAAAAAATAAAAAAAATTAAAATCTGAAGTATATTACCTATAATAGAGAAATTAATTCCGTATTTATTATATAACATTTTTTTTTCATATTCTACAAAACGTTTTTTAAAAGTTTCATCCTTAAAATTTGCATATTTTTCATTTATTGCTTTTACCTTAGATTGCAAAGCCATTCTTTTTTGTCTATTTATTTCATCATTCAAAAAAAATAGTAATAACATAAGTTTCATTAAAAACGCAATTAAAACAAAAGCCAATATTCGGCCTAAATTTTTATTTTCAAAATAGTCGACTGTTTTTTCGATATAAACACATATGGGAAATACAAAAATAGTTTCAATAACCCCTATTTTTTTGGCCATGTCCAACGTTTTTGGCTCTAAAAAAATTTTCTTATGATTTGACGTAAAATCGCCATATTCTTTTTCTTGAATATTGACAAAAGCTGTATGTCGTCGAAATAGTAATAATAACTTTTGCTTATATAAATTAACAAAATCAACATTAGGACATTTTTCAATCCCCAATTTTCTTTTTAAAATAGCATTAAACTTATCAAAACATTCAAAGACACTATCGTCGCCCATTTTATATGAAAAAAATTTTAAATATCCAAAACAATTTAAACTAGAAACAATATCGCTAACGGTAAATTCGTCCGTAATAATATAATTATTTTTCGCATTATTTAACAATAACGTTGGACCGATATAAGATTTCCAAGCGGATTGAAGAACTAATTCATCAAGTTCTTCCCAAAAAATATCGGACGGCAAAACAATATTTTGTTTTTCAGCTTCGTCTAATACGTTTAAAAGAAATGAATTTTTTTCGTTTTTATAATTTACATCGTAATTTATCCATTTCCAGATGTTTTTATTGATTTTTACTGCATTCTTCCTTAAATGGGCTTGTTGTTGCGTTCCGTATGAGGTTATTCCAGAATCATAAGCAAATAAAACATTCGCTCTATCTTTATTAGTTGCAAAATTGCCATTTCCACGTAAGACAAAAAGAACGAAAAGAAAAAAGAATATTATAAAAAATATTTTTTCAAGATCAAATATATTAAACATTTAATTTCTCCAGGTTTTTTTTTAACATTTTTAAAGTTGAATGAAAATTTATAATCTGTTTTTTTACAAAAAAAATTATATCAATGTTATTTTCTTTGTTAAAATCAATAATTTCATTTGCCATAGCTTTAATTTGTCTTTTAATTTTATTTCTAATAACAGATCCTTTAATTTTTGACGATATACTTATTCCGATGCGAACGTGTTTTGCATCTTTATTAATCATATAAAAAATTAACACGTTGTCACATCTTAAAATATTTTGTTTTGAGATAATTCTTTTAAAATCTTTATTTTTTTTTATACGAAATTTTTTTTTCATATATCAGACGCTAATCTCTTTTGAATTTAAAACATTAAATAAAGATTAAAATTTTTTAAATTCTATAAAATAAAAATTTAAGCAGATAACACCTTTCTTTTTTTTGCTCGGCGCCTTTTTATCATGTTACGACCATTATGTGTAGACATGCGTTTACGAAAACCTAATTGCCTTTTTCGTTTTTTTTTACTTGGTTGATAAGTTCTTTTCATTTTTAAATATTCTTAATTTAATTTGTTTATTTATTTCACTATCCAGCTTACTTATAATTAATAAATTATAATATAAATAATTGATAAATGATAATACTTCTATTAAATTTTATCCGTTTTTTTGAAGCTAAACATATCTTTACGTTATTTTTTTACTTTATTTTTCTATAATCTATAATTATTTAAATAAATAACATTAATAGTAATATGCACGACTTTATTAATACAAATAACAATAACGAAGAAAACGGAAAAATATGGCGTTTAGTTTTAGAAAAAGCTAAAAAACATAATAATTTACTTAGTTTTTTATTAAAAAATTCCAAAATCTTAAAAATACAAAATTCTCAAATATCTGTTATTGTCGAAACGAAAATAGCCAAACAAATTTTAACAACAGATTACTATGATGATATAAGTAATTTAATTAATGAAGTTTTAAATTTAAATAACGAAAGTTCAAAAAAAACAACATTCAAAATCTTTTTTTTAACAAACGATGAAATTCCAAAAAAACAGGAAACAGATGAAAAATTACCTGCCAAAAAAAATATAAAATTGTTCGAAGATGTTTGTTTAAACAAAAATTACACATTTGATAATTTTATAGTTGGACCATTTAACAAAGACGCATACAAAGCAGCTTTGTTAATAATTCAAAAAAAAGTAACACAATTTAATAATCCATTATTTATTTATTCTGATTCCGGATTAGGAAAAACGCATTTACTAAATGCTATCGGTAACGAAATCCAAAAAAACTCTAATTTAAACATTTTATATACAACGACTAACGATTTTTTCAATGAATATATTCATATTATTAAAGGAGAACGTGAAGAAAATCAAATAATGGATTTTTTTAAAAATATAGACGTTTTATTAATTGACGATATTCAATTTTGTTCCAAAAAACCAAAATTTCAAGAACTTTTTTTCAATATATTTTCCACACTTTTAAATAAAAACAAACCAGTAATTATAGCTAGTGATCGACATCCAGCAGAAATTATTGATTTAGAAAATCGTTTGATGACGCGCTTTTTGGGCGGATTGACCTTGCCGATAACAACACCCGATTTTAATTCTAATATCGAAATTATTAAAAAATATATTAAAAACAATGAAATAAATGAAAAAAATATCGACAACAAAGTGTGTGAATTAATTGCAGAAAAATTTTCAAAAAATATTCGTGAATTAAAAGGGGCTATTAATAATTTTATTTTTTTTGGAATGCAAAACTTAAATGGCATAAATGATAATGGAAATATTTTAGAAAACAGTGAAACAAAAAGAAAAATATCAGAAATTACAAGTATAATCGAAAAATATTTTTCCATACCTAATTTTCAAACGGCTATAAACAAAAAAAAGAAAAGGAACATTATTTTTATAGAACATATTAGGATTTTTCTAATAAAATCTTTATTGTCTATTTCGTTCAGAGACATTAGCCGAGAAATAAATAAAAAATATACTACCGTTTTTTCAGCGTACAAAGATATAAATGATAAAGTAAAAAAAGATAACGAAATAAAAACAACTATTGAAAAATTAAAAAAAATTTTTTTGAAACAAGAACTCCATAGAAATAGAACAAACAATGTTTCAGAATTAAGTCAAAAAACAAAAATAATTTACGATAAATTAAAAGAACATATTCCAAAATTAAAACAAAATTTAATTACTAAAACAGATTTATGCAAAAAATTTAATATAAGTAAAAACACATTAAACAAATGTATAAAATTTTATAACAAAGAAGAATTCGATAAAATATCGATTTAGTTTTTTTTTAAAAAAAGATACTTAGTAAGGCGAATTTTTTTGAACAACTTTTTTTCTAAAAACATCGTAAAAATACAATAAAAAAATAAAACGGTCATTTTTCGGTGTTCAATTTTTTATAAAGATCGATCAATAATAATGTTTATTGACTTTTTCTAGGTTGAGTTTTTTATTTTTTACCTGATAAATTCGAAATAAAAAAATAAAACATAAAAATTGAACACAAGAAAAAAAATATTTTTTAGTTTTATTTAAATATTTTTTTTTTATTTTATTCGCAAAATTTTCTTCTTTTTTTATTTTTATTTTTTTTCGTAACAAAAATTACTCAAAATTACGAAAAATAAATTCATTTTTTTAAAGAAATTTTTCAAATATAAAGCCTAAAAAATAAAACGGTCATTTTTCGGTGTTCAATTTTTTATAAAGATCGATCAATAATAATGTTTATTGACTTTTTCTAGGTTGAGTTTTTTATTTTTTACCTGATAAATTCGAAATAAAAAAATCAAAAAAAATACATTAATTTTTTCTTTATTATTATTCTAAATATATTAAAATTAATTAATAAATATTTAGTAAAAACACCTTTAAAAACATGTTAAATGATTTAAACACAAAAAATAACAACTTCTTTTTGAAGATTAAAAAAGATTTTTTTTTAAGAAAGTTGATTCATTTATCAAAAATAGCCGCTCCAAACAAAATTAATAACAAATTATCTTTCATAAATATTTTTTCAGACGAAGATGACATTATTTTTTCAGCGACTAATGAAACAACTGAAATTAACATAATTGTAAAAAAAAATAATGATAATATCTTAGACTTTTCTAATGGAGCAGTATCAATTTCATGTAAAGAATTGATCGAAGTAATAAACACTATACCTAACGAAGTAATCACTATTTCAGTTTTTGACAATGTAGTGTTAGAGATAACCGAAAAAACTTCTACCTATCGTCTAAACATTTCCGAAAATAACAATATACAAAAAATAACTTTAGAAAAAGAAGATTTTTCTTTCAAAATAAAAACAACACAATTAATTAATTTAATAAGTCAAACAACATATATAAACACTATAAAAGACAACATTTCCAATTCTTTGTTAGTTAATATAGAGAGTTCTGAAAATAATATAATTGCCTCGGTTATTTCAAAATATCGAATGGCCAAAAAACAAATAAAATTAGATAATTACAATTTCCAAGATAATAAGAATTTTAAAATAGCTATTTCTATAAAAGCTATAAATGATATTCTCAAAATTTTGGACAACAATAAAGAGATAATAAATTTAAATGTTTCGATTAGTAATAAAAAAATTTTTTTCTACACAAAAGATATAATAATTTCCTTAACTTTATCAAATAGTAATTTTTCAGATATTAAATTAAAAAACGACTATTCATCAACACTAACTATAAAAAATCAAAGCTTATCAGAAGAAATTAAAGGTCTTTGTATAATGTCGAATAGAAAGGTAAAAATGGAAGTAACAAAAGACATAATAACCTTTTCAACTGATACTGATTCTGAATATTTTGGGAAGCGGATTCTTGAATCTAATTCGAACGATTCAAAAAAATTTATTTTTAATGGTGATAAAGTAGAAATAGAATTTGATGGTTTTTTTGTGTTAGAAACTTTAAAAAACTTTAAAACTGACGAAAATGTAAATATTTTTTTTAACGGTTATAATAAACCGTTTTTAATTAAAAATTTAGATAACGATAGTTTTCATTTGATAGCTCCTATTATTGCGGTTTAAAATTGATTAAATTCAAAAAGTATTATTTAAATCCAAAAAAATATTATAATTATTAAATAATAGATAATTTTACACTACACGAAAGAAACATATTCGTAATATTCAAACGCAATATTCAAAATAAATAGGTAATCTAAAAATATGAAGTATACAGCGAAAAATATACAAGTTTTAGAAGGGTTAGAGGCTGTTAGAAAAAGACCTGGAATGTATATAGGTAATACTTCATTTGCCGGATTACACCATTTAGTTTGGGAAATAATCGATAACGCAGTTGATGAAGCTTTAGCAGGATTTTGTAGCGAAATAATAGTAACATTAAAGAAAGATGATGTAGTTACAATTTCAGATAATGGAAGAGGAATACCGACAGACATTGTTGAAAAAACAGGATTATCAGCTGTCGAAACAGTTTATACGTTATTACATGCCGGTGGTAAATTTGATAATGACGGTTATAAAATATCTGGCGGTTTACACGGCGTTGGTGCTTCTGTTGTAAATGCTTTAAGTGAATGGCTAGAAGTAAACATTTTTCGAGACGGTTATAATTTTTATATTAAATTTCATGACGGCGGAAAAATAGCTAACCATTTAGAAAAAATAGGCATTTCTGATAAAACAGGAACTGTTGTTACATTTAAGCCTGACAAAAATATTTTTACAGAGTCAACTAAATTCGATTTCAAGACAATAAGTAATCACTTGCAAGAATTAGCGTTCTTAAACAAAAATCTTAAATTAACAATAATAGACATTCGTGACTATGAAAATAAAACAGAAACTTTTTGTTATAAAGGCGGAATTAAAGAGTATATTGCTTTCTTGGAAAAAGAAAAAAATGAGACTCCGTTAATTCAACAACAAATATATTGTGAAGTTTCAGCAATTGATGATAAAAAGCAAAATATTTCTGTGGAATTATCTATGCGTTATAATACCTCTTATTCTTCAAAAATACTTTCTTTTTGCAATAACATACATACTTTAGAAGGAGGAACGCACGAAGAAGGGTTTAAATTAGCATTGAATAGAGTTATTAACAATTATGCTAGAGATAAAAACTTTTTAAAAGAAAACGAAGAAAAATTTACAATAGATGATATTAAAGAAGGATTAACAGCTATACTTTCAATTAAACATCCTAATCCACAATATGAAGGTCAAACAAAAACCAAACTAGGTAATAGTGAAGTTCGCAAGATTGTATCAGTTATTGTTGGAGAACAGTTAGAAAAGTTTTTATTAGAAAATCCGCAAGAAGCAAAAATAATTATAAACAAAATTATAAACGCATCTGCAGCGCGATTGGCTGCCAAGCATGCACGCGAGTTAACTCGACAGAAAAGCGGGTTAAATGTAGCAACATTGCCTGGAAAATTAGCCGATTGTCAATCTAATAATCCAGAGAAAAGCGAACTTTTTATCGTTGAAGGGCGTTCGGCAGGCGGATCAGCTAAAAACGGACGTAACAGAGAAACGCAAGCTGTTTTAACATTAAGAGGAAAAGTTTTAAATGTTGAAAAAGCGTCCAAACAGCATATTTTTAAAAATGCCGAAATCGGTAATTTGATAACGGCTATAGGTGCAGGCGTAGAAAATGATTTTGACGTTGCCAAAATAAGGTATCACAAAATAATTATAATGACTGATGCAGATATAGATGGTTCTCATATACAAGTTTTACTTTTGACGTTCTTCTTCCGTTTTATGAAAGAAGCTATTTTAAAAGGGCATGTATACATAGCCAATCCACCTCTTTATAAAGTGGTTTTTCGTCAAAAAGATTTTTATTGTTACAATGATAGCGAGTTAGAAGCGCTTAAAAAAGAATTATCATTAAAGACTGGATATCCATACCAAAGATTTAAAGGTTTAGGAGAAATGGACGCTGACCAACTTTTTGATACATCAATGAACCCTTCAACGCGTAAGATTTCTAGAGTTACTATGTCAGATGTTGAAGAGGCTGATAGAGTTTTTAGAATATTAATGGGTGAAGATGTTGTTCCAAGAAAAGAATTTATTAACAATAATGCTGATATTGCTAATATTGATATTTAAATTATTAAAGGTAGAAAAAAAATGGCAGAATTTCCTGAAATTGAAAACATAAAAGACGTAGAAATATCTGAACAAGTTAAAAAATTATTTTTAGATTATTCAATGAGTGTGATTGTCGCTAGAGCTATACCAAGCGTTAGCGATGGTTTGAAACCTGTCCAAAGACGAATAATATATAGTATGTATTTGTCTGGGCGTACACATGATAAGCCATTTGTAAAATCTGTTCGAGCTGTTGGTGATACACTTGGGCGCTTTCATCCGCATGGTGATTCTTCAGTTTACGGCGCTATGGTTAGATTAGCGCAGCCTTTTAGTATGCGTTATCCATTAATAGATGGTCATGGTAATTTTGGTAGTTTGGATGGCGATGAAGCGGCTGCTTATCGATACACAGAAGTTCGTTTAACAAAGTTATCTTCGCAGTTAGTTCGCGATATCGAATTTGATGTTGTTAAATTTATGAGCAACTACGACGGAATGAATCAAGAACCTGTAGAGTTACCAGCAAGATTTCCAAATTTATTAGTTAATGGTTCATCTGGAATAGCTGTCGGTATGGCGACAAATATACCGCCACATAATTTAACCGAAACAATTGATGCAGTTATTGCGTTAGCAAAAAATCCAAATTTGACAATTAATGAAATTATGCAATATTTACACGGTCCTGATTTTCCAACTGGCGGTATTATTTTAGGAATCGCAGGAATAAAGCGTGCTTATGAAACGGGTACCGGAAGCATTATAATAAGATCAAAATATCATTTTGAGCAAGACAATAAAAAAAAAGTAATAGTTATTGACGAAATACCATATGGCGTTAATAAAGCAGAATTGGTAAAAAGTATTTCTCTTTTAGCAAAAGAAACAATAGACGGAATTACAAAAATAAATGATGAATCTAATATTAAAGGTATAAGAATCGCAATTCATATTAGGGTAGATTGCATTCCGGAAATAATCTTAAATAAATTATTTTCTTTAACAAAGTTGCAAACAAGTTTTAGCATAATTTTTTTGTGTTTGAAACACAATATACCAAAAATTATGCCTATAAAAACAATTTTAAATAGTTATTTAGATCATCAAATAGAAGTTATTACTAAAAGAACACTTTTTTTAAAGAATAGAGATAATCATCGTAAAAATATTATTAACGGTTTATTTATAGCAATAAAAAATATAAACAACGTTATAAAAATTATAAGCAGTGGGACGACATTCGAAGAAATTGAACAACAATTATCTAAAACATACAATTTAAGCAATGAACAAATTCAAGCTATTTTGTCAATGACTCTTAAACGTTTAAGCGGATTGGAACAAGAAAAATTATTAGAAGAATTATCGGATATAAAAGAACGTTTGTTAAGCTATGAAAATATTTTGAAAAACAGAGATAACAAAATAAAAGTTATTATTGACGAATTAGAAGAAATAAAACGCGAATTTGGTGATAATAGAAGAACAGAAATAACCGATATTAATTGGGAAATTAACGAAGAAGATATGATACCGCAACGTGATATCGTTGTAGCAATTACCGAAAAAGGATATATAAAAAGAACAGATTTAGATCTTTTCAGACAACAGAATGTTGGCGGTATCGGTTCTAAAGGAATGAACGTCACAGATGATGATGTAATAAAACTTTTTATTAACGCAAACACGCACTCAAATTTATTATTTTTTTCTAGTATTGGAAAAGTTTACCGCATTAAAGGGTATAAAATTCAAGAAGGCAATAAAACATCTAAAGGTATCCCTGTTCAAAATTTTTTTGATTTAAATAAAGAAAAGCACGAAAAGATAGTTTCCATAGTTAAACAAGATGATACAAAAAATTTAACATTTGTTACAAAGAACGGGTTGATTAAACAAACAAAATTAAAAGAATATCAGCGTATTAATAAAACAGGTAAAATAGCTATTAAATTAAACGACAACGATGATTTATTTGATGTTAAATGCACGGATGGAAATAATCTTATTTGTTTAATAACAAAATACGGAAAGGCAGTTGTTTTTGACAGTCAATCATTAAGAACAACAGCTAGAAACACAAAAGGCGTTAAAGGCGTGAAACTTTCAAATAAAGATGATGAAGTGATAGGTTTTTGTACATCTTCTGAAGGAACAACAATTCTTGTTATAACAGAAAACGGTTATGGAAAAATGACAGATATAGGGAAATACAAAGTAACGCGACGTCCAGCGAGAGGCGTTAAAACGATTAAAATAACAAAAAAAAATGGATTTTTAGTATCGGCTAAAATTGTTCACGGCAATGAAGATTTAATGGCGATTACAACAAAAGGAACTGTCATTAGAGTGACATTGTCAGATTTAAAATTAATGAATCGTGTTGCTCAAGGAACAAGATTAATTGATTTAAAAAATTATAAGCAAGCACAAAAAGTATCTTCTGTAACTATTTATTCAGAAGAAAATGATATTTTAAATAATTAATTTTATTTTTTTGTAATAAAAATGTTTGGTATTGTTAAAAAAATTGTTGATAACCCTGTTTTTTTTGTAGAATCTCTAAAAAAAAGAGGATTTGTCTTTGATCCGGACGAAATCATATCTTTATATAATGAGCGAAAAAAACTTTTATTTTTAATAGAAAATAGTAACGCTAAACACAATAAATTATCTTTAATTTTTGCCGATGCTAATAAAAAAAAAATAACAATAGATAAAAAAGTAATCGAAGAATTAAAATGTCTTAAAAAGGAAAAAAATGATAACGAATTAAGATTAAAAGAATTAGAACAGAGAATACTTAAAATTGTTTCAGAAATCCCCAATTTGCCAGATGAAGATTTAAAAATCGGCGGCAAAGAAAATAACGAAGTTATACATGTTTATAATAAGCCGAAAAATAAGAAAAATTTTAAATTAAAAGACCATGTAGAATTGGCCCAAAATTTATGTTTAATTGATTATAATAGGGCTGCTAAAATATCCGGAAGAAATACATGGATTTATATAAATGAGGGCGCTGAATTAGAATGGGCTTTAATAAATTTTTTTATTCACGAACATTTAAAAAATGGATATAGTTTTTCGTTGTTGCCGCACATTGTGCATCGGCAAGCATCCTTTGGAGCAGGGCATTTCCCAAAATTTAAAAACGATATTTTTAAAATAGAAAAAGAAGACAAATATTTAATATCAACAGCTGAAACAGTTTTAGTTAATTTGCACAGTAATGAAATTTTAAAGCAAGAAGATTTAAATAAGAAATATTTTGCTTTTACGCCGTGTTATCGAAAAGAAGTTGGTAGTTATAGAACAGAAGAGCGCGGTATGATAAGAGGGTTTCAATTTAACAAGGTAGAAATGGTTCAATTTTCGACCGAATCAGAATCTGATAAATCTTTTAATGACATGCTAAACATAGTTATTGATCTAGTTAAAAAATTAGGTTTGCATTTTAGAGTTACAAAATTAGCAGCAGGCGATTGCTCTTTTTCTATGGCAAGAACATACGATGTTGAAGTTTTTTTGCCGAGTATAGGTATTTATAAAGAAGTTAGTAGCATTTCTAACGCTCGCGATTATCAGTCAAGAAGAAATAATACTAAATATAGAGATAAAGATGGTAAATTACATTTTTGTCATATTTTAAACGCTTCTGGTTTAGCTACATCGCGTATTTTTCCTGCTATTTTAGAACAATTTCAGCGAAAAGACGGTAGTGTTGTAATTCCGAAAGTATTAAGGCCGTATATGAGAAATAAAAAAGTTATTTTAAAAAAATGAAATTTAATAAGAGTAATATTTGTTTTTTTAAAGTAGCTTTAAACGAAGCAAAAAAAGCTTTTAAAAATAATGAAGTTCCGGTTGGCGCTGTAATTGTAAAAAATAATAAGATTATTGCAAAAGCTTATAATCAAAGAGAAAAACAAAAAAGTGTCGTAGCACACGCGGAAATATTAGCGATAAAAAAAGCTAGTAAAAAAAATAATAATTGGCGATTAAATGATTGTGATATTTATACAACGTTAGAACCATGTGAAATGTGCTTGTCAGCCATTAAACAATCCAGAATTAAAAACATTTTCTACATTTTACAATCTCAGCAATTTAATTACGAAAAAAGCAAAAAACATTTAAACATTTTTAAAATAGAAAATGCTTTTTTGGAAGATTCTATTAAGGATTTAGTAAAAAATTTTTTTATAGAAAGACGTAAAATTAATTTATAATTGTTTTATGGCACAAAATAAATCGGCACTTATTGAAAAAAAAATCGAAACAGCCGAAAAATATTCAACAGACATTGAAAATGGTTTAACAAGCCAACAAGTTTTATCGCGAAGGCATCAAAAACTTACTAATTACAATAAAAAAGAAAAACAAAGTTATTTAAAAACAGTTATAAAAAATGTTTTTACTGTATTAAATTTTATTTTACTTTCTTGCGGATTAATAATTCTTTATTTAGGGCTATATAAAAGATTATTTTTTTTAATGGCAATAACATTAAACACGATAATTAATTTATTTCGTGATTTAAAATTGCAAAAAATTTTAAATGCGTTGTCATTAACTAGGCAAAACAATATAGCTAATGTGATTCGCGACGGCAAAATACAAAGTATCTTTTTTAAAGATATTGTGTTAAGCGATATAGTAGTTCTTTATGCCGACAAAGTTGTTCCTAGCGATTCAAAAATTGTTGACGGAAGCGTTTATGTAGATGAGTCTTTTTTAACAGGTGAAAAAAGATATGTGTTAAAACAAAAAGGTAATTTTTTATTTAGCGAATCAATTGTCATCAGCGGTCGTTGTAAAGCAGAAGTTATTAAAGTAGGATTAGCGAATTATATTTATAAATTGCAGCAAGAAATTTCGTTTTTCAGCAGGCCAAAAAACAATATATTTAGCACAATAGCAAAATACATCAAAATAACATCATTTATTATATTTTTTATTGTTTTTGTCGAAGTTTTAATAATGTTATTAAAACACATCGTTTGCGTTAATATTTTAGATGCAATAATCTCATCGTTATTATCAATGGTTTCTACGGGAGTTTTTTTATTATTTTCAGTAACTTTGATTTTATGGTCTATTAAATTAATAAAGAATAATATTTTATCCAATGAAACATTTGCTATAGAAAATCTTGTTTCGTCAAATGTATTTTGTTTAGATAAAACAGGGACAATTACTAATAATGACATGGATTTTCAAGAAGTGGTTCCTATAACTACTTTTGATAGGGATTTTTTAGAAGATATTTTAGGATGTTTTGCAAATCTGAACAATGAAAAAGCCAACTTAACAATAGAAGCATTAAGAAAAAAAATAAATAAAAAAAATGATTTATTAGCGAAAGAGTATATTAATTTTGATAGTAAATTAAAATACAGCGCCATTTTAGTCAATGATTATGTTTATGTTTTGGGCGCTGTGGATTTTGTTCATACTGTCAATAATGACGAAATAAAAGAAAAAGTTTCTTTTTATGAAAATGAAGGTTTTCGAACATTGACACTATCTTATAGCAAGAAAGTTAGTAACGAAAAGGTTTTGCCTAACGATTTAGAAACAATAGGTATTGTGTTATTTGCTGAAACAGTTAATGACAATATTGAAACCACAATGCATTTTTTGTTGAAGAATAATATAAATATTAATATTATTTCTGGCGATAGTGAAATATATTTAAACAGAATTTTGCAAAAAATAGGTTTTGACCGCAAAATAGCTATATTATCCAAAGCCAGCAAAAATGACATTAACTCTTTTATTGAACAGGATTATAATGTCTTTGCTAGAGCTGTTCCGGAACAGAAAAAAATAATCGTAGAAACTTTAAAGAAACGTAATAACATAGTTACCATGATTGGAGACGGCGTAAATGATTTAATGGCTTTAAAAATAGCCGATTGTTCTATTTCGATGCCTAACGGGCATGATGTTGTTAAAAAAATTTCTAATTTTGTTTTATTAGATTCGGATTTTAAAAATATTATTTTTTTAATAAATGAAAGCAAAAGAGTAATGAAAAATATACAATCTATGTATTCTGTCTTTTTTGTAAAAATTTTTACTATGATTTTTTTGTCGTTTATTTATATTTTTTTGTCTTTACGATATAATTTATTTTTCCCATTTCGAACTAATCATTTATTACCTTGGGAAATGTTGTCTTCTGGACTTGGTCCTATTTTAATTTCTTTCGATCAGATTCTTTCTCATGAGCAAATTGAAATAAAAAGTTTTATCATTAATATTTTTAAAAAATGTATTCCGGCAGTATTTTTACAAATAGCTATTTATTTGAGCTGTTTTTATACATATTTCTTTTTTCCTAATTTTTTATCTTATACCGGACATATTTGTTTATCTGTTATATTAATGTCTTTTAATAGTTTTTTTATTTTATGTTTTTTATGTTGTCAGCCATTAAGTAAATATCGTTGTATGATAATGGCAACAGTTTTCAGTGGCATGATTTTGATGTTTGGAGTTGATATTTATATTTTTATAAAAAACGGTTTTAGTAATTTGTTAGATATATGTTATAGCGAATTAAATATATTTTCTTCAATATTTTTGCTTATGATTTCTACATTGTTATTTTGTATATATATGTTTTTAACAAAACGTTTTTCCAACTTTTCTAATCATAATCACAAGAAATAAAACATTTTTTTTTTAACAAAAGACAAGGTGAAAATTTTTTGTGGTAATATTCAATGTTCCTGCTAATTTCATCAGCATGTTCAAATATTTTGTACAAATTATAAGTTATTGTCATCATATCAATAAATTTTTCAATTTTGCCGTTTTTAATTTCAAAACCTTCAGCTTTTAATGAAAAATCACCATTTTCAACATTAATGCCAACATGTAACCCATCCAGTTCTGTAATATAAATGCCGTTTTTGATAGTTTTTATTATGTTATCGATTGTTATTTTTCCTGGTTTTAAATAAACGTTATGCGGTTTGATGCTCATTTTTGAATTCATTAAATAAGCATGCCCAGTAGGCTGGACCTTAAAAATTTTTGATGTTGTTAAATTATGTAAATAAGTTTTCAGTATTCCGTTTTTGATTAGAATTTTGTTTTTGGTCGGTACTCCTTGATCATCAAAAGGAACAAAATTCATGTCTTGCTCGAGCGGTTTATCAATAATAGTAATTTTTTCATTTGCTATTTTTGTTTTTATTTTATTTGTAAACCATGAAGTCTTTTTTATTATTTTTTCAGCATTTAATTGTGATACATAGTAATATGTTATTAAATTAACTATTTTCGGTGATAATACAACGTCATATACGCCATTATGGACTGATCCAATATTTAATTTTTTAAGTGCTTTATCACATAATTTTTTAACATATTTTTCAATATTAAAACAATTTAAGTCGTTGTCTTCAAAACATTCGTTATTCGTTTTAATAATTTTATCTTTAGAAACAATAATGGAAGTATTTATAGTAAAAAAATTAGTGTTTTGTTGCAATTCGATTCCGGCGGTATTTTTATAAATATTTTTTTGACTTGTTTCGTGATAGGATATTTCTATTCTTTTTATTTTGTCGCTAACTTTTTTAATTTGTTCATTAACTTTAAACATTAATTCTTGTTTTTCTTTAATAGTTATTTTTGACAATTGCTTGTTAAAAAAATTAAAATTTTTATATTTCGATTTTTTTTTATATATTGATCCGTCTTGCTTATCTATGTATTTTGACGAATTAATGAGCGCGCTTAGAATATTTTTAAAATTTATATTATTCAATGTTTTGTCAAAATTTATTATGGAAAATTTTTTATTAATAATCGAACTAATATTGCAATTATTCAATTTATTTACTGAGTAATTGTTGATTTTATCGTCTAGTATATTAAAATCCAAAGAATCATGTAAAAATTGACGATATTCGATGTCAAAAATACCATTTTTTTTAAATTTTGAAAATATTTTTTTAATATTCATATATTTTTGTTTCCGCCTACAAGAATTGACTTTACACGTATTGTAGGCTGACCGACATTAACTGGTATATCGCCGCTACTTGCGCCGCATATTCCAGGTGAAAAAACTAAATCATTACCAACCATATCAATATTTTTCAAAATTTCTTCGCATTTTCCAATTAGCATAGCCCCCTTAACTTGTTCGCATATTTTGCCGTTTTTTATCATATATGCAATATCTACGGCGAATTCAAACTCGCCGGTTGTCGTATCGACAGATCCGCCACTTATTTTTTTGGCATATAAACCAAAATTAGTATTTTTAATTATTTCTTCAAGAGAACTTTGACCGTTCGCTATAAAAGTGTTAGACATTCTACTGGTTGGCTCAAATTTATAATTTTGTCTTCTACATGCTCCATTACCAAATTGTCCCATTTTTCTTCCATTAAAATTGTCAATTAAATAATTTTTTAAAATGCCATTTTCAATAAGACATATTTTTTGTGTTTCGTTACCCTCATCGTCTATATTGTTACTTCCCCAGGCATTTTTAATTGTTCCATCATCGTAAGCGGTTATAAGTGATGACGATATTTTAGTGTTTAGTCTATTCGAAAAAACAGATAAATTATATGCAACCGAACTAGCTTCTAACGCATGTCCGCACGCTTCATGAAAAAGTGTCCCGCCGTTTCCATTCCCGATGATTACAGTCATTTTTTTGGATGGACATCGTTTAGCGTTTAATAATCCAATAAGATCGCTAATCATTTCCGATATTTTGTTATCGAAGTCGATTTTTTTTAAATCGCTCATGCTGTTTAAATAAAAAAAATCATAAATATTTTCTTGTTTGTTGCTTTTAATTGCTTTTATATTAATACTTATTCCGATTCTTTCTCTTTTGTCGTAAGCATGTAAACCAGCACTATTAAAAATTTCAAAATCTTTTTTGCTTGAAAAAATATTACAAATGACTCTATTAATTAATTTAGATTTATTTTTGATTTTTTTACAAAGATTTTTTAAAAAAAAAATTTTTTCTTCTATAGGCGTATTAAAATATGATTTTTTTATCTCAAAAATATTTTTTACTTTTTTATCAATAAAATCATTGCATTTAGTATTTTGAGTTCCTTGAAAATTATTAGATAACTGTTCTGCTAAAATATCTAAATTTTTTTTATTAAAATTATTTGTGCAGCCATAAACACTTATATTTTTTTTGAAAATACGTATACCAATACCAGATGAATAATGATTATTAATTTTTTCTATTATTTCGTTATCGCATAAAATAGAGTTGTAAATAACATTTTCTATGTAAATTTCACTAAAATCAGCGCCAGTTTTTAAACATTTTTGCAATACATGCTTTGCCGTTTTTTTGTTAAACATTTTTTATTGCAGTATTGTCCGGATTATGTTGAGGCAAAATTGTCAAAATAACCTTTAATTAAAACAATTGGTGTTCCTTTGTCACCTGAACCGCTGGTTAAATCGCATAAAGATCCAAGTAAATCAGTTAGTCTTCTAGGAGTTGTTCCTTGCGAAATCATATTATCTTTTTGAATTTTATTTTTATTTTTAATTGTTTCAAACACAGCTTTGTTTAAATCATCACCATATAAATCTTTAAAATTATTGTCAGCTAAATATTTTAATTTTAATTCATTTGGCGTTCCGTTTAATCCACTTGTATAAAAAGGGGATACAACAGGATCGGCTAGTTCCCAAATTTTTCCTTGTGGGTCTTTAAAAGCACCATCACCATATATCATTACTTCAACATGTTTGCCAGTTATTTGAAGGAGTTTTTGCTGTATATTATTTACTAACTCATCACTATTTCTTGGAAATAATTTTATTGTTGTTTCAGAAGCTTTGTTGCTGCCTAATAAACCATATTTTTTGTTAAAACCGCTGTTATTTACAGAGGCATTTAATATTTCATCTAACCCAAACACGATAGCATCTGGTTGATTTTGTTTTAGTATTTTTTTTGTTCTTTGTCTGCTGTGAATGTCACATGTTAAAATGTTATGTGTAAAAGACAATATTTTTGTTGGATTATTAGAAAAGATTATTTCAACATTACAGTTTTCATCTTCAATAATTTTTTTGTAAAATTCTATGTAATCAATATTTGTAAATTCATGTTTTTTGTAACCAAATAGCCTTCTATATTGTTCTAACGTTAATTCGCTGGAAGGATCTATATTTTTGCCGTCTAAATCATCGTATGTCAATAACGAATTACCAACTTCATCGCTTGGATAAGATAACATTAAAATTATTTTTCTGCACGCTTTGGCAATCCCCTTCAATATAATAGAAAACCTATTTCTCGAATAAATTGGAAAAATAACAGCAATTTCGTCGCTATTTTTAAATTTTGTTCTTATATCAGAGGCTATATCGTCTATTGTGGCATAGTTTCCCTGCGCGCGAGCAACTACTGACTCTGTAATTGCCACAATATCATTGTTTTTCAAAGAAATATTATCTTCTTTTTCTATTTTCAAGATACTATCGATAACTATTTTTTCTATATCATCGCCCTTTTTTATGATTGGACATTTCACGCCGATGCTCATTGTTCCTATATTTTTGCTCATATTTTCTCCCTTTGATTGCACCAAGTATAACGGTATAAAACTACTTTATTTTAATATAATTTTTATTTTTTCGTTTAGTTTTTAATTTTGTCTTTTGCTCATTGTTCCTATATTTTTGCTCATATTTTCTCCCTTTGATTGCACCAAGTATAACGGTATAAAACTACTTTATTTTAATATAATTTTTATTTTTTCGTTTAGTTTTTAATTTTGTCTTTTTATAGTTTTTTATATTGGTGTTAATACAAAAGAAAAGACGAATTTAAAATCAATTTATTAATTTTTAGCGATTATTTTATTAATTGTGTTGCCCTATTTGAACGTAATATTTAGCAATTTTGTGTAGTTTAGTGATATGCTTAATAATAAATTGTATATAATTTAATTACATAATTATCTATAACGCTTAGTCGCAGCGTTCAGAAAAAATAATGTTTTTACTTATCATTGGATTAATGAATAAAATTTTTGGTTGTGTTTAAATTAAGAGGAAAAAAATGAGAAAATACGAGGTTATGTATATAGTTTCTGAAAAAGTTGGTAACAACAACGATTTGGCAAAAGCAGTCAATGATAATAATGTTTTTTTAACTAAAAATGACGCCAAAATAACAAAGAGTAACATTTCAGAATTAAAGGATTTCGCATATCCAATTAAAAAACAATCCAAAGGTTATTATGTCATTTTGAATTTATCAGTTAATGATCGAAATCAATTAAATGAATTTGAACAAAAGATAAGATTTGATACTAATGTTTTAAGATATGTAATCGTTAAAGAAAATAGCAAATGGGCTGTTAATAATAAGAATAAGCAGGAGGATAAACTAGAAAAAGATGATAAATAGAGTCGTTATTGTAGGAAGAATAACTAAAGATCCGGTTTTACGAAAAACGTTTGACGGAACGCAAGTAACTTCTTTTTATGTCGCTGTTGATAGGCCAAAAGGTCAAGATGGTCAAAAAACAGCTGATTTTATTCCAGTTACTGTTTGGAATAATCAAGCAGTTAACATTTGTAAATATATGTCTAAGGGTTCTTTAGTTGGTGTTGACGGAAGACTTAAACAAAATAAATTTACAAAAGAAGATGGTAGTATTAGTAATATAATTGAAGTTGTAGCTACTTCGGTTTCGTTTATTGGTTCAAAGAATAGCAAAGAGAACAATATTACTACCGAAAATGTAATCGAAAGCAATAAAAATGAAATAAATAGCGCTAAAAATAATGAAAATGGTCAGGATACAAGCGGCGATGATTCTATAGATGTCGATGATTTTCCATTTTAATTTACGAAAAATATGAAAAAAAAAAGAAGAATTTTTAAAAAAAATAAAAAAAAGTGTTTTTTTAGAAAAAACAAAATAAAAGCGGTTGATTATAAAGATATTGATACGCTCAAATTATTTATTGATAAGAACGGCAAAATTATACACAGTCGTTTTTCTAAAGTTAGCGCTAAATATCAGCGCAGATTATCTAAAGCTATTAAGTTAGCTCGGCAAATGGCGTTATTGCCATATGGCATTTGATTTACTTATTTAACAAACTAAAAAACAATTATAAAAAAATATGCGAAAAATAACAGCAGTTTTTTTAACAACGTTACTTTTCATCTTATTTTTTGTATCTATTTGTCTTATAGTATTAAAATTTTCCCCATCAATAATTATTTTTAATGTTTTAAGTTTGTTGTTTGTTTTTGCGTTTTGGTTATTGGAATTTTATGCTCACAAATTTTTTTTGGAGGAGGACAAAAAGATTGTTAATAGTGTTATAAATAAGTGTCAGCGAACTATCTATAATTTTTGCGGCATAGGATTAATTTTAATTGATGATGATAATAAAATAATATGGTTTAATGATGTTTTTAATGAATTAGCAGGGAATGGAAGAATTTTTTTAAATCAAAACATTTTTATTTTTTGTGATAAATTACAAAACCCATTTTCGAATAGTCGTAAAGAATATGAAATTGATTTGTTTAATAAGTTTTATAGAACAGAGTATTTAGCAGACATTAAATTATTTATTTTTTATGATGTAAATAATATTAAAAAAGCGGAAACAAAAATAAACAATAATCGTTTAGTTATTGGGATAATAATTATTGATAATTATTATACAACAGTGTTAGATAGCAATTTAAACGATATAAATAGTAGTTATTATAAAATTAGAAATTCGTTGTTGGATTATGCAAAGAAAAAAAATATTTTAATAAATCAAATTAGAGATGATGCTTATTTATTTTTATGTAATTTTTTAACATATAGTCAAAATCTTTTGGACGATGTTGAAAATAATAATTTATTTATAAGTCAAAAAGAGCGTTTTGAAAATAGTAATAATACAATTACGATATCTGTAGGAATATCTTTTAATTGCGACAATATAAATCAATTGTATAAATTAGCTAACGAAGCCGTTGTTTGCGCTATAGAACGTGGCGGAAATCAAATAGTAGTTTATGAACATGGGAAAGACATGGTTTTCTTCGGGCGAAGCGACTATCAAGCCTACGAAAATAATAGTAATAATTTGCTAAATTTTGTTGAAAAATTAATTGGAACAATTAAAAAATCAAATATTGTTTTTGTCGTCGGTCATGTTAACGGAGATGTTGATTCACTTGCTAGTTGTCTAGGTATTTATGCTATATGTAAGAACTATAAAAAAAAATGTTTTATTTTTTGCGATATTGCAACATTAGAAGAAAAAGCTAAAAAAATTTTAAAAGATTTTTTATCTTTAGAATCAAAAAATGTTTTTCTGAATAAGGATGATTTGGGTAATCACGATGAAATTAATAAAAAAGAAAATCTATTGATAATTGTTGATCATAATTTTTTAGAAATTTCTGAAATAAAAGACGTTTATCAAGATTATTTTAATAAATGTTCGGTAATTATAATCGATCACCATAGACATCAAAATAAAAAGTTAGATACTGCAATTTATCATATAGACGTTTATGCTTCTAGCACGTCAGAAATTATCTCCGAAATTATTCGTGTATCCGATATTAATATTACAGCAAAAATATCGACTTTGTTGTTATCAGGCATATTATTTGATTCTGGTTTTTTCCGTTCATCTAGAACAAATTTTTCGACATTTCAAGTTGCTTCTTTTTTAATAAACAAAAGACATGCTAATAAAATAGAAGCTTTTAATTTGTTAAAAGATAATTTTGACGAAGTCAAACAAATTATGCAGTTCGTAAGTAATAATATTATTGAAATTTGCGACGGCATATCGTGTTGTTTATTAAATAACGGTACATGTGAAAAAGGATTTTTAGCAAAAATAGCCAATAATATGGTACAAATTCAAAATATAAAAGTAGCATTTGTTTTAGGAAAAGTTAGTGATAATAGTATTTATGTTTCATGTCGTAGTGATGGCAAAACCAATGTTCAAATAATAGCTGAAAAATTAGGTGGTGGCGGTCATTTGGATGCGGCAGCATTTTCTATGACTAACAAAACAATTTATGAAGTGGTCGAGCAATTATTTCATGTTTTAGAAATAGAATTGAAGCAAAGTATTTTATGTTGTCCTGTGTGTTTTCATAAATTAGTAAAACAAAGCAATTATAATAAAAAAAATGCTTTTTTTGTTTGTGACAATACTGATAATTGCCGTTATATAACATATTGTGATAATGATGATATTAAACAAGATAAAGAAATTAAAAAATATACTACTTTTGAAAATTTTAGATCTGATGCGTTTTTTTCAACTGATGATGTGCTTTTTAATTGGTTTGAAGAACACGCGTACTTAGAAACAAAAAAACAAAAATGAAAATAATTCTTTTAGAAGATATAAAAAAAATCGGCAAAAAACACGATATTGTTAAAATTAATAAAGGATACGCCTGTAATTATTTAATTCCGAAAAAAAAAGCAGTACCTTATAATAAAGATAATCTGTTTTTTATTAAAAAATGGCAAAAACAAGAGCAAACAAAAAAAGATCAACAGACAACATTAGCTAACGAAATAAAAGATAAATTAGATAAAATAACTTTAAAATTTTATGTTAAAAAAAATCCAAATGGAAAAATGATAGGTATTATTTCTGACAAACAGATAGAAGAAAAATTAAAAAGTTTTGGCATAAATATTGATAAAAGAAAAATTCTTGATAAAAATTCTATTAATAGTTTTGGAAAATTTTGTTTAAATATAAAATTATATGACAATGTTATTGGCAAAATTAATGTTGTGGTCGAATGTAAAGAATAGCAGCAATGATTAAAAATGACGATTTACCAAAAAATGTAGAAACAGAAAGTGAATTAATAGGATTAATGATTAAATTTGCATTAATTCGAAACGATGCGTTGGCTATTTTAAAAAGAAATGATTTTTTCTTGCCAGAACATCAAATTATTTTTGACATAATTTATGATTTGAACAACAAAAACAAAAACGTTAATATTTATACTATATGGGACAATATTAAGGTTCAAAAAAAAGACAACCTTGTGCATTTTAATTTTTTAACTTATTTATTAGAGTCCGTTGTAACAGATAAAGAGTATTTTAGACTTATTGATATTATAAAAGAAAATTCTAATTTAAGAAGTTTATTAGTGGCTATTTCTAAAATTGAAAGCGATTTTTTAAGCAATCGAAATGAATTAGATGATTATTCTTCTTTTGTTGCGTCAGCTCAAAAAACCATTAATTTAATAGCAGATCAGCGTAAAATTTCTAATTTTATGAGTAGTCATGAAATAGTCGAGGATGTTGAGCGTTATATTTTTGATATCGCTAATAAACGAAAAGAAAACGATTTAATAGGAATTGATACTGGTTTTAAAGAATTAAATTATTATACAAATGGATTTCAAAAACAAAATTTAATTATTGTTGCTGGTAGGCCAGGTTTAGGAAAAACCGCTTTCGCTTTAAATTTAGTTCTTAATATAGCAAGAGAAGGGAAAAATGCAGTTGCAATGTTTGAAATGGAAATGTCAACCAGAATGTTATATTTAAGGCTAGTTTCTAATTTATCTAAAGTAAAATACAATAAAGTTGCTAAAGGAAGATTTAACGATACTGAAAAAGTTCGTATAAGCGAATCTTTAAAAGTACTAGAAAAATTAAAAATTTATGTTGACGAATCTAGTTCTTTAAGTATTATGGATTTGATTGCAAAATCGCGTAAATTAAAAGCGCAATGCCCAGATTTAGTTATGATTGTTATTGATTATTTGGGATTAATTTCCAGCGATATAAAAAATAATGTTCGAAAATATAATACACGTCAATTAGAAATTCAAGAATACTCACGTTTGTTGCATGAATTAGCGCGTGAGTTAGATGTAACCATTGTTTTGCTTTGCCAATTAAATCGTAAAGTTGAAGAACGTGGCGGTGTTCCTCGATTGAGTGATTTAAGAGAATCCGGTTCTATCGAACAAGATGCAGAACTAGTTTTATTACTACATAGAGAAGATTATGGCAAAAATGAGTTAGTTAAAGAAAAAAATAAGGACAATTTAGAAGATAATTCATATCCGATTAAAAACAGCGAAGACGATCAAACTTCTATTTTGGACATTATAATTGCTAAAAATCGTAATGGAGAAAGCGACAGGCGTTTTCAATTATTTTTTCGTAAATCCTACGGAAACATGATTGATGTTCCATATGATTTTGAAAATCAAAAAAAGAAAATAGAACAAGAACTTGAAGAATTATAAAATAGTAATATTATTTGCTATTTTAAATCATCCTTTTGTTGTTTATTATTTTGTGTATTAATATAATTTGTATTAAAGACCATAGTTCTCATGGATAGCAAAAATAAGAATACATTTATGCTGTATGTGTTAAAAAGTATATCGATAAAAAAAGCGATAATAGACAGTACAAAACCAAAACAGTAAATAATTTTTCTATATTCTGAAAATGAGAATTTATTTTTTTGTTTATTCAAAACCCATAACATTATAGATAGTAAAAATATATAAAAAATATAAATTGTTACATTATTGAGAGCAGATGTTACTAATAGAAATGGTTTTTCACCGTAAAAAGCTTTATCAAAAAAAACCATCCATTTGTTCAATGTTTCTACATTGTTATTTGGAACATAAAAGTCAGTTAATAAATTAGTATTAATACCGATTTTATTATAATTTCCAGTTATGTATGAAATAATTTTTTTTTCGTTAGATTTGTATAAACAACAAAAAACATTGTATTTGCCAAATACAATAAAAGATGAAAAATCAGTATAAGTTTTTATAATGTTATTAACGAAATAATTAAACTCTTTTTTGCTGGCTGTATCAATAAAAAAAATTTTTAGGTATATTTTTTCATTATTTCGTCGATTTATCCGTTTCCATATAAAAGTGTGAATATTATGGCTATCTTTTTCGAATGATTCATTCCAATCTGATTGTGTTATATTAATAAAATGTTGGTTGTTTGAATCTTTTTGTATTAATAGTTTTAATTTCTTATTTTTATTATTGTATTCTGAGAATTTTGTTAATCCAATATCAATATCATATATATAACTATTGTTGCGAAGCCAATCAGACCCGTTTTTTTGTTGTAATACAATAACTACTGGTAATATTAAAAAAAATATTGTTATAAACAAAAAAAAGAAAGGAAGAATTTTATATTTTTTTACTATTTCTACACAATTGCCATTTCTTAATGACGAAAATAGTATTTGCAGAAAATTATTAATTTTTTTAAAACCCATAAATTGTTTGAAAATAAATTTTATTTTAAATTTAAAAATATAAAATAATTCATAATTATAACACACCTAGCCGCCGGATTAAGATATAATAAATATAAATTGCTTATTCTAAATTGGGAATAAAATTAGCGTGGAAAGAGATAATTTACTTTAAAAGGAATTTTTTATGTCAGAGATATTAAAAAGTAGTAAAAAACAAGATAACGGTAAAGCTAAAGACAAAGCAATAGGCGCTGCGGATAATAAAAAATATGTCGATTGTGTGATTACATGTGTTTCATGTGGTTGTAAATTGTATACCCAATCAATAATGCCAGAAATTAAAACAGAAGTTTGTTCTAATTGTCATCCGTTTTATAACGGAGTTATAGTTTCTAAAACTATCGGAAAAGCTAAACAATTTATAGAAAAATTACAGCGTAATAAAAAATAATTAATACGCCAAACAACACATAACAAAGTTTTATTTTGTTGTTTAAATTGATATTTGTTAATTAGGGACATATTTAACGGATAATTAAAGTGAAAAATTTTTATATTACAACTCCTATTTATTATGCAAATGGCGCACCACATTTAGGACACGCATATACGACAATTTTTTGTGATATTTTATCACGTAGTAAACGTTTGTTAGGACATGAAGTTTTTTTTTCTGTTGGTACAGATGAACACGGAAAAAAAATAGAAAAAAACGCTATAAAAAATGGGTTAACACCACAATTTTTTGTTGATAATATGTCTGAACAATTTAAAAAAATGTGGAAAATGCTAGATATAGATTATGACATGTTTATTAGAACGACAAACCAACGCCACATAAACAACGTTAAACAGTTTTTTTCTAAAATGTTAAGTAATAACGACATATATTTAGGCGAATATGAAGGATGGTATTGTATCGATTGCGAATCTTTTTGGTCCGATAGCCAAGTTGGCGAAAAAAAAATATGCCCAGATTGTTTGAGAACTGTTAAAAAAATAAAAGAAGAAAGTTATTTTTTTAAATGTTCTAGATATGTCGAAAAGTTATTAAATTTTTATAATCAAAATATGGATTTTTGTCTTCCTAAAGTTCAGTTAAATGAGATGATTAATAATTTTATAACGCCAGGTTTAAAGGACTTAAGCGTTTCGCGCACTAACGATAATTGGGGAATTAGAGTAGAAGAAAACACTAAACATACTGTTTATGTTTGGTTTGATGCTTTATTTAATTATTTTTCGGCTGTTAACTTTGATAACGAAGTTTATAAAAAATTTTGGTTGAATAATGATACAGAAATTATTCATGTTGTCGGTAAAGATATAGCGCGTTTTCATTGTATTTATTGGCCTATGTTTCTTATGGCGTGTGATATGCGATTACCCAACCGTGTTTTAGCACATGGATTAATTAAAATAAAAAACGAAAAAATGAGCAAATCAAAACATAATAGTATTGATCCAGTTTTATTAACACAATATTTTGGGTCTGATGTTATTAGATATTTTTTAATAAGTGAAATACCATTTGGAAATAATTATGATTATAGTTTTGAACGTTTTATTGAGCGTATAAACATTTTGCCTCATCAATTAGGCAATCTGTTAAATCGTGTTATATCGATGTTATTACAATATTTTGATGGCGCTATACCAACATTTTCTTCACTTAATTTAGAAGATGCAAAGATGCAAGATAAAATGTTTTCAGCCATTAAAGATTATAAAAAAAATATTGACAATTTAAACATAACAGAAGCCACATCGACAGTTTTTTTATTTGTTGCCGACGTTAATAAATATATTGATGATATTGCCCCATGGAAATTATATAAAAATAATAAATTTAAAGAATTAGAAAGTGTTATGTCGCATTTGGCACATTTTTTGTATGTTATAGCCATGTTATTGTCACCAATTCTTGTTAATAAACACAAAATTATTTTAAATCAATTAGGCGTACTAGACAAATTTAGAAAATTAGAATTTATAGATAAATTTGGAATTTTAAATAATTGTGTTGTTGTTAAAGGAGAGCTGCTCTTTAAAACTATTGACGATAAAGATATTGATAATTTAAAAACGTTATTGAATATAGATGATTAATAATAATAAAAAAAAAATATTAGAAGTTAAAAACGTTAGTTTAAGTTATTCTAAAAAACAAATAATAGATGATGTTAATCTTTGTATATACGAAGGAGAAACTATTTCTATTATTGGACATAATGGCTGTGGAAAAACAACGTTAGGAAAAATATTAGCATTTTTAATACAACCTGATAAAGGTGAATTTTTTTTTGATAATAAAAAAGTTTCAAATAATTATGATAACTTGCAAAAATATATTGGTTTTGTTTTTCAAAATCCGGATAATCAGTTTTTTGGTTCAACTGTAGAAGACGATATTGCTTTTGGGCTGGAAAATCATTTAGTTCAGCAGGATCAGATGTCAAAATTAATAAACGATGTAGCTAAAGAGATCGGAATTTTAGATTTATTAAAAAAAGATGTTCAGCAATTAAGCGGCGGTCAAAAACAACAAGTATCAATCGCAGATATTTTGGTATTAAAGCCAAAAGTGATTATCTTTGATGAGTCGTTTTCTATGCTGGATTTTTCTAATAAAAAAAAAATATTTGAATTAATAAAAACAATAAAAAAAAAGTATAAATTAACCATTATTTATATAACACACGATTTAGAAGATACTTTAGACAGTGACCGTGTTTTTCTTCTTGAACATGGAAAAATTTTTTTAAGTGGTTCGCCAAATTATGTTTTTCAACAAAGTGAAAAATTACAACAAATTAATTTTGAAACCCCATTTATTTTTCAACTTAATCAAAGATTAATAAATAAAGGAATTATAAAAAAAGTAATCTTTGATATAGAGCAGTTAGTTAAAATAATATGCAAATAAATTTTAAGAATGTTACTTTTTTTTATAATGAAAAAACATTTTTTAAACAGTGTGTTTTGAAAAATATTAATTTAGATTTAACAAAAGAAGATTTTATTGCTGTAATTGGCAAAAACGGCTCTGGTAAATCCACTATTATTGATTTGATTAGTTGTTTTTTAAAACCGACCGAAGGATGCGTAATAATTGACGATTTTGTTAATGATAAAAAGAAATCTGATAAAAAAAAATTATATAATTTGCGAAAAAAAATTGGCGTTTTATTTCAATTCTCTGAAAATCAATTATTTAAAGATACGGTTATTGATGACGTTATGTTTGGTGTTAAAAATTTTTATCCAGAAAAAAATGCTAGACAAGAAGCTGAAAGAACGTTGGCTTTAGTTGGTTTAGATAGCTCTTTTTACAATCGTTATCCATTTGAATTGTCAAGTGGTGAAAAAAGACGCGTCGCTATAGCTGGCATTTTAGCGTACAATCCGAAATTATTAATTTTAGATGAAATAACTGTCGGTTTAGATGTACATTCAAAAAAAACATTAATGAAATTATTAAAAAATATTCAAAAGACGCAAAAAATTAAAATTATATTAGTTACGCACGATATGGATATTGTTTTGAAGTATGCTAATAAAGTAGTTTTATTAGATAATGGAAAAATTATAAAAATTGGTTGTCCTGACGAAGTTTTATCTAATGTTGCTATTGAACAATTTGGCATGAAGATTCCAAATATTATTAAATTTACTAATTTATTAAAAATAAACGGTTTTGATAAGACTAAAAAACATTTTTTTACGATTAATGAGGTAATAAATAGTTTAAAAAATGAATAATTTTTTATTTTTTAGATACTCGCCACATGAAACTTTTATTCATCAAATTAGCCCGATTGTTAAAATAATATGCGTCTTTGTTTATACATTATTGACTTTTGCAACTTTTAAAACACTTTTTTTTACTATTATTTACGCAATTTTAAATTTTATTTTTATTTTATTTATCTAAGATTAATTTACTTAACATTTTTCGACAATTACTAAATTTCAAATTTTTGATATTGTTTATTTTTGTCATTAATTTATTAACGATACAAAAACAAGCACATGTTATGCGTATTTTTTTAATTGATAAACAATTTATGCCAAAAGCTTTTTTTCAAACATCAAAAATAATCTATCGTATTTTTAAAATGTTAAGTATATCTAATATTTTGATCGTTACAACAAGGCCGCAAGAAATAGCAAGTAGCTTTTGCACTTTGCTTCGCCCATTATCATTTTTAAAGTTACAATCGGAAAATATTAATATGATGATTACTATTTCGATTCGTTATATATATATATTTTTTCAAGAGATAAATCGATTGTATAAAGCACAAATTTCTCGAGGCATGAAAAATGATAATTTTTTTCAAAAAATAACAATATTTTTTTTAATTATTAATCCGCTATTTGATTTCATTTTTCGTTCAAGCAATGACTTAGTTTTTGCTTTAAAAACCAGAGGATACAGAATAAATGTAAATAGAACACATTATCGGCAAATAATTTTGCATAAAAAAGACGCAATAACAATTACCTTTATGGCGTTTTTTTTGCTATTATTTGTTATAATACGATTATTAGAATATTAATGACATGGGATATTCAACATCTTTTTCTTTAATTGTTGGCGGATTGGGATTATTCTTGTTTGCTTTGTTTGCGTTAAGTGACGAGATGAAGAAGATTACCTACAGCGCTAAATTTAAGAAAGTCATTTTAAGCATTACAAATAATAAGTTTGAAAGTTTTTTTATCGGCGTATTGTTTACAGCATTAATTCAAAGTAGTTCTTGTTCTTCGATTTTATTTTTAAATTTAGTTGAAAGCAATATGATGACCACTTTAAGTTGTATAAGCGCTATTATTGGCGCTAATATAGGGACTTGTATAACGGCTTTTTTAGTGTCATTTTCATCTATATCTGTTTCAAAAATTATGCCGTATTTGTTATTTTTGTTTGCTTTTATTCTTATTTTGTACAAAAAAAAGAATGTGCAACAATTATGCAAAATTTTATTATTATTTAATTTGATTTTTTTTGCTATTTTAGTTATCGATGTAAATGTAAAAAACATTTTTTTTGTTCAAGAAAAATCAAGTATTCTTAATTTTCTTAATTTTTTGTTTAGTTCTTCGATTCTCGGTTTTTTATTTGGTTTAGTTGTTACAGCAATTTTTCAATCATCAAGTATTGTTATAGCTATTCTTCAAGTTGTTTGTGGTACTTTCGGTTTGCATAACGTTTCTTTCGTGAATGTTTTTCCAATAATTATTGGCGCTAATGTAGGGGCTATTATGCCTTTATTATTAATGTCCATTAATAAAACTATGGCCGTCAAAAAAATAACATATATTAATTTTTTTATAAAGACAATGACGGCTATGTTTTTTATGATTTTATTATTTTTGTTAGGCGATGTTATGAAAAACATGACTATTAACATCGACATAATGTTTCAAATAGCTTTAATTCACGTTTTGTTTAATTGTTTTGAGGCATTAATTTTTTTCCCAATCATTAAAAAATTGGATGTATTAAGCACGATTTTTTTGGAAAAAATATATAAAAATAAGAATAATTAAAAATTAGATATTAAAAGGGATATTGTATGAATAAAGAAATATACAAAGTAGTTTTTGTTAGGCACGGCGAAAGTAAATGGAATCAATTAAATTTATTTACTGGTTGGGCAGATGTTGATTTAAGTGAAAAAGGCATTCAAGAAGCTAACAATTGCGGAAACATAATAAAAAAAAATGGTTTTGATTTTGATTTATGTTATACATCTTATTTAAAGCGAGCCATTCGTACATTAAATAGTATTTTATCGGTTATTGATAGTGAATGGATCCCAGTTATAAAAACTTGGCGTCTTAACGAAAGGCATTATGGCGCGTTGCAAGGATTAAATAAAAAAGAGACATCGTTAAAGTATGGCGAAAAACAAGTAGAAATATGGAGACGCAGTTATTCGGTGATACCGCCTAAATTAGAAGAAAACGATCCTAGATCGCCAAAACATGATAAAAAGTATTTAAATTTATCTAATGAAGAATTGCCATTATCAGAATCTTTGGAAGATACAGAGAAAAGAGTAATACCATTTTGGAATAACGAAATAAAGCAGAAAATACAAGAAGGCAAAAGAGTTTTAATTGTCGCTCATGGAAATTCTCTGAGGTCATTAATTAAATTTTTAAATAATTTAAATAGTGAAGAAATATTTAAAATTAATATACCAACAGGGAAACCATTTGTGTATGAATTTGACAAAAATTTTAACGTAATAAACAAATATTTTTTATAAAGCTTAAATTATTATTACATCTTGTGCTTCTTTAATTTCAGACATTAATAATACTTTAATTTCGTTGTTTGTGTTATTCAAAAAAATGCAATTTTTACAAGCTCCTAATACATTTATATAAACAACACCCTTTTTAAATTCAATGAATTCTACATCACCGCCATCTTTTCTTAAAAAAGGTCTTATTTTATTTAATGTTTTCTTAATTTTTTCTTCTATTTTCATTTATAAAATATTTTATAATAAAATATGGTATTTTTTCGAATATAAACATGAACAATTGGAGTATTTTTTTTAAAAACATCCAAAATAAAGAATATGCAAAAAAAATTAAAGTTTTTTTGGATGATGAATATAATAATTACAATATATTTCCAGAAAGGAAAAATATTTTTAAAGCTTTTCAATTAACTAAGCCACAGGATATTAAAATAATCATTATCGGTCAGGATCCATATTGTCAAATTGGTCAGGCAACAGGATTAGCATTTTCTGTTGACAAAAATCAAAAAATACCCCCAAGTTTAGAAAATATTTTTAAAGAAATAGAATCCGAATACAATTTAAAGATGAAACAAAATGGTGATTTAACATATTTAGCCAATAGAGGATGTTTTTTATTAAATACTATTTTAACCGTTAGAGAGAATAGGCCACTTAGCCATGATATAAACGAGTATAAAGACTTTATAAAAGATGTCTTGGAGTATATTGATAATTTAGAGCAATATATAGTTTTTTTACTTTGGGGAAGCAAAGCCAAACAGTATACAAAGTATATAAAAAACAAAAGGCGATTAGTTTTATTAAGTGCGCATCCATCACCTTTATCAGCAAATAGAGGCGGTTGGTTTGGCAATAATCATTTCTTGAAAGCAAATACCTTTTTAGAAGAGCATGGTATAAAGGGGGTTGATTGGAAAAATGATTAATTTTTCACTTGAAGAAATAATAGTATTGGGTCTTTTAACAGGACTTCATTTTGTATTAAATTTGCCGATTTTAAAAATATATGTTCCGATATGCTTAGGAACAATATCTTTTAAAACGTTCCCATTGTTTTTAATTGCATTAAATTTTTCCTTTTTAAAGTCATTTATAACAATTTTATTTTGTGCTGTCTTTGATTGGTTTTTAAGTGGATACCCATTATATACGTTTGTATTTGATTATGCCGTCCCATATTTGATAATTTTAATTCTTGTATCGTTTAAAAATAAAATTATTTCAGAAAATCATAAATGTAAAAACTTTATTTTTGGTTGTGTTATGTTTTTCATATTTGCCGTTCGTTTATTCTCACACGTTGTGTCAGGCGTTTTATTTTATGAAGTGTCATTTATTAATGCTTTCTTGTATAATTTTCCAAGTTGCTTTGCAAATGATTGTATTAACTTTTTTTTATTATTGTTTTTTTTAAAACAAAATCATCGTTATAGGTTAATTCATGAAGAAAATGGTAATTCTTTCCAAGAATTGTAGTGATACTTTTAGAATAGGAAAATTAATAGGAAATTATTTAACAAACAATGATGCTGTGTTATTATCTGGTGATTTAGGTAGCGGCAAAACTGTATTAGTTAAAGGAATAGCAAAATCTTTAGGCATAAAGGAAGAAATAACATCACCAACTTTTGATATTTTAAAATGCTATAAAAAAAATAGCAGCATTTCGTTATGCCATATAGATGCTTATCGATTAAAAAGCGGAGATGATATAGGTTTAGAAGATATTATAAATAGTAATAAAAATATTGTTGTTATTGAGTGGCCTAATTTTATTAAGAAAGCTATTCATAAACCATGTTTAGAAATAGAATTGAAATATACTAAAAAAAACGTCAATTTCAGACAAATTACAATTAATATACCTGATATTTATAAGAAAATAGGCGATCTTTTTAATGAAAAAATATTATTTGATTTTAGATAGTTCAGATACAACGCTAATTGTCGGTTTAAAAGATGATAAAAAATTAATCTACAGTATTTGTAAGGAATGCCCACAAATGCATAGTAAAGTGGAGATTCACTTTATAAATGAGGTGTTGAAACTCAATAAATTAAATTTTAGTGATTTAAACGGAATTATTATAACAACAGGACCAGGTTCTTTTGTTGGCATTAGAATATCTTTAACGATTGCAAAAATATTTTCTTTTGTTTTAAAAATACCAATCTATTCTATTTCTACTTTGCGTGCGAATAGTATAATAGGCGAAAAGAATATTGTTTTGTTAGATGCTAAAGGCGATAGATCTTATATGGCAATTTTTGATGAAAATAATAACTATTTGTTAGAAGATTCTCTGTTGAATAATAGAGAAGTTAAAAAATACATTAATAAAAAAAGCGTTAATTTTATTAAAATCGTTTGCAAATCTAATTATTTAAAATTAAAAAATAAAAATCTTATTTTAACAAAGAACAATTTTTTAAAAAATGTTGATTTTTTTATTTCTTCAAAATAAGGCCGAAGATATAAAGAAAAATATTTTCTATTGATATTGCGTCAATGATTTGGATATTTTCTGCTACTACTTTGATTAAATAACCGAAAATTGGTATTTCTAAAGCAGATTCAATTGTTTCTGATGTTGCATCTAAGTATATTCTAAGAATACTATTTAATGCCCCCATTACTATTATGAATATTATTATTTTAATCATAACGAAAATAAGATGTTTAATCATAACGAAAATAAGATGTTTAAAATTTTGAAAAATTGTTATTAGTATTATTTTTTCATCGTTATTTAAGTCATTGTTTGTCTGTGTTCGAACGTTGTTTTTACTTTTATTAATATCTTCTTGTTTTTTTAACATACATTTTTTAATTTTTTCATGAATATTAATGATGTCCTGAATAAAAAACAAGCTAGACATAAAAAAACAAAAAATAAATAATATGTTAATAATAAATAATATTTTTTTAAATAGTTTTAACATGTTTTTTAATTTTATTATAAATTTAATTTAATTATAATTAAAGAAAATACGAAATATGCCAATAATTTTAGCTGTTGAAACTAGTTGCGATGAGACAGCAGTTGCTATTATTAAAAATGGTAAATTATTAAGTAATGTCGTTTCTTCACAAGTTGATGTTCATAAAAAAAGCGGTGGTGTGATTCCAGATGTCGCAGCTCGTTTGCATGTGGAAAATATAATAAGCATTTTGCAGCAAGCATTAAAAGAAGCAAAAATTCATTTAAAAGATATAAAAGCTATAGCTGTAACACGCGGTCCAGGATTAATAACAGCTTTGCATATAGGGGTGCAAGCAGCAAAAACATTATCTTTAATTTTGAATAAACCATTAATTCCTGTTCATCATCTTGCGGCGCATATATATGCTTGTGAATTTGTTAAAAAATTCCGTTTTCCGTTAATAGCGTTAATAATTTCTGGCGGCAGCACAGCCATTATTTTAATGAAAAAACATTTAGATTTTAAAATTATTGGCGAAACTAGGGATGATGCTGTAGGAGAATGTTTTGATAAAATAGCACGTTTTTTGGGTTTTGATTATCCAGGCGGCGCAAAAATAGATGAATTAGCTAAAAAAGGTAAATATAAGTATGAATTGCCGACTCCTTTGTTAAAGGATAGATATAATTTTTCTTTTTCTGGTTTGAAGACTGCTGTTATTAATTTAGTCAAAAAAGAAGAACAAAAAAAAGAAAAAATAAACTATAATAATCTATGTTTTTCTTTTGAAAAAGTAGCTATTGATACGATAATTCAGAAAACTTTTAATGCTGTTTTTGATTATAAAGCAAAACAAGTATTAATTGCCGGCGGCGTTTCTGCAAATTCATATTTACGAGAAAATATGCTTTTAATGGCGAAAAATAATAATATAGACATTATTATACCGCCAATATGGTGCACAACTGATAACGCAGCTATGGTTGCTAAAATTGCTGAGAGATTATATAAAAAAAAAATGTTCGCATCTTTTTTTTTAGATGCCGATCCCAATTGGAAAATAAACGATTTTTGTAATTTTGAATAATGGAGGGTTTGTGTTAAAAAAAAATAATATTAAAAAATTGTATTTGTATGCAAAGACAATTAAAGACAAACAAACAGTAATTGTTAATGGTTGGATAAAAGCAAATCGTCACAATTCTACTATTGGTTTTATAGAGTTGAATGATGGAACAACAATTAAAAATGTTCAATTAGTGTATAAATCAACAGACATTTTTTTTAATGAATTATCAAAATTGCTAATTGGCTCTTTTTTAAACGTTGAAGGAATTTTTAAAAGAACAGAAGGCAAACAACAGCCGTTTGAAATAATTATTAAAAAGATTGTCGATTTTCGTAGCTGTGATAACGATTACCCATTGCAAAAGCAAAAACATAATTTTGAATTTTTAAGAGATATAGCGCATATTAGGGGGCGTTCTAATACATTTGGCGCTATTAATCGTGTAAGAAATTGTTTAGCGATGGCTATGCATTTTTTTTTACAAAAACACAATTTTTTATGGATCCATACCCCTATAATAACAAGCAACGACGCCGAAGGCGCAGGAGAAAAGTTTAAAGTTACTGTTAATAATAAAAATTTTTTTGATTGTGATGCGTTTTTAACAGTCTCAGGGCAACTTCATGCAGAATCTTTAGCGTTGTCTTTTGGAAACGTTTATACTTTCGGACCTACTTTTAGAGCAGAAAAATCACATACAACAACGCACGCTTCAGAGTTTTGGATGTTAGAACCAGAAATGGCTTTTTCTGATTTAAAAGATATTATGAAAATAATAGAGCGATTGATAAAATTTTGCATTAAGTATGTTTTAAAAGAATGTAAAAATGAAATAGATTTTTTCAATAATTTTATTGATAATAATTTAATAGAAAAATTAAATAATGTCTTAAACAATAAATTTGCTTGTGTTACATATACAAAAGTTATAGAAATTTTAAAAGATAATGCTTTTAAAGCTAATTTTGAAAATAAGAATATTTTTTGGGGTATGGATTTGCAAACAGAACATGAGCGCTTTATTACGGAAAAAATATTTAAAAAACCAGTATTTGTTGTTAACTATCCAAAAGAAATTAAAGCTTTTTATATGAGGTTAAATAGAGATAATAAAACAGTTGCAGCTTGCGATTTGTTAGTTCCTGAAGTTGGAGAATTAGTTGGCGGTTCACAACGCGAAGATAGGTATGATGTTTTAAAAAAAGCCATAGAACATTTTAGTGATTATAGAAAGTTAGAGTGGTATCTTGATTTAAGAAAATATGGCTGTTGTACACATTCAGGTTTTGGAATAGGTTTTGATAGGTTTTTAATGTATATTACCGGGATGAAAAATATACGTGATGTTCAAATTTTTCCGCGCGTTCATGGACATATTCAATATTAATTTGTTTTAATTGTGTTTTTAATTAATTATTTTTATAATTAATTTATTATTTATAATTGTTTACTTTATTAAGGTGTTAGAAAAATAGACTAAAGTTAAATTTAAACTGGATGAAATATGGGAATTATAAAAGTTATCAAAAATTTAATCAAAAGTTTCGCTAAAAATATTTTTTTTCTTAATAAAAGAATGTTAAAAAAATATACTAAGGAAGCTGAATTAATAATTAAAATGGAAGATCAAATAAAATCGTTAACAGACGAAGAATTAAAACAAAAAACAATTGATTTTAAACAATTATTATCGAATAAAGAAGCAACAATTGGGCAAATAAAGCATGAAGCCTTCGCTGTTGCTCGCGAAGCAGCAAGACGTGTTTTAGGACAATTACCATATAAAGTTCAAATAATAGGCGCTTTAGCTTTACATGATGGACATATAGCCGAAATGAAAACCGGTGAGGGAAAAACTTTAACATCTACTATGGCTATTTATTTAAATGCTTTAACGGGTAAAGGCGTTCATATAGTTACTGTTAACGAATATCTTGCCACGCGTGATGCTAATTGGATGGGGCAAATATTTAAATTTTTAGGTTTAAGTGTTGGCGTGAGTTTAAAAGATAATAATTTGCGCGAAAAGCAGGCAGCTTATGCTTGTGATATTACTTATACAACAAATTCAGAATTAGGTTTTGATTATCTTCGTGATAACATGATAAAAAACAAAGAAGAAAAAGTTCTTCGTGATCTTAATTTTATTATTATTGATGAAGCTGATTCTATTTTAATCGATGAAAGTAGAACGCCTCTTATTATTTCAGGGGGAAAAAAAACTAGCGAAAATGAGTACGTTATAGTCGACAAATTTGTGAAGACATTAAAAAAAGATCAAGATTTTTTAATTGATTTAAAGGATATGATTTGTTATTTAAGTGACGCAGGTGCTAAAAAAGCAGAAAAAGCTTTTTCGATACAAAATATTTACGATTCTAAACATACAGAATTGCTACATCATATATATCAATCTTTAAGAGCTAATTTTATTATGGTGCGTGATGTTGAATATACTGTAATTAATTCTGAAATTCAAATAATAGATCAATTTACAGGGCGAATTTTGAAGAATATGGAGTATAGTGATGGACTACATCAAGCAATACAAGCAAAAGAAAACGTGAAAATTAAGCCAGAAACGCGCGTTTTGGCAACAATTACATACCAAAATTTTTTCCGTTTATATAAAAAAATGTCTGGCATGACAGGAACAGCAAAAACAGAAGAAGAAGAGTTTCAAAAAATTTATAACATGGATGTTATTTGCGTGCCGACAAATAAACCAATTATAAGAACAGACGCGATTGATCGAGTTTTTGTTCATAAACAGCCAAAATTAGACGCTATTGTAAATGAAATTAAAGAAAGGCATAAAAAAGGTCAACCTATTTTAGTTGGAACGACTTCTGTTGAGTCAAGTGAAGAAATATCAAAATTATTAACAAAAAACGGTTTAAAACATGAAGTTTTAAATGCAAAGAATCATATGAAAGAAGCTGCTATAATTGCGCAAGCAGGGAAAAAAAATCAAATAACTATTGCTACTAATATGGCTGGAAGAGGAACGGATATTAAAATAGATAAAGAAGTTGTGGCATTAGGCGGTTTATGTGTTTTAGGCACAGAACGTCATGAAGCTAGAAGAATAGATAATCAGTTAAGAGGCCGTGCCGGAAGACAAGGTGATCCTGGATTTACGCGTTTTTTTGTTTCATTTGATGATTCATTAATGAAACGTTTTGCTAGCGAAAGAATGATGAAATATTATGAATCATTAGGATCAGAATCGTTAGAATCGCGTTTATTAATGCACGTTATCACAAACGCCCAAAAACAAATAGAAGGAAAAAATTTTGATGTTCGTAAAAATGTGCTTGATTATGATAATGTTTTGTCAAAACAACGTGAAATAATTTATGCCGAGAGATATGAAACTGTTTGTTCAAACAATATCGATAAGGTAATATTAGATTTTTTTTATAACGTCGCAAATAATATAGTTAAATCATTATCTAATTCGGAAGAAAAAAGCACTAACAATGAAATTTTAAAATATTTTGGTCAATTATCTTTTATGCAGGATTTTATTACAAAATTTCAAAATAATGATGTCAGTGAAGACAAAGCTAGTAATGAGTTAAAAAATATTCTTTTTGATTTTTATGATAAGCTACGTGAAGAAGTAGGAAAAGATATTGTTAAAAGTAATGAAAAAAATATTATTTTGGACGTTATTGATCAAAATTGGACTAGACATATTGATCATATGTCCAATCTTAGAGAAGGTATTTATTTAAGAGGTTATGCAAACGTTAATCCTTTACAAGCATACGTTAATGAAGGATATACATTGTTTAAAGATATGTTTAGCAATATTTCTGTTGAAGCTACATGTTTGTTATTAAAACGAGCAATTCTTTTAAGAAAAAATAAAATACAGACAAGAGTTAGATTTACGAGATAATATTTAATGGAGTCTTTAGAAGAATTACGTTATCAATTTAATAAATATTTAAGTGAAATTGATTATATTAAGAATTGTTTCGATATAAAAAAATTAGAAGTAAATATTAAAAGAATAGAAGCAAAGCAAAATGATAGTAGTTTTTGGCGCGATAGGCAAGCAGCTTTAAAAGAAATTAACGATCTAAAAAACGAAAGCGATATTTTTAATAGATTGCTAAAAATAGATTCAGAATGTAAGGAATTACAATTAATATTTAAGGAAAATGATAATAATTTTTTTAGTTTAGCCAAAGAAACTTTTAGCGATTTAGTTAGTAATATTAATATATTAAAAAAAAGAATTTTATTATTTGAAGAATATGATAAATTTGACGCTATCTTAACCATTCATTCAGGAGCTGGCGGAATTGAAGCTGCTGATTGGGCAAATATGTTATTTAGGATGTATACTAGATACGCCGAAAAAAATCAGTTTAAATTAGAATTAATGGATATTCAATATGTTGAAAATCAAATTTTAAAAAGTGTTAATATGAAAATTATTGGTGATTTTGCTTATGGTTTATTAAAAAGCGAAAAAGGCATACATCGATTAATACGAATTTCACCATTCGACGCTAATGCCAGGCGCCATACGTCTTTTGCTTCTGTAAATGTTATTCCTGATTTAGGTGATAAAATAAATATTAAAATTAACGAGGACGATTTAGAAATAGAAGCTTTTAGAAGCGGAGGTGCTGGCGGACAAAATGTTAATAAAGTTTCAAGTGCCGTTCGAATTACACACGTTCCGACAGGAATAGTTGTTAGTTGTCAAACTGAGCGAAGTCAATTAATAAATAAGAATACGTGTATGAAAATGTTGGAAAAATTACTTTATCAAAAAGAATTAGAAAAAAAACAAAAAAAGATTGATGATATAATAGGAATTAAAAAAAATATAGAATGGAGTAATCAAATACGTACATATACTTTTTGTCCATATACATTAGTAAAAGACCATAGGACTAATTTTGAAAATACTAATGTTAAAGAAGTTATGGACGGAAATATAGATGGTTTTATATATTCGTATTTAAAATATATATTTTCTAAGGAGAAAAAAAATGCTTTATAATTTATTTTTAATTGTTGCAATAATTATTATTATTTTAGTTTTACTTCAAAGCGGCAAAAGTGATGGCGCTTCCAGTGCAATTATTGGCGGTAGTGGATTTGATACCAATATTTTCGTTAAAACAAAAGAGCGTGGTAGCGAAAGAGTTATGACAATATTGACATTTATTTTTGTAATTTTGTTTATCGTTCTTGCCATTCTAAATAATTAAGTGATACAATTAAACATATGAAACATAAATTATTAGATTTAGTTAGCAATAGCCAAATAAATAAAAATACAAAAAAGTTTAATGTTGGCGATATAGTCAAAATTTCACTGAAATCAGTCGCTAGTAATGATCCTGCAAAAAAAAATAAAGGTCGTACACAAATTTTTGATGGATTAGTTATTAGTTTAAAGGGAGAAGGTTCGAATAAAACATTTATTGTTCGTAAAACATTTAGCAAAGGAGATGCTAGCGTAGAAAGAACGTTTTCTCTATATTCTCCATTAATAGAAAATATTGAAGTAGTGTCGTCACATAAAGTAAGAAGAAGCAAATTATATTATATTAGAAATAGAAATAGTATTTATAAGGTTTGATTTTATTTTTCGAAGAATCACCATTGGTGGCTCTAAAGGGATTCGAACCCCCATGGTTTTTACGCCGGATAATTTTGAGTCATCTGCGTCTGCCAATTCCGCCATAGAGCCTTATAAAATATTACATAATATGGTGTAGCTATTGAGATTCGAACTCAAAAAGAATTTTATTCACTAGTTTCTGAAACTAGCGCGTCTGCCAATTCCGCCATAGCTACTAAAATATTTGTATATTTGGTGACCCTAACGAGATTTGAACTCATTCCTTGAGCTTGAAAGGCTCACGATCTAACCAATTAATGCTATAGGGCCAATGGCGCTTATCAGAGGACTTGAACCTCTGACCCCCCGGTTAACAGCCGATAGCTCTACCAACTGAGCTAGATAAGCTTTTTTATTATAGCACAATTATAATTTTGACGCAATTAATAGCAGGTTAATAAAAAAATTACAGACGTCTATTGTACCACTCTATAACTAAATTTTCATTAATATCTCTTGGTAATTCGTTTCGTTCAGCTTCGCGTACAAAAGTAGCTGTCATATTATTTTTATCTACTTTCATTGTAGGAAAACTTTCTTTTATGTCTTTTATTTTTTGTTGGATGTTTTTTTTCAGTTTTTCTGTTCGAATACTAATAACATCATTAACAGAACATAAATAACATGGAAAATTATTTATTCTGTTGTTAACTAAAATATGCCTATGATTCACTAATTGTCTTGCTTCGCGGCGCGTGCTCGCAAAACCGCTACGAAAAACAATATTATCAAGTCTACTTTCAAATATTCTAAATAAAGCAAGACCGGCAACAACCTTTTTATTCTTGCGCGCTTGTAAAAATAATCTTTTAAATTGTTTATCGTCTACTCCATATAATTTTGCTATTTTTTGTTTTTCTCTTAATTGGAGGCCGAAATTACTCATTTTTTTGTTATGTCTATTTTCGACAAATTTCTTTTTTAAATCTTTTCCATTTTCAAGTATAGAAAACCCTAATTTACGGGATTGTTTATAGATAGCTTTTTTCATGATCCTCCATAATTTTGTTTATCTAAATTCTAATAGATTTTTTTTTGTTAAAAAAATATAATGGCGCACAAATATTTTATTATAAAAACCGTATTTTAGTTATAATTATAGGGTATGAACAAAAATAATGCAAATTTCATGGTTGATATTTTATAATCTTGGGAAGTATGGACATTATAACTATTTTAATTTTCGTTGGTGTATTTATATTATTTATTATTGGTATCTTCAGCTATTTTTATTTTTTTAGAGATAAAATAACAATTAAACAGAATATTTCTTTTCAGAGTAGATGCAATTTTTTGTGTGATTTATTAGATAATAAGATTACTAATTATCTCAAGCGTTTGGAATATATTTCGCAGAATAATCCAACATATATTGAAAAATATACTAGTTTTGTAGATGTTGTTAATACTTTAAATATCGAAGCAAAAGAAATTAAACAAATTTTGAGTATTTTTCAAGATAATATTTATCAAAACAACATTTCTAAAGTACGAAAACAAATTAAAATAAATAGACGCAAAATATTATCTTTCGAAAAAAAAGTAACAAATTTAGCTGACGATTTAATGGTTTTTTTTATTCCTGAAGAAAATCAGAGATGTATTTTTTCCCAGCTTTTAAAACAAATAGAGAATATAAAAAATTTTTTTAATAATAATGAAAATAGATTATTAATTTTTAGAAATAAATACAATGCATTATTTAATAATTTTAGTAATTTTAGCGAAAAATTTAAACATTATTTAGATATCGGGGAATTTAATGAATCTAAAAAAATTTTAAATAAACTAGAAATTTTTGTGGAAAATTTTAGTTTTTTTAATAATGTTATAAATGATAATATTGGTGTTTTATTAGAAATTTTTTTTAAAATAGATATTTTTAATAAAAAATTTAATTCTCTCATTGAAAAACACGATCTGTACGATTTAATATTTAACAATGTTTTTCTTATCAAAAATGATTTGCAATATGTGTTTAAAAAAATGAAAAAATTTGATTTAGAAAATATAAATGAGAATTTAAAAAACATTAATAGCGTTTTAGATAAAACGTATTTTTCACTAATAGATGAAGAAAAAGCAAGCAAAACGTTCTTAAAAGAAATTAGAGTTTTTGATAAACAATTATATTTTTTGGAACAAAATTTTAATCAACTTCAAAATTTTTTTAAAAAAATAAGCAAGGTTTATATTTTAAACAATTTTTTAATTTCTAAGTTTCACAATCTAAAAAAAAAAGTAACTAGTATTGAGGCTACAAAAAGTATTTGTTTCAATACTAGCAATACACCAAAATGTTATTTTTTTTTATTAAATAAAATTAATGAGACAAGAAAAGTCATAAAAGATACAAATAATAATATTTTTAGTTTAGAAAAGGAAGTAATATCGTTAAAAAGCGATATGGAAAAATATTATATTTTAACTTATAATTTTTATTTTCGTTTAAAAAAAGTAGAAAAAATGATTAGAGATATTAATATAGATTATATGCATAAAAAATACGAAAAAGAAATACAAAATATATATGATGTTCTTAATGAAACGATGGACATATTAACGATTATTCCAATTAATACAAATAAAATTTGTGATAACTTTAATTTTTTGAATTTAAAAGCTGATTCATTTATTAATAAAATCAGCAAAGAAATAAAAACATTAAGAATGGCGGAAAATGCCATTTTGTATATAAATAATGATAACGCTGTTTTTGTAAACACAAGTATAAAAAATAATTTTTTTAAATGTGAAGCAGAACAAGTTCTTTTGGATATTAAACAAGTTTTAAACAGATGATTTATTTTGATAACGCTTCAACATCAATTATAGAAGATAGTGTTTTGAAAAGTTTTAATGAAATTATTAAAAGTTATCCTGCCAATCCTAATAGTAATCATAGAATAGGTTTTTTAGCTAATAGAAAATTACAGCAGGCGCGCGATGATATTCTTAAAACTTTAAAACTAGACAAAGAAAAATATGATGTTATTTTTAATAGTGGCGCAACCGAAGGCATTAATCACGTTATAAAAGGATACGCCTTAAAAAACCAAAACAGAGGTTTAGAAATAATTTCTTTTAATAACGAACATATAGCTGTATTGAAAAGTTTAGATTATTTAAGAAATAAAGGTTTTAAAATTACATATGTTAATTGCGATAAAAATGGAGAAATCGATTATAATGACCTACAAAAAAAAATAAACAACCAAACAATTATGGTTATTGTTATGTCTGTAAATAACGAAGTAGGAGCTATAAATGATATAGTTAGAATAAGCGATATAGTTTCCAAATATAAAAAGTGTGTTTTTTTTAGCGATATAACACAGTCTGTCGGCAAAATACAAGAAAATTATAACGGCATTGATATGATGGCCTTTTCTCCTCATAAATTTGGCGGATTAACAGGATCTGGCGTTTTAATAAAAAAGAAAAAAATATTATTGGAAAAGTTAATTGACGGCGGCAGTCAAGAAAATAATTATCGTAGCGGCACAGCTTCGTTAGCTTTGCATGCATCTTCATCTTATGCTTTACAATTAGCGAATAGTAATTTGAAAAAAAATTTAGAAAAAGTGAATAATCTTAAAAAAATTTTAATAAACGAACTTTCTTCGATTGACGAAATAGAAATTAATTCTCATAATAAATTCCCATATATTATTAATTTTTCTTTAAAAAATAAAAAAGCAAGCGTCGTTATTGAAGCGCTATCACAAAAGGAAATTTATGTTTCTTCTTTAAGCGCTTGTAGTAGCAAACTTAATAAAAAATCATATGTTTTGACAAATATGAATAAAAATTTTCAAATATCAACAAATTCTATTAGAGTTTCGTTTTCACACAACAATACCGAAAAAGAAGTTTTAATTTTTGTTAAAGAAATAAAGGAAATTTTAAATCAAATTAAATGAAATATACACATATAATAATTAAATTTGGGGAAATATTTTTAAAAAAAAGAAATCGATTTTTTTTTATCAATAAACTTTTAAGCAGCATTAAAATTCGTTTAATTAAAAAAAATATAAAAATAGAAAAACTTTTTGATCATATAAAAATTTGTTTAAACAATGTCGGCGATAATAACGATATTAATGAAATAATAGATATTTTAACGAAGGTAAGCGGCATTCATTCTCTTTCGCCAATTATTCAAACATCTTTAACAATTGACGATATTTTAGAAAAATTATTATATTTATTAAATGCAAAAAATAACAAGACTTTTAAAATTTTTTGTAAAAGAAATAATAAAAAATTTTACTTAAATAGCGATTCAATAATACGAATTTTAGCTGATAAAATTTTAGAAAAAACATCTTTAAAAGTGGATGTTCACAATCCAGAAATTAAATTATTTGTTGAAATTCGTGAAAATTATGCATATGTATATAGCGACATTTTTTATGCTTGTGGCGGTTTTCCTACAGGCGCAAGCGGCAAGATGCTAATGTTGATTTCTGGCGGAATCGATTCGCCAGTAGCGTCATATATGCTAATAAATAAAGGAATTGTGTTAGATTTTATTCATTTTGCCTCGCCGCCGTACACAAGCGAAGCTGTTATAGATAAAATAAAAGATATTTTAAAAGTATTGCATAGTCACGCTCCATATAAAATGAAATTGTATATAATTCCATTAACCGATATACAATTAGCCATTTATTCTTTGAAAAATAATTCTTATGCTATTACACTTTTACGCCGTATGATGTATCGGATAGCTAATAGAATAGCCATTAAGTTTAATTATTTAGCTATAGCAAGCGGCGATTCTATTGGACAAGTATCATCACAAACTTTAGAATCAATAAAAACCATAGAAGACATAAACGAGAATAAAGTCCCTTTATTAAGACCTCTTTGTGCTATAGATAAAATAGATATTATAAAAAAAGCAAAAGAAATTAAGACGTTTAATATATCTATTTTGCCTTATGAGGATTGTTGCACAGTATTTTCTACCAAAAAAGTCCAAACAAAACCTGATATAAAAAAAGTTATTGAATTAGAAAAAGGGATAAATTTTAATTTAATAGACAAAGCTATAGAAAAAGTTCAAATCGTTTTTATTGATAAAAATTAATATTTATTATTTAATTTTTAATTTATTTTTTACCTGTTGCACTAAACTGGTAAATAAATCGGCATCATGCAAAGCTATTTCGCTCAACATTTTTCGGTTAATTTTAATTTTTAACTGTTTAAGCCAATATATAAAATCTTTGTAACGTGTGTTATTTAAACGACATGCATTGTTAATACGCAATATCCATAGCGCTCTAAAATCTCGTTTTAATTGTTTGCGACTATTAAAAGCGTATTGGCCGCTATGTAATAGTTGTTCTCTAGCCGTTCTGAATAAAGCGTGTTTGCTTCCAAAATACCCTTTAGCTCTTTTTAAGACTTTTTTTCTTCGTCTTCTTGTTGTATAGCCGCCCTTAACTCTCATATTATCCTCGATTTATTGAATTAAATATTTTTCGCGTTTCATATCTGATTTTGATACAAAACGATATTTTCTTAATCTTTTTCTTTGTTTTCTAGTTTTTCTATGTGCTAAATGGCCGGTATAAGCACATGCTCTTTTTAATTTTCCGGTTGCAGTAGATTTAAAACGTTTTTTAAAACCACTTTTTGTTTTTATTTTGTATGATTTCATAATAAATACCTATACCTATGTGCTTGGTGTAATTAAAATTCTTAAATTTTTATTGTTGTCTTTATTTTTTTCAAGTTTTGTTTCGGTAAATGCAATATCTTTTTTTAATTCATCCTTAAATTCATTTATTTTATTTTCTCCTAATTCCTGGTAGTTTTTTTGTCTTCCTTTAAAAAATAATTGTAATTCTACTTTATAACCTTTATTTAGAAACTTTTTAGCATTATTTACTTTCGTTTTAAAATCCCCTGTATCAATTTGAGGTGAGATTTTAATTATTTTTGTTTTTATAACAGATTTACGCCCTTTTTTCATCTTTTTTTTCATAATATAAAGATGTTTTTTATAATCCATTAATTTAAAAACACGTAATTCTGATTTTTTACTCACACAAACAAGATCTAAATGTTGATCCTTAGCCATGTTTTCAGCATCTTTATAATCCATAATGCCAAGTTTATCGCCATTATTTCCGACTAAAAGAATATGCATTAATTAATTTTGACCTTTAAATTATTCATTATTACCGTGATATTATAACATATTTTTTACTTTTTCTTTTTTATATTATTAACAATCATTTTTATAAATTTATTTTGATAAATCGAAAATTGTTCTGTTTTGCTATACATTCTATATGTTATGCTATTGTTTGATATTTCATTATTACCGATAACTATTGTATACGGTATTTTATTTACTTGGGATTTTTTAAGTCGATAACTTAAACTGTTTTCAAAATCAATAGTTGCTCTTATATTTTTCTTTTTAAGACTATCAAGAAAATTTTCAGCGTATTTTATATGTTGATTGTTTACGGTGAGTATCCTAACTTGTTCTGGTGCTAACCATAATGGTAAAATGCCATTAAAATGTTCTAAAATGATGCCAATAAAACGTTCTATAGATCCAAAAGCTGCTCTATGTAACATTATAGGAGTAACCCTTTCGTTTTTTTTATTTATGTAATATAAATCAAAAATTTTTGGTAAATTCATATCCAATTGAATTGTTCCACATTGCCACGTTCGTTCCATTGAATCTTTTAATTTAAAATCTATTTTCGGTCCATAAAAAGCACCGCCGCCATTATTAATAACAATTTTTTTGTTAAATTTTTTGCATGCTTCTTTTAAAATTTGTTCGCTTTTGTTCCAACTTTTAATATCACCAATATATTTATCAGGCCTTGTTGATATTTCAATGTGGTAATTTAGGTTAAATAATGAGTATATTTTGTTAAAAATTTCTATTATTTCTATTATTTCTTGCTCTAATTGATCAGAACTGCAAAAAATATGGGCGTCATCTTGCGTAAATTCTCTTACGCGAAATAAGCCATTTAAAGCGCCGCTAGCTTCGTGTCTGTGTACTAATCCTAGTTCCCCTAATTTAATAGGTAGTTCCTTATATGAATGTTGTGCATTTTTATAAACTAAAATACATCCTGGGCAATTCATAGGCTTAATAGCATATTTTTCTTTTTCTACTTTTGACAAATACATGTTTTTTTTATAATTTCGCCAATGTCCGCTAGTTAACCACAATTGTTTAGATAATATTATTGGCGTTTCGATAAAAGAATACCCATATTTTTTATGAATATCTATCCAAAATTTTTTTAATTCATTCTTTAAAATAATCCCATTTGGCAACCAAAACGGTAAACCCGGGCCATATTCAGAAAACATAAATAGCTGAAGATTTTTGCCTATTTTTTTGTGATTAATTTCTTTTTGTTTTTCAATTAAATCTAGATATTTTTTTAATTCGATATCATCCCTAGCTACAATGCCATAAATTCTTGTTAATTGTTTATTAAGACTGTTTCCTTGCCAGTATGATCCTGATAAAGATAATATTTTAAAATGTTTTAAAAAAGATGTATTTGGTACATGCGGCCCAATACATAAATCCACAAAATCATTTTGTTTATATATGGAAATGTCTTCTTTAATTTGTTTTATCAATTCTAGTTTATATTTATTATTTTTAAATATGTTATTAGCTTCTTGCTTTGAAATTATTTTTCTTTCTATTTTAATTTTTTCGTTGGCAATTTTTTGCATCTCTTTTTCGATTTTTGAAAAATCATTTTCTGATAGAACGTTATCAACAAAATCGATGTCATAATAAAAACCTGTTTCAATATTAGGCCCGATAGCAAATAAGGCTGTCGGATATAATCTATGCACAGCGTGAGCTAATAAATGCGCGCCACTATGATTGTATATCGCTTTCGCTTCGTCGCTATTTTTGTCGATTAATTCAATACGATCGTTTTCATTTATTTTTATATAATTCGATAAATCAAAAAGTTCCCCGTTTATTTTATAAGCAATAATTTCATTTTGGTTTTTGACGAATTTTAGTAACACATTTTCAATATTGATATCTTTGCTATTAATATTTATTTTTTTGTTATTTAAAATAATTTTCATTGTTTTAATCTGCATATGTAATGTGCATAAAATTAGTTGTCGATGGAACAGGTAGCCCAAACGCGACAATAATCGGACTATTTTTTTTTATTTTTAATTTATATGTTATATTAGAAACAATATTTTTGATATCGTCTAAATTTTGAGGCTGCCTATTATAAACAAAAAAATAAACTCCCCAATATAAACCGTTTTTAAGAGCGATTTCTTTATCGCTAGTAACGCATATAATAGGACAAAACGGTCTTATTTTAGAAATTCTTTGAATTGTGTTTTTGTTATTTGTAAAAACGATAACAATTTTTGCTTGTATTAATAAAGTGGCATTTCCAATACTATTAGCTATAGCATCATTATCATTTTTTTTACTTGTTTCATAAGCCTGTTGAATTAAAAGTTTATAATTTAAGAATTTTTCGGCAATAATAGCAATATTTTTTTGTGTTGTTACAGATTCGCACGGAAATAATCCACTTGCTGTTTCGCCACTAAGCATTATTGCATCTGCTGATTCGTTTACTGCCATAAAAATGTCACTTATTTCTGCTCTTGTTGGTTGTGGATTAAATTGCATGCTATTTAACATTTGCGTTGCAACAATAACTGGTTTTCCCAATTGGCGGCATCTTTTAATTATATTTTTTTGATATATAGGTACTTTTTCTAATGGAATTTTTAATCCTAAATCGCCGCGAGCTACCATTATACCATCAGCTTCTTTAATAATTTCATTAATATTTTTTAATGCTTCAGTATTTTCTATTTTTGCGATTATTTGAATATTAGGTTTGTTATTTTCTTTTAATATTTTTCTAATACTTTTAATATCGTCACTTTTACTGGTAAAACTTGCTGCTATATAATCAATGTTATTTTTACAAGCAAAAATTAAATCATTTTTATCACTCTCGGAAATAAAATTCATTTTAATTTTTTGTTTAGGCGCACTAACATTTTTCCCATTTTTTAATAAATAATCATTACAAGCTTGAACAATTAATTCTTTTTTGTTAAAGTCTTTTTTAATAACTTTTACAATAAAGTTGCCATCATCAATTTTGATTAATTCTTTTTCCTTAATAACTTCAAAAAAATTATGACAATTAATAGAAATTTTTTTTTCAGTTCCCAAGATATTTTCAAAACAGATTATAAAAGTACTATTTTTTTTTATAAATACTTCATTATTTTTTAATTTACCGATACGTATCTCTGGCCCTTTTGTATCTAAAATAATAGGAATAAAAATATTATTTTTTTCGTTGATTTCGTGAATAATTTTGATTCTTTTGAGATGCTCTTCGTAATTTCCATGTGAAAAATTTAAGCGAAAAATATTGGCTCCATTTTTAACTAAATGCAATATTTTTTCATATGTGTCACTTGCCGGACCGATAGTCGCGATAATTTTGGTTTTTTTATTTATATCAATAAAATTCATAGTTTTTATTTTTTATTTTTAAAAATTTCTTTTTCGATTGTTAGAAAATCATGGTATAGTATTTTGTTATTTTTAATGCCAATACAGCCATTTATTTTATCGTTTTGAATAAGTTCGATGCATTTTGTTCCGAATTTATATGCTAATATTCTATCAAAAGCGCTTGGCGTTCCGCCTCGTTGCAAATGACCTAATATTTCTGCGCTGCATTTATAATTTAATGTTTTTTCGATTTCTGTTGCCAAATCTTGAACATCATAAAGTTTTTCGCTAACAATTATTATTATGTTTCTTTTATTTTTATTAAGAATTTTTTTTATTTTTTCAATTATTTCATTAATTGTTAAAAAATTTTTAGACGTGCTTATGATATCAGCATACAAAGCTAAACCAGAAAAAAATGATAAATCACCGCAGTCTCTCCCCATTACCTCGATAATAGAACATTTTTGATGTGACATAGTTGTATCGCGTATTTTGTCAACACAGTTAACAATTGTATTTAGACAAGTATCAAAACCAAGAGTAAAATCTGTAAGAACAATATCATTATCGATAGTCGCCGGTATACAAATACAATTAACATTCATTTTTGATAATTCGTATGCTCCCTTGTACGTTCCATTTCCGCCAATACAAATTAAAGCATCAATTTCATTTTTTTTTAAATTATTAACAGCCATTTCTCTTATCTCTCTTTTTTTAAAATCTTCAAAACGCGAACTTCTTAATATAGTGCCGCCGCAAGCTATTATGTTTGAAAAATCATTTTTATCATTTTTGTAAATTTGGTTTTTAAAAAGTCCGTAGTATCCGTCAAAAATAAAAAAAATTTTAAAATTATATTCCGCCCCTTTTTTTACTATTGCGTTTATTAAAGCATTCATTCCTGGACAATCTCCGCCACTGGTTAAAATAGCAATATTTTTTTGAATTTTCATTTTATCTGATCTAATTTTAATTTTATCTATTTAGTAATTTTACAGAATTTTATAATTTAAAAATTAGAAAATTGTAAAAAAACTGTTTATGTAATGATAAAATTAAGAGAATGGCAAGAGATAATGTTGTATTGGAATATATAGGCGAAAACGACATTGCCGAAATATATAGTAATTGCATAATTGGCAGTGTCGAACTAGAAACTATTTTTAGATTATATCAGCCGCTTATCGGGTATATGGCTTGTTCGTTATATTTTACATTGCTCAATTACATCGATTATAAAGAAGAAATACAACATAAGTTCTTTTTTGATATTATGCATATATCTGCTGGTAATTTTTTATACGCTCGTAGATCGTTAGAGGCTTGCGGATTGCTTAAAACATATCAAAAAAAGTTTAAAAATGTAAAAAAATATAAGTATATTTTATTTGCGCCAAAAAAAATTATGGATTTTTTTGATAATGCGCTTTTTTATGGCCAACTAATAAAAAATATTGGAAAAAAAAATGCATTAAAAATAATTGAATATTATAAAAACAATATAGTTTTAGACAATTTTAATGATATTTCGGCAGATTTTAATGATATTTTTAGTCCAGATGCAAAGGATTTAGACATTAAATTAGAAGGAATCTTAAAAGATAATAAATCTGTTAGTGAAGGCACTGGTTTTCAATTTGATATTTTTTTTAAAAAATTAAGAGATAGCAATATAAATGAGCATTCTTTAACGTCTAGCGAATGCAAAAAAATAGAAGAAACCGCTACATTATATGGATTAAACGCTGATATTATGGGCGACATTGTGCTTTTAATATATGACGAAAATAAAAAAAAAGGAAATCGTATTAATATAACAATGTTAGCTAAAAAATCACGTGAAAAAGCTAAATATTTTGTTATAGAAAATTCTATTATGCAACGTGAAAAAAATCCAGTTATTAAAATTTCTAAAAAAACGATGTCTATTAAAGAAATATCATTAATGGATAAAATATCTCCAAGAGAATATTTGCAATTAAAGCAGAGCGGAATTCCGGTGACGGAATCAGATTTAAATTATATTTTTTATTTAAGAAATACTTTAAAGCTAAGTAATTCTGTAATTAATGCTCTTTTGTGGATCAGTTTTAAAAAGTTTGATAATTCTATTAATCGAAGATATATCGACACAATAGCCGGGGCTATTATAAGAGAAAAAATAACTAACGCAGGAGATGTTATTGAATATGTTGCTAGAGATATTAAACCAAAACCATTATTTTCAAATCAAGACAATAACGATAGCAATAATAACAACGGCTATGAAGGATGGAGCGAAGAAGACGAGCACGAAAAAGACAAGCTTTTAAAAGAATTGAAGAAATTAATGAAATATTAAGCATGGAACTTTTGAATAAATATAAAATAAACATAAAAAACAACGAAATAGAAAAGATAAAAAAAGAAATATTTATAAAAACTATTGCTTTTTTAGACGAACATGTTGAAATAAGAGAACAATTAAAGAATATTTTTCAGGTGAAAAACGACGAAAATTATAAAAAAATAATTTCTAATTATTTATCGGATATTTGGTTATATATAAACGATATTAAATATTGTTTAAAGTGCAAAGAGGCGGATTTTTTTGATTGCAATAAACCGCAACCACATTATCGTCATTATGAAATTAATTTAGAATTTAACGGTCATTATGTTTTTCAAATGTTATCTCCGTGCAAATGGAAAAAAAAATTCGATGAGAAAAATAAACCATATATTTTTGATGATTTAGCTTATTTAGGCCCATTTAGAGATTTTCCATTAACAATGTTTTCTTTAAAAGAAGAAAATGAGTTAACAATACATAATTGGGACGATAGTCGAAATCGCTATCCATTGTTAAAAAAGTGCTATGAAATGTTAAAAGAGCAGCAAATGGGTGGAATTTTTATATATGGGAATTTTTCATCTGGAAAAACATATGTTTCAATTGCTATTTTAAATAGTTTTTTAAAAAGTTTAGAAGTTAAAAAAAGCGTCAGTGCGTTTTTAAATTTTCCAGAAAGAATTAACTATTTGCAGAAAATATTTTTTGACGATCAAAATGAATTTCGAAAATTAATGGATTTATATAGTAATGTTTATTTTATGGTTTTTGATAATTTTGGCGATGAATTTAAAAGTGAATTTATTAGAGATAGAATAGTTTGGCCGATTTTATTATCTAGATCTAAAAAGAATCTTTTAACTATAATAAATAGTCATTTTAATTATGAAGATATCGCCAGAATGTATTCGTTCGGAAAAAATGGAATAGAAGGGGCAAAATTCAAAGAGTTGCTATTAAAGATGTGTGGGCAACCATTCGATATATCAGCAAAAAAATATAAAAATAATAAAATTATTTCGTAATCTGGCATTTATTACAATATATCGTTCCACGATTACTAATTTTTATTTTTGTTAATTTATTATTACATACCGGGCAATTGCCTTTATTTTTTCCATAAATTTGTAAAAAATTTTGGTATTGCCCTTTTTTATTTGATGAATAAGTAAAACTTTTTGCGGAACATCCATGCAACTTAATTGCATCTAACAAAATGCATTTTGCGTTTTTTAATATTGTCGATAAATCATTTTTGTTTAATTTATTAGCTTTGGTTAAAGGAGATATTTTGCTTTTAAAAAGAATTTCAGTGACATATATATTTCCTATACCAGAAATAATACTTTGATCTAATAATATTGTTTTAATGTTCTTTTTCTTTTTGTGTATTAAATTATAAAATTGATTAACATTAATATTTTCGATAGCTTCTTGGCCTATTTTTTTTAAAGGGTCTGTTAAAAAATAGTTACTTTTATTTTTTATATGTATTTTCCCAAAAGCTCGTGAATCATCATAATTTAAGATGCCGCCATTTTTAAAAAAAAAGACAACACGCGCATACTTCGAAATATTTTCTTGATTTTTGAAAAAAATATATTTACCCTCCATTCGCAAATGAGCAAGAATAACGAACTTTTTATCAAGAACAAATATTAAATATTTTCCGTAACGCTTTATTTGGACGATTTTTTTGCCAATAACTGACTTTTTAAAAAAGTCGTAATCGCCACAAATAATATTATTATGAAGAATAACAACGTCGCTGATTACCTTATTTTTTATAACTTTATCTAGATATTGTTTAACAGTTTCTACTTCAGGTAATTCAGGCATTTATAAAGTAATTATTTCCTGAAATCAATAACTACTTTAAGGCATTTACCAGATATGGCTTTATGCATAGCTTCTACTATTTGAGCAAAAGGAAATACGTCTGAAATAATTTTTTCATCAAGATTATTTTCTTTTTTGCTTAGAATTTTAATAGCTTCCATTGAATCGAATTCGTTACAAATTATAGAGCCAATTAAATTACTTTCGCGCATAACTATCTTTTTAAGTGGAATTTCTTCGATGTATTTTGGTATAGCTACTAAAACACAAGTAGAAGCGGGTTTAGCATTATCGATAAAATCAGTAATAATGCTTTTAGCTCCAGCGCAGTCAAAAACATAATCAACATTCCATGTTTTCGTATTTGTCACATCATCACATGTCCCCCATGTTTTTTTTACAAAATCAACTACATCGCCGGATTTTGAATTGAAAGTTGTAACATTAAATTTTTTAGCAAAACTTAATTTATAATCATCAATATCTACAACAATAATATTTTTAATACCCTTATCTTGTAATACCATAACAGTGCATAGTCCTATAGAACCAGAACCATAAACAATAACATTCGAATCTTTGTTAATTCCTGAAACTCTATTTACAGCGTGTACTCCAATAGACAACGGTTCAATAAGAACACCTCTTTCATAAGTCATACTATCAGGAATAGGAAAAATATTATAATTCAGAACAGCTTCTTGAATGTAAACATATTGCGAAAAAGCCCCTGTTGTGTTTCCGATTTTTATTTTTGATTGGCCACATTTTGGTGGGCGACGATCGCAATGACTAACAAAAACTCTATCGCCAGGTTTTACAAAATTTATTTCAGAACCAACTTCATCAACAACAGCAATAAATTCGTGACCAAATTGGTCGTTTTTATCGACGCCAACAGCTGCACCGCCAACTGTCATTGTTGTAATATCAGTTCCGCATACGCTAGACATAATATTTTTTACAACAACATCTTTTGGCCCACATTCAGGATAATCTAATTCAACTTTTTCAAAATCCATTACACCTTTATAAATTAATCCTTGCATTTTTTTACGTGTTTTTGTGCCGGAACAGCAAGAACACTCATGATCATTACAATTTTCATTTTTCATATATTTTTCTCCTTTAAATTTAAATATACTTTCATTATATCATAAATAGCACACAAATACACTACAATACATTTGGCAAAAAATTAAACATCATATAAGCTTTTTCCGTAGTGCACATCGACTTTTAATTTAATAGGAAAACAGTCAAAATTTTCCATAATATTTGTCACGTCCTCAACTAGATTCTTTTTTTCTTCTGAAAATACTTTAAATACAAGTTCGTCATGAATTTGTAAAATTAATTTACTTTTATAATTTTTTTTATTTAAAATGTTGTTAATTTTTATCATCGATATTTTGATAATATCAGCGGCAGTTCCTTGAATAGGTGCATTAATAGCAGCTCTTTTAGCAAATTCTCTAATATGAAAATTTTTATTATTTATTTCGTCATTTTCAAAAAATCGTTTTCTATGAAAAAAAGTTTCGACATATTGGTTTTTACTCATATTGGCAATGATTTGTTCTAAAAAAGACTTAATATTTTCGTTTTTTTTGAAAAAATTATTAATAATTTCTTTAGATTCAGAAATGCTTTTATTTATTTTTTTTGATAAATTAAACGGCTGAATTCCGTATATGATACTATAATTAATTTCTTTTGCGATTTTTCTTTCTGATGGTGTTGGTTCTCGATTAACAATATTAAAAATTTTCTTAGCTGTTTCACAATGAATATCTTTGTTTTGCTTAAATATATCAATTAAATCTTTTTCATTTGATAAAATAGACAATATTTTTAACTCAATTTGTGAATAATCAAATGACAAAAAAAAGCAGTCATTGTCCTGATAAAAAAAAGATTTCCGAATTTCTTTTTCCTCTTCATTATTAATAGCAATGTTTTGCAAATTAGGCTTACTGCTAGATAATCTTCCAGTTGATGTTTTTGTTTGATTGAAGATAGTATGAATTTTATTTTCTTGAATGTTACTAATTAAGTTTTCGATATAAGCAATTAATTTCGCATAACTACGATATTTTAAAATTTTGTCGATTAGTGGGTTTGTATCTTTGAGATTAAGTAAATTATCAGCGTTTGTAGATGTGATTTTATTTTTTAAAATGATTTTTTCATTTAATACATCAATTACTTGTTTTGGTGACAATATATTAAATTTTTTACCGGCAATGTCAAAAATTTCATTTTCAATAGAATTATTTTTTTTAGCAAAAAAAAGTTTTATATTATTTAGTTCGTTTTTATTAACAGGAACGCCTTCTATTTCCATAGAAGTCAAAACGTCGCTTAATGGCATTTCAATATTATTGAAGAGATCTAACATTTTATGTTTAGTCAGTTCTTTTAAAAAAATATCTTTTAATCTTGTTAAAACAGCAATATATTCTTTTGCAACGATTTTGTCATCGTCGCTCGTTTTTTTAATTTGATTTAAATCATCTTCAATATTGTGATTTAACAAATAGGCAGCAATCATTAAATCAAAAACAACACCATTAACGTTGAAATTGATATTATTAAGAACTATTTTTATTTTTTTCAAATTGTAAGTATATTTTTTAATGTTTTTGTCATCCAGAACTTTTTTTAAATTTTTAGCGTTATTTAATTGTTGCCCGTAGATAATAAAAGAATTTTCATTAGTTTTTACAAAAATCATTTTAATAATTGTGTTTTTTTTGTGATAGTCGTCATCATTATTTGTTAATAACCAAAAATCAATGCTGTTATACTCGCTCTTTGGTAAATCATTAACAATTAAATAGTCATTTTCTATTTTGTTATTTTTTTTAATTTTATTTAATGCTAAAATTTTACGAAAAATACTTTTTAATTCGTATTTTTCACAAAATGTTTCTATTTTTTTAATATTAAATTCTTTGAAATTAAGGTCGTTAATTTTAAATGGCAAAATTATATTTTTTTCAATAGTAGCTAATTGTTTTGTTTTTTTACCTTGCTCGGCAAAATTTATTATATTTTCTTTAATTTGTCCTTTTAATTCATCAACATGTTTTATTACGTTTTCTAAATTATTATATTTTTCTAATAATTCTATAGCTCTTTTGGGACCAATTTTAGGTATGCCTGGTAAGTTATCGCTATCATCCCCAACTAATCCTTTAAAATCAGTTAATTGATTTGGCCGAAAACCATATATTTCTTTAATGTTTTTGGCGGTAACGGTTTTTACTTCGCTTAACCCCTTACGCATCATTTTAATTGATATATTATCGTTTATTAATTGCAAAAAATCTTTATCGCTTGTATAGATAAAAACATCATAGTTATTTTTGGAAGCTAAAACAGCGGCCGATCCGCATATATCATCGCCTTCAAAACCTGTTTTTTGAAAGTATTTAATATTTGCTACATCTAGAAATTCATAAATAGCAGGGATTTGCTCTTTTAACTCTTGTGGAGTTGGCTTTCTATTAATTTTGTATCGGTCGAATTCTCTTTTTCGAAAACTATCGCCGCTATCAAAACCAACAAAGATTAGATCTTCTTCGTTAAGATCGGCGATTAATTTTAATATTACGTTTATAAAACCAAATATAGCATTTGTAGGATTGCCATTTTGTGTACACATAATTGAATTATTTTTTTGGTTTATTGCAGTAGCGTAATAAATTCGATAGAGAATCGCACAGCCATCAATAATAATGATTTTTTTCATAATATTTTAATTTTTCCTGTTGTAAAACATTTTTTTTGAAAATCAAAGTGACACGAAATTAATAACATTTTGTTCAAATACTCATCAAAATTAATACTAACATAATTATTAATTTCTAAAGAATCACCGTAAATGTCATTTATAATAAGGTAATTGCTGTTTTTTGTGTTATTGTTTTGTTTTATAAAACCTACTATATTAAAAAAATTGCTATTTTTTTTTACATTTTTTATTGGAATATTCTGAATTTGCCCGATTATTTTTTTATACTCTTCTTTTAAAATAGGCGTTACTAAAAAATTAAGACAATTGCATTCATTAATTATTTCATTTTTATAATTTATAGTATTTTTTTCAACATTTATTATTTTAGGTTTTGGTATTACATCGTTAATAGCGCTATCTTCAGTAATATTTTTAGTTAAATTAGCAAAATTAAGAATATGTTTTAGTGACATTCTTAATTTGTGGCGATTTTGATTAAAACAATCGAAACATCCACAATTAATTAATGATTCAATTTCTTTTTGCGGCAAACGATATTTTGTCATCCTTGTAGCAAAAGCGATAAAATCTGAAAAAAAACCATTTTCATCTCGTTCTTTCAAAATATTTAGAGCATTTTGTTTTGCCGAACAAATAGCAGCAATGGAAAATAATATGCTGTTATTTTTTACAACAAATTCATCTGAAATATCATTTATGTTTGGCACAGACAGTAAAATGTCTCTTTTTTGAATTTCATTAAAAATAACATTATCTTTGTTACTTCGGTTTAAAATAGTCACATAAAAAAACAAATCATAATGCGCCTTTAAAAAAGCCATTTGACAAATTAATTTGGCATATGCTACGGCGTGACTTTTATTAAAATTAAAACTGGCAAAATTTTCGAGAAGATCAAAAGTTAAGCGACTTTCAGTGATTGAACATCCATTTTTAACTGAATCGTTAATAAAATTTTCTTTTAAAATGTTTAAATTTATTTTTTTTGTTAATTGTCTTCTAAAAATATCTGCTTTATTAAAATCATAATTTGCCATAGCGTTTACAATTTGAATAATTTGCTCTTGAAATACAATAATTCCATATGTCGGCCGAAGAATGTTAATTATCTTATTACTAGGATAATTTATTTGTTTTTTGCCTGATTGGCGTATTAAAAATTCGTTTATATGTTTTATAGAGCCAGGTCTATATAATGATATTAGTAAAACAATATCATCAAAATTCGAAATATTTTTCTTCATTATTTCGATAATTTCGTTTTTCGATTCTAATTGAAAAATGCCGGCAGTATATCCGTTTGCAATAAATTCAATAGCTGTTTTATCATCGTAAGGTAATGCATCAAAATTTAGGTTGTCTTTTTTATTTTTGTTTATATTTTTTATAATTTTTTTTATTATGCTTAAACTGTCAAGACTTAAGAGATCCATTTTTGTGAATCCAACCTTTTCTAAGTCATCGCTTGTAAAAGAAATAGTAAGATTGTTATTTTCATTTTTAAATGTCGGAACAATTTTGGTTAAATCGTTGTTGCTTATAATTATTCCTGACGCGTGAGTAGTTAATTTGCAAGGAAAATTTTCTATTTTACTAGCCATTTTAAAAATAAATAAATAATATTTGTCACTATTTATAAGTTTTTTAAAATTAAAAGATTCTTTATATGCTTTTTTTAAATTGTCGTAATTATTTAGAGCTTTATGTATAGTGGCAATATAGTGGTTTTTAATATTAAATAATTTTTCAATATAATTTAGCGATTGTTTAGCTTTAATAGTTTGGATAACAGAAATAAAACCGATATTGTTAACGCCGTATTTATCTCTTAAATATTGAATTATTTCGCTTCTTTTCTCGCTTTCGACATCGATATCAATATCAGGCATTTTTCCACGATTGACATTAAGAAAACGCTCAAATAAAAGGCCATGTTTTATTGGATCAATCGTTATAATCCCGAGTGCATATGCCACAAGACTTCCGCCAGCCGATCCTCTGCCAGGGCCAATATAAATATTTTTATTTTTAGCAAATTGTACATAATCAGCCACTACAAGAAAATAATTAGTATAATTAGTTCGATTTATAATATCAATTTCGTAATTGAGTCTGTTATAGTAATCTTTATTTAAAGGGCCAATTTTTTTTTCTAACGATGCAAAAACGATTTTTTTAAACTCTTCTTTTTTTTTGTCATTAAGAATTTTGTTGGCACTTTTATTTTTCAATGTTTTAATTAAATCAAAATTAATCAAATGAGCTATTTTTTGCGTATTGCTTATTTCTTCTTTTGTAAAATTTTTTTGTATCTCTGTTTCATCATAAAAGTAATAAATGCCATTTTGTTTTAGCTGATTTTTATCAATTTCTTGATTATTTTGAATACTTTGTAACATTAAATATGCCAATTCGTCAGATGGTTTTTGATATTTAATCAATGGAAAAGCGGCATTTTGAAAATTATTTGATTTTATAAATGCTCGAATTTTTTCAATGTTTAATAAATTAGAGCCGTTATAGATTTCCAAGCCTATAAAAAAGTTATTTTTGAAAATATCATTTATTTTTTTTAATAAAGATTCGGTCTCATTATTTTTTTCTTGTTGTATTTTTTCTAATAATTTTGATTGTTTAGAAGAAACAATAGCAATTAATCCATCATTATAGTCAATTAGATTTTCTACGAAAAGAGTTTGGTTGTTAAATTTTTCTAATAAAATCAGAATATTTTTATATCCATTTTCATTTTTAATTAAAAATGTTATTAAAAGATCGTTAATTTTTAAATCAACGCCGATAATAGGCGTTATATTTTGTTGTTGTGATAAAGAACAAAATTTTATTGCTGCGCTCAACGAATTAAAATCAGTGAGGGAAATATAGCTTAAATTATTTTTTTTAGCAGTTAAGACTATATTTTCGATTGTTAAACAACTATTAAAAAAAGAATAAACGGATCTTATATGTAAAGGAATAAAATTCATTTTAATTTAATCAATAGTGTCGTATAAATCATTAAGAAAGGTTTTTAATTCTTTTTTTATATCAAATATTTTGGCGCCAGCAGCTTTTGCATGACCGCCACCATTCCATTTTGTTGCGACATCGTTAATTTTAGCCTTACTACTGCGAATCGATACGCGAAAACATTTTTCACTTACGTCTTCTGTAATTGAACACCAAATACAAATATTTTTTATCGATTGAAAGATGTTAACAAATTCTTTCCCTTTATTAACGTCCATATTTAGTTGTTTTAAATTTTTGTCGTACAGTATGTAATAAATAATTTTATTTTTATAAACTATATAGTTACTAAGTATAAAAGTAATAATTTGAATGTCATTTAAATCGCGCGAATACATACGATTATATAAAACACTTAAATCAACTATATTTTTTTGTAACGATTCAACAGTCGAGAAAGTTTTTGAACTTAAGTTATATCTAAATCTCCCTGTATCACCAACGATTCCCATGTATAAGAAACTAGCGACGCTTTCATCGATTTTAAATTTTATTTTTTTGAATATATAAAATAAAATTTCACTTGTACTAGAGGCATTAGAGTCGATATATTCTTTTTTGCAAAATTTTTCAATAAATGGATGATGATCGATTTTAATTGAGTAATCATTTTTGGTCCAATTCGGATTAGAGACGCGGCTTTTATTTGCCGTATCTAGAATTATTGCTAAAAAAGGTTTTGAAAACCAATTTTCGGATACTTTATCACTTTTTGGGCAGATATTATTCTTAATAAAATTGTCGTTATTATCTCCAAATATTTTGACATCTTTTTTTTTAAAATTTAATAATATAGCTTTTTTTAAAGCAAACGACGCTCCAATTGCATCGAAATCTGGATGAATATGGCGAAAAATAGCTATTTTGTCAAAAAGTGTTAATTTTTCAGATAGAACTTTAAAATTACTATTTTTCAATTTTATTTTTATTTTTCAAAATATTATAAGTTTCTTTGGCGATCATTAATTCTTCGTCGGTTGGGATGACAACAATTTTAATTTTACTATCATCATTACTTATAACCTTTTCTTCACCTTTTTTTAAAAAATCATTTCTTTTTTTATCAATGCTAATTCCAAGCGATTCTTTTATGGCCGCGCAAATTCGTTCACGAATAAAACTACTATTTTCACCAATGCCGCCAGAAAAAATAATGAGATCACATCCACCTAATCGAACAAAATATTGGCCTATATAATCTGCCACTCTTCTTACAAATAAAGCGTTTGATAATTGAGCTTGCGAAATGCCTTTTTGATCTGCAATTATAATATCACGAGAATCGTTGCTAATACCTGATACTCCTAAAAAACCGGATTTTTTGTTTAATATTTCATATATATCTTGACCGTTATTGTTTGTACATTTCATTAAAAAATAAAATACGCTTGGATCAATATCACCGCATCTTGTGCCCATCATAATTCCGCCTAATGGTGTTAACCCCATAGATGTTGCGATGCATTTGAAATTTTTGATTGCCGTTATTGAGCCGCCATTTCCTAAATGACATGAAATAATTTTTGGATTTTTAATATTTTTTAAATATTTTTTGGCTTTTTGAGCTAAAAAATTGTGGCTAATTCCATGCGCTCCGTAGCGACGAATGTTATATTTTTCATAATATTCATAAGGAATCGGAAATAAATAATCTTCGGCAGACATAGTTTGATGAAAAGCAGTGTCAAAACAAGTTACAGATAAAGCGTTTGGAATAATTTTTTTAAAAGCTTTAATACCAATTAAATTAGCTTTATTATGTAAAGGAGCTAACTGAATTAAATCTTCAATTTTTTTTTCGACGTATTCATCAGCTATCACGCCGTGCGAAAAAAAATTTCCGCCTTGAACGACGCGATGGCCGACAGCGTCAATATCATTAAAATCCTTGATTATTTTAAAATCAATTAGAGCATTTAATAATGTTTTTACAGCGGTTGTATGATTCTTAATTTTTACGTTAATATCTCTTTTTTCGCCAGTATAACCGTTTTTTATATAAAAAATTCCGTTTTTTTCATCGCCTATTCTATCGGCTAAACCAGAAACAATTACTTTTTCTGATGGCATTTCATATAGTTTAAATTTTAAGGAACTACTTCCTGAATTTATTGATAATATTTTTATACTCGTTTTCATTTTTATTTTTTTGTTTTATATTACATATTTTTATTTTACATGGTTATTTTAAAATCATGTAAATTTAGTTTTAACACTGAATATTAGAATTATAAAAAATTTTTAAAATTATTGTATTTTGATGGAGTTGTCATGTGTGTTTTTAATAATGTAATTAATTTTGGTTTTTGTTTAATAAATTTAAGTTGATTTTTTTATTTATGTGTTAATAAAAACTTTTGGAATTGTTGTTAAAGTTTTTTTATTATAAACTTTAAGGAATCAATTAAAATTGTTATAATAACAACAGAAGAACGAAAAAATAAAGTAAATTTTAGAATTTAATTTATTTCTTTGGATCAATGGTGTAATGGCAGTCACGCCTCCTTGTCACGGAAGAGATACGAGTTCGATTCTCGTTTGATCCGCCAAACATAATAAATTTATTTTATAAATTTGATGTAAATAAACTAAATAAAATGGCCTACTCGTATAACGGCTAGTACAACAGACTGAAAATCTGTAGGTTCCTGTTCGACTCAGGGGTAGGCCACCATTTTTTGGTTTATCTTTTTTTGCTATGATTTATTATATTGGTACTTATTTCTTGTTTGAACATTATAAAAATATTATTAGTTTAAATTGAAAAAAATTGTGTGAAATTTATTTAGATGGAACAGCCAATTATAAAAGAAAATGCAGCTGTACAAAAAAGTACAGATGAAATTAAAATTATCGCTCTTGGCGGTTTAGGCGAAAACGGCAAAAATACGCTTTCTATAGAGGTTAATGGGCAAATTTTTATTTTAGATGCCGGTGTTAAATACCCATCTCGATCTACGCCAGGCATTGAATATGTTATAGCTAATTACGAATATTTAAAAAGAAATAAAGACAAAATTCAAGGTTACGTTATTTCACATGCGCATTACTATAATTACGCTGCTATACCATATATAATTGACGATTGTCCAGCACCAATTTATTGTACTGAAGTTACTAAATTTTTTTTAGAATATTTCATTAAAAAAAACAATCTTAGGAACGAAAATATTATTTTTCATGTTATTAAACCGTCGGATAAGATAAAAATAGGGAATACAAATTTTGTTTTTTTCCCTACTTGTCATAACGTTCCAGGCAGTGTTGGCATATCCATCGAAACAAATCTAGGTAATATTGTTTATATTGGCGATTTTATTATCGAGAACAATAATTTAAACAATTTTAATATGTATAGTTCTCATTTGTTTGATTTAACAAAACAAAATACTCTTTTATTAATGAGTTCTTCATTATTCGCTTTTAGAAATGGATACACATCGCCAAATAACAGGTTAACACCACTTATTGAAAATTTATTTGACAATACAAAACGAATAATTATTGCTTTATCAGCCGAAAATATATATGGTTTATTAGAAGTTATTCGTTTAGCGACATTATGTAATTATAAATTGTTTGCTTATGATAATGAAACGTTTAATTTTTGGGAAAAATTTAAAGTAATTCCTGATAATAATATTCCAAATGGTATTTTTTTACAAAAAAACATTAATAGTAGTGATACATCGTCATTGTTAATTATGTTAGGTGATGAAAGAGCTATTTATAATAAATTGAAATTTTTACATTCAGAAAACAAAAATGGGTTTAATTTTTTATCTGTAAAAACGGTTTTTGTTTTAGCATTATCAACGGACAAAAATAATGAATTGCCGCATAGTGATATGCTTAATAACTTATACAAAATTAAAGTTGATATCGTTGATATTAGTAAAAAATATTTAGAAATGCTGCCGTCTAAAGAAGATTTAAAAAACATGTTGTATTTATTTAAACCTAAATATTATTTGCCAATAAATGGTAATTTTTTTCTTTTGACTTTAAATGCTCAATTAGCATTTCAGACAGGATTTTTAACACATCAAAATATATTTATTCTTGAAAATGGATTAGGCATTATAATTTCTAAAAATAACGTTGGCGTTTTTAAAGAGAAACAAGATGTTTTTTTAATTGAAGATGGCAAAAAAATTAGCAGCAATATTGTTAACGAAAGAATTTTAATTAGCAAAGGCGGCATGATAATTGTTTCGGCAATTATTGATAAGGCGCATAAAAAAATAATTTCTAAACCAGAGATTACCTTGGTAGGATGTAATATTTATGAAAATTTACAGTCTATCAATAATGAGGTAGTTAATATAATAAACAATTGTTTTAAAGAAAATAAAAATATTAGCGAAAGTATTTATTATGGTTTAAAACGAAAATTATCTAAAGATGATAGAGAAAATTCTATGATTATACTTCCAATTGTTATCGATAAATCAGAAAAAACAGGAGATAAATATGTCAAATAAAGAGGATACTTTTACTAAAAAGATTAGTGAAATGTGTTGCGTAGCAAAGGGCTGCGATCACGGTCCGGCGCCAATACCCGAAGAAGGAGAATGGGTAAAAGTTAAAAAAATAGAACAAATTTCTGCGCTTTCACACGGCATTGGAAGTTGCGCACCACAGCAGGGAACCTGTAAATTAACGTTGAACGTTAAAAACGGAATTATATTAGAGGCTTTAATAGAGACAATAGGTTGTTCTGGCATGACGCATTCAGCTGCTATGGCTGCAGAAATATTGCAAGGCAAAACGATTTTAGAAGCGTTAAATACAGATCTCGTATGCGACGCAATAAATGTAGCAATGCGGGAAATTTTTAAACAGCTTGTTTATGGAAGATCGCAAACAGCTTTCAGCAAAAACGGATTGCCTATTGGTTCTAGTTTAGAAGATTTAGGCGGCGTGTTACGTTCACAAATAGGAACGATGTTTTCTTCAACAAAAACTGGCGCAAGATATTTAGAAATAACAGACGGTTATGTTCTTGACATGGCTATAGATAAAAATAATGAAATTATAGGCTATAAATTTGTGAATTTAGGAAAGATGATGAAAAATATTAAAGCAGGTATTGATTATAAAGAAGCTTTTGAAAAAGCGATTGGATACTATGGTAGATATAAAGATGGTTATAAATATATAGATCCGAGAAAAGAATGATAAAAATTAGGAAAAAAATTATGAACGAGAAAGACAATATAGGAATAAAAATAGAAAATTATGATCGTCGTAAAGATAACATTAATAAATGTTTAAAAAATAATGGTTTTAATTCTTTAAAAGAGGCTTTCGATTTTTGTTTATCTAAAAATGTTAATCCGTATAAAATAGTGTCTGACACACAACCGATTGCTTTTGAAGACGCGAAATTTGCGTATGTATTAGGTTGCGCTATCGCTTTAAAAAAACGTTCTAAAACTGTATTAGATATAGCTGATAATATTGGTGATGGTTTGCAATCTTTTTGTATAAATGGAAGTGTTGCTGATATTCGTAAAATTGGTGTAGGACATGCTAAATTAGGCGCGATGCTGTTGAATGATAAAATTAAATGTTTTTGTTTTTTAGCAGGTCATGAATCATTCGCAGCGGCAGAGGGCGCAATTAAAATAGCGCTGAATGCAAATAAAATTCGTAAGAATCCATTAAAAGTGATCCTTAACGGTTTAGGAAAAGATGCAGCTTATATAATTTCTCGTATTAATGGGTTTACATACGTAGAAACAAAATTTAATTTTGAAAATAATAAATTAATTATTCTCAATAAGAAAAAATTTTCAAACGATTATCGTTCTGATGTTTTTTGTTATGGCGCAAATGATGTGACGGAAGGTGTTGCAATTATGGAATTTGAAAATGTTGGTATATCTATTACAGGCAATTCAACGAACCCAACACGTTTTCAACATCTGGTTGCCGGAATATATAAAAAAAAATGTTTTGAAAAAGGTATTGAGTATTTTTCTGTTGCTAGTGGCGGCGGCACTGGAAGAACATTGCATCCAGATAATGTAGGCGCTGGACCAGCTTCATATGGTATGACAGATACTTTAGGAAAAGTACATTGTGATGTTCAATTTGCAGGCTCTAGTTCTGTTCCTGCTCATGTCGAAATGATGGGTTTTGTTGGTATGGGAAATAATCCGTTAGTCGGCGCTACTGTGTCTTGTATTGTTGAATGTTTTAAAATTAATCAAAAAAAATAACAAAAAAAATGCAAAATTTTTAAAAAGTGTTATTATATTATATAAATTAATAATTTATTAATTATTAAAATTAACCGGTGATAAGTTAGCAAAAATAAAGAGGCTGTGATCTTTATTATTAAGAAGATTTTAGTCGAAAAATTTTTTTGTTATTTTGTAAATGGTGAGTTTGTAGATCTTTGAAAACTGGATAGAAAATGAGCAAATTCAATTTTTAAGAGTTTGATTCTGGCTCAAAAATAACGTTCGCGGAATGTATAAGCCATGCAAGTCGAACGAAAAAAGGTAGCAATACCTTTTTTAGTGGCGCACGAGTTAGTAAAGCATAGGTTATCTGCCGTTTGGTTCGGAATATAATAGGGAAATCTATTGCAATACCGGATATGTATTTGTAAATTCGTTTACAAATATAAAAGAGGCCTTGAGGTTCGCAAGAATCTTTGGTTTCGCCAGATGATGAGCCTATGTCGTATTAGTTAGTTGGTGTGGTAATGGCACACCAAGACTATGATGCGTAGCTAGCCTGAGAGGGTGTTTAGCAACTGTGACACTGAGATACGGGTCACACTCCTACGGGGGGCTGCAGGCGAGAAACATCTGCAATGGGGGAAACCCTGACAGTGCGATTCCGCGTGCCGGATGAAGGTCTAAGGATCGTAAACGGCTGTTTTAAAGGAAGAAGAGCAATTGTAACAAAATGCAATTGCTTTGACAATAATTTAAAAGAAAGTCACGACTAACGGCGTGCCAGCAGTCGCGGTAATACGTCGGTGGCTAACGTTTTTTGTAATTACTGGGCGTAAAGGATGCGTAGGCGGTTTTTTAAGTTTATAGTGAAATCTTAGAGCTTAACTCTATTGAGCTATAAAAACTGAAAAACTAGAGAACAAGGGGGAAAAATAGAATTATGCAAGTAGAGATGAAATTCGTAGATATGCATAAGAATACCAGAGGCGAAGGCGATTTTTTACTTTGATTCTGACGTTGAGGCATGAAAGTCTGGGGAGCGACGAGGATTAGATACCCTCTTAGTCCAGACCGTAAACGATGATAACTAGGCATTTTTTAAAAAAGTGTTCACAGCTAACGCGCAAGTTATCCGCCTGAAGAGTACAGCCGCAAGGCAGAAACTCAAAGAAATTGACGGGGGCCAAAACAAGTTGTGGATTATGTGGTTTAATTCGAAGCAACGCGCAATACCTTACCAGTTCTTAACAAATGCGATAAATGGTCCAGAGATGGAC